>NZ_JAKLRZ010000016.1:0-162075 GCF_021892025.1 Enterobacter cloacae complex sp. ECC445 | reverse complement strand
TCGCTGGCAACAAAGGATAAGGGTTGCGCTCGTTGCGGGACTTAACCCAACATTTCACAACACGAGCTGACGACAGCCATGCAGCACCTGTCTCAGAGTTCCCGAAGGCACCAATCCATCTCTGGAAAGTTCTCTGGATGTCAAGAGTAGGTAAGGTTCTTCGCGTTGCATCGAATTAAACCACATGCTCCACCGCTTGTGCGGGCCCCCGTCAATTCATTTGAGTTTTAACCTTGCGGCCGTACTCCCCAGGCGGTCGACTTAACGCGTTAGCTCCGGAAGCCACGCCTCAAGGGCACAACCTCCAAGTCGACATCGTTTACGGCGTGGACTACCAGGGTATCTAATCCTGTTTGCTCCCCACGCTTTCGCACCTGAGCGTCAGTCTTTGTCCAGGGGGCCGCCTTCGCCACCGGTATTCCTCCAGATCTCTACGCATTTCACCGCTACACCTGGAATTCTACCCCCCTCTACAAGACTCTAGCCTGCCAGTTTCGAATGCAGTTCCCAGGTTGAGCCCGGGGATTTCACATCCGACTTGACAGACCGCCTGCGTGCGCTTTACGCCCAGTAATTCCGATTAACGCTTGCACCCTCCGTATTACCGCGGCTGCTGGCACGGAGTTAGCCGGTGCTTCTTCTGCGGGTAACGTCAATTGCTGAGGTTATTAACCTCAACACCTTCCTCCCCGCTGAAAGTACTTTACAACCCGAAGGCCTTCTTCATACACGCGGCATGGCTGCATCAGGCTTGCGCCCATTGTGCAATATTCCCCACTGCTGCCTCCCGTAGGAGTCTGGACCGTGTCTCAGTTCCAGTGTGGCTGGTCATCCTCTCAGACCAGCTAGGGATCGTCGCCTAGGTGAGCCGTTACCCCACCTACTAGCTAATCCCATCTGGGCACATCTGATGGCAAGAGGCCCGAAGGTCCCCCTCTTTGGTCTTGCGACGTTATGCGGTATTAGCTACCGTTTCCAGTAGTTATCCCCCTCCATCAGGCAGTTTCCCAGACATTACTCACCCGTCCGCCGCTCGTCACCCGAGGAGCAAGCTCCTCTGTGCTACCGCTCGACTTGCATGTGTTAGGCCTGCCGCCAGCGTTCAATCTGAGCCATGATCAAACTCTTCAATTTAAGTTTGATGCTCGTGAATTAAACTTCGTAATGAATTACGTATGTTCACTCAGAGACTTGGTATTCATTTATTGTCCGAAGACATTAAGAATCCATGTCACTTTGAGTGCCCACACAGATTGTCTGATAAATTGTTAAAGAGCAGTGCAACGCGGCTTTCAGCTCACCGTTGCGAGGTCCCGTATATTACGTTTTCCTCATTCAGAGTCAAGCGATTATTTTTGCTTTTCTCTGCTGGCGTTCATCTCTGAACCCCGCTAACCCGGCGGCCTGTAAGCCGTTGTTCCGTGTCAGTGGAGGCGCATTATAGGGAGTTCTCAGACGTTGACAACCCCTCTTTTAAAAAAAACTTTCAACCGTCTCTTTTTTGCTCAAAACCGTGCTACAGCGCCAGTTTTTCGAGCGTTTCAAAGCCATAACGGCGTAAAACGGGTAAAAGTTGCTCAGTCTCTTTCGTGATGGCCATACAAAACGCGATATTCGCATCGGCAGATTTCGCATCCGGCGCTTCATGTTCCAGCAGCCAGGCCGTCCGACGTGCGATAGCCGCGCCGGAATCCACCAGCCGTGTTCCCTCCGGCAGTACCTCTAATAGCTCTTCCTGCAATAGCGGGAAGTGGGTACAGCCCAGCACAACGGTATCCGGCGGTTCGGGCATCCGCAGCCACGGACGAAGAATACGGCGCAGCTCGTCGAGTGATACCGCCTTTCCGTGCAGCTTCGCTTCTGCCATCTCCACCAGCTCAGCCGAGCCGAGCATCGCAATCTGGCATTCGTTAGCAAAACGGTCGATCAGCTCGCGGGTATAAGGACGCTTTACCGTGCCACGCGTGGCCAGCAACCCTACAATGCCGTTCGCCGTCAGACGCGCGGCAGGCTTTATCGCAGGAACAACGCCCACTACCGGGAATGGGAATTTTTCACGCAGAGCGGGAAGGGAAACGGTGCTCGCCGTATTACAGGCGATGACGGCCAGCGCAAGGGGATAGCGCTTTTGTACCGCAGTGACGATTTCAACCACGCGCGCCACAATAAAATCTTCGCTCTTTTCCCCATATGGGAAAGCGACGTTATCGAAGGCGTAGATGTAATGGAGATCCGGCAGGAGATGCCGAATCTCATCATAGACCGAAAGCCCACCGACGCCGGAATCAAACACCAGCACGGTGGGACGCGGATTAGAAGGTGTAGCTGCCAGACAAGGTGTATTCCCGTCCTGCAGTTTGGTAGCCATAAACTGTCTCGTAATCTTTATCGAACAGGTTGGCTATTTTACCACGAACTGTGAGGTGTGAGGTGACAGGATATGAAACGGCGACATCCCACAGGCTGACACCGCCCATTTTCACGCGCTCTGACGAATAGGTGTCTGGATCAATCGCGACATCATAGCGGGTGCCAAGGTAACGGTAGGCAAGATTCCAGTCGAGATCCCATACCTGCCAGTCAAGCTGATACTTAACCTGCTGCTTAGAACGGCGGGCCAGCACTTCGTTAGTTTTGGCATTACGCGGGTCAACGTAATCATAGGAAATCTGATGCCCAACCGGACCAGTATCGAACTGTGCCGTGGCTTCCACCCCTTTGATACGCGCTTCATCAACGTTGCAATAACGATACGTATGCGGATCGCTGCTAATAAGATTATCGATGTCATTGCGATAACCGGTGATACGCCAGTTAACCGGTCCCGTCAGGCCTTCAAAGCCCCCTTCCCACTGCTTGCTCTCCTCCGGTTTAAGATCCGGATTACCGTAAGAGGCGCTGTGGATCTGGCTCATGGTCGGCGCTTTAAATGCCGTACCGTAGGAGGCAATCACGCGATAGCCATCCACAAACTCCCACGCTGCGCTGGTTTGCCAGGTTCCATGGTTACCAAAGTTGGAGTTATCGTCATTACGCGCCGCCGCTTCCAGCGTCACGCTGCTGAACTGCTGCATCGCCGAAACAAACACGCCGGTATTGCGTTGTTCGTAACCTTTATCCAGGTAGCCCGTTCCGGCCTGCGTCTTCTGCTTCTGCCAGTCCAGGCCTGCGCCGATGTTGCCGTGACCGACTTCCACGGTATTGAGCCATTGGGTCGTATACTGCTTCACGTCATCCATAGTGGCGGAATCGGCATAACGTCCTTTTTTCGGATCATAGTTCTGATCTTTACTGCGACCGTAACCCGCCACCAGCTGCGACTGGAAAATCCCCTGGTTGTAACGCAGACCGGTATCCCAGTTCTGGCTGTAGAGCTGACGCGTATCAGGGCGGCCATCCACCATAAAGTTAGCGTCGTAGTGATCGTAACCGTCATACGCGGTGCGGTTGTCATAACCAAAGCCACGGAAGAAGCCGCTCACGCTGTCGGTAATCTGCTGTTCCACGGAGCCGTACAGCGATTTACTCATAAAGCCATCGCGGTCAGGCTGGCGCGGCGCATCTTTTGCGGCGATGTCAAAACCCCGGGTATAGGTGTAGTTACCCGCCATGGTGATTTTGGTTTTATCCAGCACCTGCTGGAAAGCGCCATCATAGGTCTGATATCCCTTAGAGCCAACGCCCGCTGAGATTTCTGCACCCGGCTTATCACGTCCGGTAATGATGTTAATCACGCCACCAATCGCGTCGGAGCCATACAGGGCTGAACGCGGACCACGGATGTACTCAATACGCTGAATCAGCGAGGTCGGGATTTGGCTCAGATCGGGAACGTTGCTGATCCCAGCGTTATTCAAAGGAATACCGTCAACCAGCACCAGCACATGGCGAGATTCCGTTCCGCGAATAAAAGTCGAAGAGTTCGAGCCCATTCCACCGCTTTGCGCGATATCCACGCCAGGCAGACGTGACATGATTTCCACCACGCTCTTAGCCTGCCAGCGCTCAATATCTTCACGCGTCACGACGGACGTCGGTGCCAGAACGGTTTTTGCCGGTTGTTCAAAACGATTTGCCGTCACCACCAACGAGTCTGCGCTATCCTGCGCCCAGCCCGAAAATGCCGTGACGGACAACGCCGTCAACAGCGATACTTTTTTAATCATTGTTAAAGCATCCACAATATAAGAAGGATGCCGCAGGCCTCATCGATAGCACGCGATGATGAAACCAAATGCGACGTGATCCCGGCAGGTCTTCGGGCTAGGTGGCTATATAAGGATGAAGACTTCCCATTTTCACAGTGTCTACTACGCTCATCCCGCCAGTCATTACCGCTGCGCGTCAGCTCCAGATTTACACTGGATTCCCTTTTCACTCTCAGGAGACCGGAAACAGAATGCTACAATTAGACACGTATGGATGTCCAGACAGCTATTGGGCATTAAATCTGGACATCCCCTGAACAATGCCTACAATCCCCGCGTAATTCATTATCACTCAGGACGCATCATGACCCCAGAACACCTCCCAACAGAACAGTACGACGCGCAGCTGGCCGAAAAAGTTGTCCGTCTGCAAAGTATGATGACGCCGTTCAACGCGCCCGTACCCGAGGTGTTCCGCTCCCCCGTCAGCCACTACCGCATGCGCGCCGAGTTCCGCATCTGGCACGACGGTGACGACCTGTACCACATCATTTTCGATCAGCAGACGAAGTCCCGCATTCGCGTGGACAGCTTTCCGGCGGCGAGCGAGCTCATTAACCAATTGATGACGCTGATAATGGACGGCGTGCGCAACAATCCGGTACTGCGTAACAAGCTGTTCCAGATTGATTACCTGACCACGCAAAGCAATCAGGCGATTGTCTCTCTGCTGTATCACAAAGCGCTTAACGACGAATGGCGCGAGCAGGCAGAAGCCCTGCGCGATGCGCTTCGCGCGCAGAACATCAACGTTCACCTGATTGGCCGGGCGACCAAAACCAAAATCATGCTGGATCAGGACTACATTGACGAGCGCCTGCCGGTGGCGGGTAAAGAGATGGTGTATCGTCAGGTCGAGAACAGCTTCACCCAGCCGAACGCCGCCATGAACGTGCAGATGCTGGAATGGGCGCTGAAGGCGACGGAAGGCTCAAAAGGCGACCTGCTTGAGCTGTACTGCGGTAACGGCAACTTCTCGCTGGCGCTGGCGCGTAACTTCGATCGCGTGCTGGCAACGGAAATCGCCAAGCCGTCGGTGGCCGCCGCGCAGTACAACATTGCCGCCAACCATATCGACAACGTGCAGATCGTTCGTATGGCCGCAGAAGAGTTCACGCAGGCCATGAACGGCGTTCGCCAGTTTAACCGCCTGGAAGGGATCGATCTCAAGAGCTACCGGTGTGAGACGATTTTTGTCGACCCGCCGCGCAGTGGCCTGGACAGCGAAACCGAGAAGATGGTGCAGGCGTACCCGCGTATTTTGTACATCTCCTGTAACCCGGAGACGCTGTGCAAGAACCTTGAAACATTAGGCCAGACGCACAAGGTTGAACGGCTGGCGCTGTTCGATCAGTTCCCGTATACGCACCATATGGAGTGCGGCGTACTGCTCACGGCGAAATAATGTGGACCCTGTAGGGCAGGTAAGCGCAGCGCCACCTGCCAAAAAAGCCGGATGGCGCTTCGCTTATCCGGCCTACAACGACAAAACCCTTTACTCTGGTAACTGGCTCTTACGGCTTCGCATGCGCGAGCCAATCCAGAACACCAGCGCAACAGACAGCACCGCAGGGAAGAAGTTAGAGCCGATATCCGGATACTCCGCGCGCACCACCGTGCTGTACAGCAATACGCCCAGAATAAAGCAGGCGGCGGCCAGCCCCGGTAACCCCACCGGCATGGTGCGGTTCAGGTAACGTTGATGCAGGCAGTACACCGTCAGCACCAGCGCAATAAGCGGGAAAATCGAAAATGGAACAATTGAGCTAAAAATAGCGGCAAACGTTCCATTAATGGATAAGCCAGCGATCAATGCCAGCAACAGCGTCCCTTTATCCTGACCTGACTGTTTCATTACTCACCTTCACTCTTCGGTTTGATGTGCCAGTTTCTCTTGTTCACGGCGATACCAGTAGTACGCGCCTTTGGATATCATCCTGAGCTGCAATACCAGTCGCTCTTCAAGCTGCTTGCGTTGTTCAATGCTGACGTCCAGCGCTTCGGCACCCGCGCTGAAAACAATCGTCACCATCGCCTCGGCCTGTGCTTCAGTAAACGCACGCGGCATATGGTTTTCGAGTTCAAGATAGTCGGCAAGTTCCGCGATAAAGTGCTGAATTTCACGCGCGACGGCGGCACGAAACGCCGCCGATGTGCCCGAACGCTCGCGCAGAAGCAGACGAAACGCGTTGGGGTTATTGCCGATAAATTCCATGAAGGTCGACACGGAAGTGCGGATCACGCTGCCGCCTTTCGCGATACGCTGACGCGCCTGGCGCATCAGCTGGCGCAGCATCAGCCCGCTTTCGTCGACCATGGTCAGGCCCAGCTCATCCACGTCACGGAAGTGACGATAGAAGGACGTTGGCGCAATCCCGGCCTCGCGTGCGACTTCGCGCAGGCTCAAACTGGCAAAACTCCGCTCAGCACTCAGTTGACTGAATGCGGCTTCCACCAGCGAACGCCGGGTTTTCTCTTTTTGTTGTGCTCTTACGCCCATCACGATAGTTGAATCCTTCCAAAGGCCTGCCGGCACTATACCAGAGAATAAAATTAATCTGTTTGCCTGGCTTTGTGAATGATTGTTTACGTGCGGTTTGTGCTCCACTGCCGGAAAAAAGCACAACGATAATTGGGTTACCCTGGCAATGATGTTATGATTCTGTTGCTTTTATGTATAAGAACAGGTAAGCCTTGCCATGCCACATTCCTACGATTACGACGCAATAGTTATTGGTTCCGGCCCCGGCGGCGAAGGTGCTGCTATGGGTCTGGTGAAACAGGGAGCCAGAGTAGCGGTCATTGAGCGCTACCATAATGTCGGCGGCGGTTGCACCCACTGGGGCACCATCCCTTCGAAAGCCCTCCGCCACGCCGTTAGCCGCATTATCGAATTTAACCAGAACCCTCTTTACAGCGACCACTCCCGACTTCTTCGTTCCTCCTTTGCCGACATCCTGAACCACGCGGATACCGTCATTAACCAGCAGACGCGCATGCGTCAGGGGTTTTATGAGCGTAACCACTGTGAGATTTTGCAGGGCAACGCGCATTTTGTGGATGAACATACCCTGGCACTCGAATGCCACGATGGGTCGGTTGAGACCATCACCGCAGAGAAATTTGTGATTGCCTGCGGCTCGCGTCCGTACCATCCGGCCGACGTGGACTTCTCGCACCCGCGCGTCTACGACAGCGACTCGATTCTGAGCCTGCACCATGAACCCCGCCACGTTATTATCTACGGCGCAGGGGTCATTGGCTGCGAATATGCGTCGATCTTCCGCGGAATGGACGTCAAAGTTGACCTGATCAACACCCGCGACCGCCTGCTGGCATTCCTCGATCAGGAGATGTCAGACTCCCTCTCCTACCACTTCTGGAACAGCGGCGTGGTGATTCGCCACAACGAAGAGTACGAGAAGATTGAAGGCTGTGACGACGGGGTGATTATGCACCTGAAGTCCGGAAAGAAGCTGAAAGCAGACTGCCTGCTGTACGCCAACGGTCGCACCGGCAACACCGATTCCCTGCAGCTGGAAAATATCGGTCTTGAGACCGACAGCCGCGGTCAGCTCAAGGTCAACAGCATGTACCAGACCGCCCTGCCGCACGTTTACGCGGTCGGCGACGTGATTGGCTATCCAAGCCTGGCATCAGCCGCTTATGACCAGGGCCGCATTGCCGCTCAGGCGCTGGTAAAAGGCGAAGCAACGGCACACCTGATCGAAGATATTCCAACGGGTATCTACACCATCCCGGAAATCAGTTCTGTCGGGAAAACCGAGCAGCAGCTGACGTCAATGAAGGTGCCTTACGAGGTGGGTCGCGCGCAGTTTAAACATCTGGCGCGGGCGCAAATCGTGGGGATGAGCGTGGGGACGCTGAAGATCCTGTTCCACCGCGAAACGAAGGAGATCCTCGGCATTCACTGCTTTGGCGAACGCGCGGCGGAAATCATTCATATCGGCCAGGCGATAATGGAGCAGAAAGGCGGCGGTAACACCATTGAGTACTTCGTTAACACCACCTTTAACTACCCGACCATGGCGGAAGCCTATCGGGTCGCCGCGCTGAACGGCTTAAACCGCCTGTTTTAACGCGTTATCGAAATGGCCATCCATCGCACCGCGGATGGCCTCTGCCAGCTGCTCATAGCGGCTGCGCAGCGGTGACCCCGGACGATAGACCAGTCCGATGGTACGACGCGGCTCCGGCTTAATGCACGGCAGATAGACCACGCCATCACGTTTACGCTCGCGCGGCACGGCCAGCGCAGGCAGCAGCGTAATACCGCTTCCCGCCGCAACCATATTACGCAGCGTTTCCAGGCTGGTTGCGCGGAAGTGGGTATCCTCATCCGCACCCGCTTCAAAGCAGAAGCCCATCGCCTGATCGCGCAGGCAGTGGCCGTCTTCCAGCATCAGCAGCTTTTCGCCGGCCAGATCGGCCATCGGCACGCGATCGCGGTTCGCCCACGGGTGATCTTCATAGATCGCCAGCATCATCGGCTCATCGAACAGCGGCACTTCAATAAACGCTTCGCTCTCTTTCACCAGCGCCAGAATGGCGCAGTCGAGCTTGCCGCTGTCCAGCTGCGCCAGCAGCTGATGGGTTTGCGCTTCGTGCAGGTACATTTCGAGTTTCGGGAACGTCTGGTGCAGCATCGGAATGATGTGCGGCAGCAGGTACGGGCCAACGGTTGGGATCAGGCCAATATGCAGCGGGCCGGACATCGCCTCCCCCTGCTGGCTTGCCATTTCCTTGAGCACTTTGACCTCGCGCAGCACGGTACGCGCCTGATCCACCAGCAGCAGACCTGCCTGTGTGAACAGAACCTTACGACTGGTGCGCTCCAGCAGCATCACGCCCAGCTCGTCTTCCAGCTTGCGGATCTGGCCGCTCAGCGTGGGCTGGCTAACGTGGCAGGAATCTGCCGCGCGGCGAAAGTGACGATGCTCGGCTAACGCTACCAGGTATTCAAGATCGCGAATATTCATTATTCATCCTCCGTCGCCACGATAGTTCATGGCGATAGATAGCATAGCAACGAACGATTATCCCTATCAAGCATTCTGTTGAATAATACGCCACATAGACGAGGCGGCACGTGTTTGACCCAAAACGACCCCGCACCGTCAGCGAGTTTCTCTCAAAACTCGAACAACTAAAGCCAACGTGAACTTTTGCGGACCCCGTGGTCCGCTTTTTTTTTTGCGTAAAAAAGCCTGGGGGATAAAAGCAAAATGGCAACCGAAGTTGCCATTTTTAGTGTTGCTCCCTCTCCCCGTGGGAGAGGGTTGGGGTGAGGGCACCCACCCGCACTGTCCTCAAACCAACCGGTTTTTCGCATCCGCAATCGCCTGCGCCACCTGCTTCGGCGACACGCCGCCCTTCGCGGCACGCTTATCCAGGCAGGACTGCAGCGCCAGAATCGGATACACATCATCCCCAATCACCGCGCTGAACTTCTGCAGGTCGGCCAGCGCCAGATCTTCCAGCGGTTTGCCCTGACGAATGGCTTCTACTACCGCTTCACCCACAATATGGTGCGCCTCGCGGAACGGTACGCCTTTCGCCACCAGATAATCCGCCAGCTCGGTAGAGTTCGCATAGCCCTGCTGCGCCGCTTCCTGGCAGCGCGGACGTTTCACCTGAATGCCGTCCAGCACCAGCGCGCCCATGTGCAGACAGTCCAGCCAGGTGTCGAGCGCGTCGAACAGCCCTTCTTTGTCTTCCTGCATGTCTTTATTGTACGCCAGCGGCAGCCCTTTCAGGGTCATCATCATGCCGGTCAGCGCGCCCTGCACGCGGCCACACTTCCCGCGGATCAGCTCCAGCGCGTCCGGGTTTTTCTTCTGCGGCATCAGGGACGAGCCTGAGGTAACGCGGTCGGACAGCTCGACGAAGCCCGCTTCACCGGAGTTAAAGAAGATCAGGTCTTCGGCAAAGCGCGACAGGTGCACCATCCCGATAGACGCATTGGAGAGCAGCTCCAGCACGTGGTCGCGGTCAGAAACGCTGTCCAGGCTGTTGCGGGTGGCGGACGCAAAGCCCAGCCAGCCTGCGAGCTGTTCACGGTCGATTTCATACGCCGTACCGGCCAGCGCGCCGCTGCCCAGCGGGCTGACGTCCAGACGCTTCAGGGTATCCTGCAGACGGCTTTCGTCACGCGCCAGCATCTCAACGTAGGCCAGACACCAGTGGGCAAAGGTCACCGGCTGCGCGCGCTGCAGGTGGGTATAGCCCGGCATCACGGCGTCCTGATTGTTCTGCGCGGTCTCCACCAGCGCGGTCTGCAGCTGACGGTTAGCTGCCAGCAGCTCGCCAACGGTCTCTTTACACCACAGCTTCAGGTCGGTAGCGACCTGGTCGTTACGGCTACGGCCGGTGTGCAGCTTTTTACCCAGCTGACCGACTTTGTCGATAAGTTTGCCTTCCACCCAGCTGTGAATATCTTCGGCGTCGCTCTGCAGGATTTGCTGCGGATCCAGACGCACCTCTTCCAGCAGGTTATTCAGCGCCTCTTCCAGCTGGAGCTGTTCCTCAGCGCTCAGCACGCCAACGGTCACCAGCGCTTTGGACCAGGCCACAGAGCCGACGATATCCTGTTCGGCCAGGCGGTAGTCGAAGCGCAAAGAGTCATTGAACTGTTTGAACCGCTGATCCGCTGCCTGTGTAAAACGCCCACCCCAAAGTGCCATAACATGCTTCCTTTATTCGTTAGTTCCGCCGGGTGGCGCTTCGCTTACCCGGCCTACGGTCTTGTAGGCCCGGCAAGCAGAGCGCCGCCGGGCAGTAAATCTTAAGCCAGAATACGCGTGCCAATCGGCGTGCCGTTAAACAGCGCCGGGAGCTGCTCGGCGTGACGCCAGGAGGCGATATCCACCGGGCGGCCCAGCGTGCGCGCCGCATCCAGCGCGGCGTTCACTTTGACGATCATGCCGTCGGTAATAATGCCCTGCGCGATCAGCTGTTCGGCTTTGGCTGCGGTCATTTCCGCGATGCGCTGGCCTTTACCGTCCAGAATGCCGCTCACGTCGGAGAGCAGGATCAGATCCGCACCCAGCGTAGCCGCCAGCGCCGTTGCCGCCTGATCCGCGTTAACGTTCATCAGCTCACCCGCGTCGGTCACGCCGATAGAGCTCACCACCGGCAGGAAACCGCCTTCCAGCAGCGTGTTAATCAGCTTAGGCGAACCCGGCTGCGCCAGTCCAACGTGGCCGAGCGCTTCATCGAGCTGGGTCACTTTTACGCTGTCGCCATCGCCCAGATAGAGGCCAACGGAGGCAATGTGGTGCTTCTTCGCCCACGCCAGCAGCGTTTTGTTCGCCGTGCCCGCCAGCGCGCCGGTAATGATGTCGATCTGGTCAGCGGGCGTGACGCGCAGGCCGTTTTTCTTGATCACCGGCAGGTTGAGCCCTTTCATCAGCTCATCCACCACGCAGCCGCCGCCGTGCACAATCACCAGCGGACGCTGGTGTGATTCGCGATAGTTCACCAGCGCGGTAAACAGACGCTCCAGCGCTTCTTCGCTGTCCAGCAGTACACCACCGAGTTTGATAATTAATGGGTTCATCATCACACCTTAAATAAGAGCCTGCGTTTCCGGGAAACCGAAACGAATATTTGCACACTGCATTGCCTGTGCGGCAGCGCCTTTCAGTAAGTTATCTTCTGCAGCCACCACGATGAGATGCTCGCCCTGCACGGCAAAGCCGATGTCGCAGAACGGCAGGCCAACCACGTTTTTCAGCGCCGGCACGCCTTTGTCGTACAGGCGCACCAGCGGTTTATCCGCATACGCCTGCGTTAAGGCCTCGCTGACCTGCTCTTTGCTCACGCCCGGCTTCAGGCGGCAGGTGATGGTTTCGAGGATCCCCCGCGGAAAGCTGCCCAGATGCGGCGTGAAAATGACGTCCGCGCCCAGGTGCGTCGTGATTTCAGGGTGATGACGGTGATTAAACACGCCGTACGGCTGAAGGCTCACTTCACAGAAGCTATTAGCGATCGCCGCCTTACGCCCTGCGCCGCTCACGCCGCTGGTGGCGTTGATCACTGGCCACTGGTTGAGATCCAGCAGACCTGCGTCGATCAGCGGCTTCAGGGAAAGCTGCGCCGCCGTCGGGTAGCAGCCCGGCACGGCAATCAGATCCGCCTCTTTCAGTTTGTCTGCGCTCCACTCCGCCAGGCCGTAAACCGCTTTTTCCAGCAGATCCGGGTGCTGATGGGTGAAACCATAATATTTTTGGTAGAACGCGCCGTCGTTAACGCGGAACGCGCCGGAGAGGTCGAACACCACGCAGCCGGCCGCCAGGAACTGCGGCGCCAGGTCGTGGCTGACCTCGTGCGCGGTGGCTAAAAACACCACGTCGACGCCGTCGGTAAACTCGCTGATGTCAGACATCGGCTGCAGCGGCAGGTCAACAATGCCCCTAAGCTGCGGATGCAAATCGGAAATTAACTTTCCTGCATCATTGCTTTGCGCTGACACGGTCAAAGCGGTTATGGTCATATGAGGGTGGCGATTTACGTAGCTTACAAGCTCTGCGCCCGCATAACCGCTAGCGCCTACAATCAGCGTATTCAACATCGGGTTCCTTTATGCTCAACGTTAATGTATTTTTATTCACATTTATTGCATGAATATTGATACTATCACGACCTAAGGTGTGTCAACAATGAAAATGAACTTACCGCCATTTATCGAGATCTACCGCGCCCTGATTGCCACACCGTCCATCAGCGCAACGGAAGAAGCGCTGGATCAGAGCAATGAGTCTTTAATCAATCTGCTGGCGGGTTGGTTTAGCGATCTTGGGTTTAACGTTGAGGTTCAGCCCGTCCCCGGCACTCGCCACAAATTTAACCTGCTGGCCAGCACCGGAACCGGTGCGGGCGGCCTGCTGCTGGCCGGTCATACCGATACCGTGCCGTTTGACGATGGCCGCTGGACGCGCGATCCCTTCACCCTGACCGAGCACGACAACAAGCTCTACGGTCTGGGCACCGCCGACATGAAAGGCTTCTTCGCCTTTATCCTCGACGCGCTGCGTGACGTGGACGTGACGAAGCTGAAAAAACCGCTCTACATTCTGGCGACCGCCGATGAAGAGACCAGCATGGCGGGCGCGCGCTACTTCTCTGAAAACACGTCAATTCGTCCGGATTGCGCCATCATCGGCGAGCCGACGTCTCTGCAGCCTATTCGCGCGCACAAAGGCCATATCTCTACCGCCGTGCGCGTGCTGGGCCAGTCCGGCCACTCCAGCGATCCGGCTCGCGGCGTCAATGCGATTGAGCTGATGCATGACGCCATTGGCCGCATCATGACCCTGCGCGACTCGCTGAAAGAGCGTTATCACTACGACGCGTTCACCGTGCCGTATCCGACGCTAAACCTCGGCAGCCTGCACGGCGGCGATGCCTCTAACCGTATCTGCGCCTGCTGCGAACTGCATATGGACATCCGCCCGCTGCCGGGCATGACCCTGAGCGATCTCGACGGCCTGCTGAATGAGGCCCTGGCTCCGGTAAGCGAGCGCTGGCCGGGCCGCCTGACGGTTTCCGAACTGCATCCGCCGATCCCGGGTTACGAATGCCCGCCGGATCACCAGCTGGTTGAAGTGGTGGAAAAACTGCTTGGCGAAAAAACCGACGTGGTGAACTACTGTACCGAAGCGCCGTTCATTCAGACGCTGTGCCCGACGCTGGTCCTTGGCCCGGGCTCCATCAACCAGGCGCACCAGCCGGATGAGTATCTGGAGACGCGCTTCATCAAGCCCACCCGCGAGTTGATTACCCAGGTTGTGCACCACTTCTGCTGGCATTAAAAACTACCCCTCACCCTACCCCTCTCCCCTAAGGGGAGAGGGAATTTGAACACCCTCTCCCCTTAGGGGAGAGGGCAGGGTGAGGGGAGTAAATCCCGCGATCTCCGTCACATTCCCATAAGCATCTCTTATCTGACGCAATGCGAATTAAATTTCGTAAATTGCCCACATTTATTCGTTTGCTGAACCGTTTTCGCAGCAATTGACGACGGGGGTTTTACGTGGCTTTATAAAGGGAGATGACAAAATAATGGCCAGAAGATTTTCGCCTGGGCATAAACAAAAATGATGGGGTGACTGGGTTTTTATGAACGAACAATATTCCGCGTTGCGTAGTAATGTCAGTATGCTCGGCAAAGTGCTTGGAGATACCATCAAAGATGCGTTGGGGGAGAATATCCTTGACCGCGTTGAAACCATCCGCAAGCTCTCTAAATCTTCCCGTGCCGGTAACGAGGCCAGTCGTCAGGAGCTGCTTACCACGTTGCAGAACCTCTCTAACGACGAGCTGCTGCCCGTTGCACGCGCGTTCAGCCAGTTCCTGAACCTGGCCAACACCGCTGAGCAGTACCACAGCATTTCGCCAAACGGCGAAGCGGCCAGCAACCCGGAAGTCATTGCCCGCACCCTTCGTAAACTGAAAGACCAGCCGGATCTCAACGAAGCCACCATCAAAAAAGCGGTGGAGTCTCTTTCGCTGGAGCTGGTACTCACCGCTCACCCAACGGAAATCACCCGTCGCACCCTGATCCACAAAATGGTGGAAGTGAACAACTGCCTGAAGCAGCTGGATAACAAAGACATTGCCGACTACGAACGCAACCAGCTGATGCGCCGTCTGCGCCAGCTGATTGCCCAGTCCTGGCACACCGATGAGATTCGTAAGCACCGCCCAAGCCCGGTCGACGAAGCCAAATGGGGCTTTGCGGTGGTGGAAAACAGCCTGTGGGAAGGGGTGCCGAACTACCTGCGCGAGCTGAACGAACAGCTGGAAGAGAACCTCGGCTACCGCCTGCCGGTCGACTTTGTGCCGGTACGCTTCACCTCATGGATGGGCGGCGACCGCGACGGCAACCCGAACGTCACTGCGGAAATCACGCGTCACGTCCTGCTGCTGAGCCGCTGGAAAGCGACCGACCTGTTCCTGAAAGACATCCAGGTGCTGATCTCCGAGCTGTCGATGGTTGAAGCAACGCCGGAACTGCGCGCGCTGGCCGGCGAAGAAGGCGCCAGCGAGCCGTACCGTTTCCTGATGAAAAAACTGCGCGGTCAGCTGATGGCCACTCAGGCCTGGCTGGAAGCGCGCCTGAAAGGCCAGCGCCTGCCAAAACCAGAAGGCCTGCTCAGTCAGAACGAACAGCTCTGGGAGCCGCTGTACGCCTGCTATAAATCGCTGCAGGCCTGCGGGATGGGCATCATCGCCAACGGCGAACTGCTCGACACCCTGCGTCGCGTGAAGTGTTTCGGCGTGCCGCTGGTGCGTATCGACGTGCGTCAGGAAAGTACCCGCCATACCGAAGCGCTGGGCGAACTGACCCGCTATCTCGGCATCGGCGATTATGAGAGCTGGTCCGAAGCCGACAAACAGGCCTTCCTGATCCGCGAGCTGAACTCGAAGCGCCCTCTGCTGCCGCGCAACTGGGAGCCAAGCAACGACACCCGCGAAGTGCTCAATACCTGTAAAGCGATCGTGGACGCACCGAAAGGATCGGTGGCCGCCTATGTGATCTCCATGGCGAAGACCCCGTCCGACGTGCTGGGCGTTCACCTTCTGCTGAAAGAAGCGGGAATCGACTACGCTCTGCCTGTCGCCCCGCTGTTTGAGACCCTCGACGACCTGAACAATGCCAACGACGTCATGAGCCAGCTGTTGAATATCGACTGGTACCGCGGCTTTATTCAGGGCAAACAGATGGTAATGATTGGCTATTCCGACTCCGCGAAAGATGCGGGCGTGATGGCGGCATCCTGGGCGCAGTATCAGTCGCAGGACGCACTGATCAAAACCTGCGAGAAAGCCGGTATTGAACTGACCCTGTTCCACGGACGCGGTGGCTCAATTGGCCGCGGCGGCGCGCCTGCGCACGCAGCGCTGCTGTCGCAGCCGCCGGGAAGCCTGAAAGGGGGCCTGCGCGTCACCGAGCAGGGCGAGATGATCCGCTTCAAGTACGGCCTGCCGGAAGTGACCATCAGCAGTCTGTCGCTTTATACCAGCGCCATTCTGGAAGCCAACCTGCTGCCACCGCCGGAGCCGAAAGCCTCCTGGTGCCATATCATGGACGAACTGTCGGCTATCTCCTGCGATCTGTACCGCGGCTACGTGCGTGAAAATAAAGATTTCGTGCCTTACTTCCGTTCGGCCACCCCTGAGCAGGAGCTGGGTAAACTGCCGCTAGGCTCGCGCCCTGCGAAGCGTCGCCCAACCGGTGGCGTAGAGTCTCTGCGCGCAATCCCGTGGATCTTCGCCTGGACACAGAACCGTTTGATGCTGCCCGCCTGGCTGGGTGCCGGTGCCGCGCTGCAAAAAGTGGTGGAAGACGGCAAACAGAACGAACTGGAAACCATGTGCCGCGACTGGCCATTCTTCTCTACCCGCCTGGGTATGCTGGAGATGGTCTTCTCGAAAGCGGACCTGTGGCTGGCGGAATACTACGACCAGCGCCTGGTGAAGCCTGAGCTGTGGGCGCTGGGTAAAGAGCTGCGCGAACTGCTGGAAGGCGACATCAAAGTGGTGCTGGACATCGCCAACGACTCGCACCTGATGGCGGACCTGCCGTGGATCGCCGAGTCTATCCAGCTGCGTAACATCTACACCGACCCGCTGAACGTCCTGCAGGCAGAGCTGCTGCACCGTTCTCGCCAGGCGGAAGAAGAAGGCAAAGAGCCGGATCCGCGCGTTGAACAGGCGCTGATGGTGACGATTGCGGGCGTTGCGGCGGGTATGCGCAACACCGGCTAATGCTTTACGCCCGGCGGCGCTGCGCTTGCACGGGCCTACGTTAAGTAGGCCGGGTAAGCGTTAGCGCCACCCGGCAATACCCTGGTATCCACCATGCACCACGACATTACCCGCATCCTGACTGACCTGATCACCAGCACAACGCCGCTGCGTCAGGTGCATTTTGCAAACTCCGCGACCTCCGCCCCCGAACTTGCCTTGCAGGTTGATTTTCCACGTCTTGAGATCGTGATCGAAGGGTCGATGAAGGACCAGGCGGCCTCCGTTTTACAGCAGGGTGATGTTTTATACGTCCCGGCTGGCGGCTGGAATAATCCACAATGGCAAGCATCGGCAACAACGCTGAGCATCCTGTTTGGCAAACAGCAGCTCGGGTTTAGCCTTTTGCACTGGGACGGTGTAGACGTGCGAAACCTGGCGAAGCAGCACGTTGCCCGCCGCGGCCCCCGTATTGGATCGCTACTCTTACAGACGCTCCACGAAATGCAGATGCAGCCACACGAGCAGCAAACCGCGCGGTTGATTATCGCCAGCCTGCTTAGCCACTGCGTCGACCTGCTGGGCAGTCAAATCCAAACCGCCTCCCGCAGTCAGGCTCTGTTTGAAGCCATTCGGATTTATATTGACGAACACTACGCCACTCCGCTTACCCGGGAATCCGTCGCGCAGGCGTTTTACATCTCCCCAAACTACCTGTCGCATCTGTTCCAGAAAACGGGCGCAGTGGGTTTCAATGAATACCTGACGCATACCCGGCTGGAACACGCGCGCCAGCTGCTGAAAGGGTATGATTTAAAAGTGAAAGAGGTGGCGCACGCCTGCGGATTTGTCGACAGCAACTATTTCTGTCGGTTATTCCGTAAAAACACGGAGCGTTCGCCGTCTGAATACCGTCGCCAGTATCACAGCCAGCTCACCGGCAAGGCCGCTAGTCCAGAATGACCTGAGTATGCTGCGGCGCGGATAGCATTCTACGCACCGCCCCCATCACCTTTTGTGGATCACGTAAAAAGGCGTTAATACCGCACTTCACGTAGCGCGTATGCTCGAAACGTTCACTGCCCGCCAGGTCGATATCGGTAATCAGCAATACGACATCGGCGCGCCGGATGTCCTCTTCATTAAGCTCGTTCTCAACGCCCAGCGCTCCCTGAGTCTCGATGTTAACGCTCCACTTCTCCTGCTGGCAGAGCTTTTCGAGCCGTTCGGCAGCCATATAGGTATGTGCGACGCCGCTGACGCACGCGGTCACCGCTACCAGATGTCGTCCAGCGATCGCTGTCATGTTCAGCCTCCCAGGGTAACCTTGAAACCTTCGCGCTCTGCCAGTTGCCGCATCGCTGACACCTCTTCTTCCGTCGGAGGGACCGTTTGCCGCATTCCCCACTCTTGTCCCAGCAGACGGTATTTTGGCTCCCCATACTGGTGGAAGGGCAATAAATGCAGCTGCCGTATTCCTGAAGGTAGCAGAAAAGCCAGCACGCGCGCCATGTTCGTTTCGTTGAGCGTATAGCCAGGAATCAGCGGGACGCGAGGAATGACGTTTATCCCATCAGCCACCAGCTGGCGGAAATTATCCAGCACTCTCGGAAGATTCATTCCCACCATTGCCAGGGCCTGCTCCGCATCCATGATTTTCAAATCAAACAGCACTTCATCACACTGGCGGGCCAGCGGCATTAGCCGGGACAAAGGCGCATCGCCTGCCGTTTCGATGGCCGTATGCACCCCGAAACGACGCAGCCTCTTTAGAAACCGTGTCGCGAAAGGGGCCTGCATTAACACTTCCCCACCCGAAAGCGTCACCCCGCCTCCCGACGAGCGAAAGAAGACATCGTCTTTTATCACCTCGTTTTCCAGCTCATCAAGGGTCACATCCCTTCCGATATGCCTGAAGGCGCCTGACGGGCATTCATCGGCGTCCCGCAGACAGGGGGCGCAGTGAAGACATTGACTCTCTCTTCGCACCGTCTCGATTTTCGGTGAGATCGACTCCGGATTAGCACACCACGGGCAGCGGTGAGGGCAGCCTTTAAAAAAAACCACCGTACGGATGCCGCGCCCGTCATTCAACGAGTAGCGCTGGATATTGAAAATACGCGCCACCTCGGCGCGTGTTTCAACCTCGTCACAGCTGATGCGCTGTACGGCGGATAATGTCATCCTGGATCTCCTTCGATAACTCAACAAAGAAGGCGCTGTACCCGGCAACGCGCACCACCAGACCGGCAAAATCCTGCGGACGCTGTTGCGCTTCACGCAGTGTTTCCGCGTTCACCACGTTGAACTGGATGTGCTGCAATTTAAGCTGGGTGAAAGCGCGCAGGAAATCCGCCAGCTTTTGCAGCCCGGCATCGCCTTCCAGCGTTGCGGGGGTGAACTTAACGTTTAGCAGCGTACCGTTAGATAACAGGTAGTTATCCAGCTTACTTACCGATTTCAGTACCGCCGTTGGGCCCTGCATATCTTGCCCAAGCATCGGCGAGAGCCCACCGTCGGCCAGCTGTTCGCCGGCAAAGCGGCCATCGGGCGTTGCTCCCACCACGGCCCCCAGCGGCACATGTGCCGATACGGTGTAAGAACCCGGCGTGAACTGCCCACCCCGCGGGTTCCGGTATTTTTCAACCTCTTTGCAGTAGTGGCGCAGCAGTTCAGCGCTGATGTTGTCGACATCATCAATATCATTGCCGTATTTTTCGAAGCGATTGATCAACCGGGCGCGGATTTTCTTGCCCTCAGGCGTGGCAAAGTTAGCGTTTAACACGGCTAGCAATTCATCAAAACTTAAGCGCTGCTGTTCAAAAACCAGCCCTTTCAGGGCATGCAGCGAGTCGCTCAAATTCGCTATCCCGATCCCCTGCACGCCAGAAAAGTTATAGCGCGCGCCACCGTCGGTGATGTCTTTTCCCGCATCCAGACAATCGCTGATAAAAGAAGAGAGCAACGGCACCGGTGCCCAGTCGCGATGGCCGATATCGCAGATATTGCTCCCCTCGACCATCAGCGCAATGTAGTGATTAATTTTGACGCGAATATGCTCAAGCAAGCCTTCATAAGTCAGCGCCGCGTTACCTTCGTTCTCCTGCATCGCGATTTCCATCACCTTCAGCAGGTTAAACATCGCGATATCGTGCAGACCGTAGGTTTTACCCGGAATCGACAGTTCTACACAGCCAACCACCGCGTAGTCGCGCGCATCTTCCAGCGACACCCCCCGATTGAGGAAGGCAGGCACCACCACTTCATCGTTAAAGATCTGCGGGATGCCGGTGCCCAGGCGGATCGTCTCCGCCGTTTTAAACAGGAAAGGCCGGTCGATAAGCTCGTTAACCCGCACGCCGAGGTTCGGTTGAGGAAGCTGAACGCTTTGGTAGGCATCCAGACACAAGAAGGAAAGCACATTCACCGCGCTACGCCCGTTCTCCGTCAGGCCACCCAACAGCGCGGTATATCCGGTCGGGAACCCGGCAAAATAGCGGGCGCTGCTGGTTGAGCGTAAAAGCACCACGTCATTGCACTTCACCCACAGCGATTCCAGAATCTCTTTCAGGAACGCGGGCTCTTCGCCCCGTGATAGCGAAGCCTGATAAAAGGGCAGCATGTACTGGTCGAAGCGGCCAATGGAGAGCGAGCTGGCGTTAGATTCGTATTGCAAAATGACGTTCATATACCAGAACAGCTGGCACGCCTGCCAGAACGTCTGTGGCTTATGCTGCGCGTTATGGCGCGAGATTTCGGCAATCTTGCGTAATTCTTCACGTCGTGAAGCCTCATCGCAGACGGTGGCAAGCGTTTCAGCCAGCGCGGCGTAGCGCAGAATATGACGCTGGGACGCTTCAAGCAGAATCAGCGCGGAGGCATAGAACGTGTTATGCGCATCGCGGGCGCAGCGTTCACGCATTTCCTCCACCAGCGCACTCAGGCCGTTATTGAGCAGGCGCGGGTAATCAATAATGATGTGCCCCTGCCCTTTGTCCGTCTGGTTGATGCTGAAAATTTGCGTTCCTACAGCGGCTTTCACCTCATCCGTCATCTGGCTGTTGATGAAATCCTTCATCGACCGCTTTTCCCAGTAGGGATAGAGCACGTCACGGTAGATCTGCTTATCCTCTTCGGTGATTTCGAAACGGTCCTGGGGACGTGTAGAAAACTGGTCCAGCTCCTTAAGCAGCCAGTACGGATCCATCTCAGGAGACATAATGCCCGCACGCGGTTTAACGGTCCGGTTTCCGGCAATCAGTTCCTCATCACGAATCGCGATGTTCACATGGTCAAGAATGTACGCCGTGGCTTTTGCACGCCTGAGGATAACCGGCTCACCTTCCGTCTGCTGATGGCTGGCGGTATAGAGCAACGCACGCTCAAGCGAGATTTCACGAGGGCTGGCAAAAAGTGCGTCTTTCAAACGCTGGGTACGATTCGTCATGAGGGAACTCCTGTAACGGAAAACGAGCCCGCCCCGAAGGGCGGGAGAGCGTCAGGCGGTTTGCGCCAGGTGGGCTTCAATTTTGTTCATGATGGCGTCGGCGCGTTTTACCGCGTCGCTGATGTTGACGCGCACGATAGTTTTCCCGGCAAAACGTTCTTCACACTTAATGCCAATATCTTTGGTCAGGATCACCACATCCGCTGCGGCGATATCCTCAGCGTTCAGCTCGTTCTCCAGACCAATTGACCCCTGAGTTTCAACCTTCACTTCCCAGCCTTTGGCTTTAGCAGCGCTTTCCAGCGCTTCGGCTGCCATGTAGGTATGGGCAACGCCTGACGGGCATGCTGTTACTGCAATAATTCGGGCCATGTTCGCTTCCTCACTCAGTTAATTTCGAAATCCAGATCCAGGTCGTCTTCTTTTTCCTCGACCTGTTTTGCACTCTTCCGGGCAATACTCTTCAGCACGTTGACGCTAATGGCCGTCACCACAGCCCCTACCGCGCCCGCCGCGATGTAGCCCAGTTTGCCTTCCACCACAGGCAGAACGATGAGACCGCCCCATCCGGCATAGCATTGCGCGCCCATCACGGCAGCCGTCACTGCGCCACATGCGGAACCCAGCATGATGGAAGGAATAACACGCAGAGGATCGGCCGCCGCAAACGGAATGGCCCCTTCGGTGACGCCAACACAGCCCATCACTAATGCAGCCTTGCCCGCTTCACGCTCTTCACCGGTAAAATTCTTGCGGTTAATCAGCGTCGCCAGGCCCAACCCCAGCGGTGGCACGCAGATGCCGACTGCCGCAATCGCCACCACGGTGTAGACGCCCTGAGCAACGCAGATCAGCATGAAGGCATAGGCGACTTTGTTAATCGGGCCGCCCATGTCGAAGGCCAGCATCAACCCCATGATAATGGCCAGCACGACGATGCTGCCCTGCTGCATCCCTTGCAGCCACTGGGTTAAGCCGGTTGTCAGCGCGCCAACAGGTTCACCCAGCCCCCACATCATGATGCCTGCGGTAATAAAGGTGCCGATGATAGGGATGATGAAGATAGGCATGACGGAGCGCAGCACTTTCGGGACCGGCAGTTTTTTTAGATACCAGACCACAATCCCACCGAGGATCCCGGCAATAATGGCGCCGAAGAACCCCGCCCCGAAGCTGTTGCCGACCCACGCGGCAATAGCGCAGGGAGCAAGTGCGGCGCGCTCTGCGATGGAATAGCCAATATAGGCGGCGAGGAAAGGCACCATCAGCGTTAATCCCGCCACACCGATATCGAATAATTTTTTGAGGTTGGGATCCGTTGCTGCATCCGGTACCGCACCCTTGCCGTACAGCATGACCGAAACCGCCAGCAAAATACCGCCCGCCACCACGAACGGGATCATGTGCGACACCCCGGTCATCAGATGCTGCCGCGTGTTCTTGAGAATATGCACCAACTCTTTCATATGTCGCTCCTGGCCTAAAACCATAAAGATGTTGTGGCAAACAATAGGCAATCAGGAAGACGGCGGACAGGAGACAAAAAGGCCAATTACTGGATTTTTGTAATATGGAAATAAAAATGCGATCCGCCTCGACATTTCGAGCATGGGGTACGTATAAGACAAACCGCCACAACCTGTGAGGCAAATCTCACTTTTGACGTGATATTACATTTGTCCAGCTTTTGGCAGATTTGTCACGTGGCGCGCGTCATCAACACGCTCGTATGCTGTTCCCCAATGAATGATGACTGGTTTCAGGAGTGTGTATGGCTCTGGTAGTGGAATTTACCTGTGAATTGCCCAACGGTGTTCACGCGCGTCCGGCGAGTCACGTGGAGACGCTGTGCAACACGTTTATCTCGCACATCGAGTGGCACAATCTGCGCACCGATCGCAAAGGGAACGCCAAGAGCGCACTGTCACTTATTGGCACCGACACGCTGGCAGGCGACGCCTGCCGTCTGGTGATCCACGGTGAAGATGAGCAAAGCGCCCATCAACAGCTGGAACAATGGCTTCGGGAAGTGTTTCCACACTGTGATGCGCCGCTCGCAGAAGCCATCAATATTGAGCGCGATCCGCTGCCAGAATCTCTCGCGCGCCTTAATCCAACGCTTTTTCGTGCCCTGTCCGTTTGCAGCGGGAGTGCCCAGGGTGTGTTGACCGTGCTGACCTCGCTGGATCTCAATGCACTGACGGATTTACCCGACGCGAAAAACGTTGAAGAAGAGCAGCTAGCGCTGGATAACGGCCTCACCCTGCTGGTAAAAAATATTGAGCTGCGTGCGCTGGACAGCGACAGCACCGCCGGCGCCATACTCGACGCACACCGATCGCTGGCGACGGATGCCTCACTGCGCCAGCATCTGCTTGCGGGCGTGAGCCAGGGGCTAAGCTGCGCGCAGGCGACAGTCGCTACAGCCAACCATTTCTGCGACGTGTTCTCGCGTTCCAGCAGCAGCTACTTGCGGGAACGCGTGCTGGATGTGCGCGATGTCTGCTATCAACTTTTACAACAGATTTATGGCGAACACCGTTTCCCGGCACCGGGACAGCTCACCCAGCAGAGCGTCTGTCTGGCTGACGATCTTACGCCCGGCCAGTTTCTGGAACTCGATAAAACCTTGCTTAAGGGGCTGCTGTTAAAAAGCGGCGGAACAACCTCGCACACCGTTATTCTTGCACGTTCCTTTAATATTCCGACCCTGGTGGGTGTCGACAGTGAACGCCTGCTGCAGTGGCGCAACAGGCCAGTATTTATCGACGGCAATGCCGGTGCGGTAGTGGTCAATGCCAGCGATGCGGTGGCGCGCTACTACCGACAGGAAGCACGGGTACAACAGGCACTACGCGAGCAGCAGCGCATCTGGCTTGACCGGGAAGCCAGAACCGCCGATGGCCTGCGCGTTGAGGTTGCCGCAAACATCGCCCACGCGGTTGAAGCGCAGGCAGCGTTTGGAAACGGCGCCGAGGGTGTTGGCCTGTTTCGCACCGAAATGCTGTATATGGACCGCACCAGCGCGCCCGGTGAAAACGAGCTGTACAACATTTTCTGTCAGGCGCTGGAAAGTGCAAACGGGCGCAGCATTATCGTGCGCACCATGGATATCGGTGGCGATAAACCGGTGGAGTACCTGAACATCCCGGCCGAAAATAACCCGTTTCTCGGCTACCGCGCGGTGCGTATTTATGAAGAATATGCGGCGCTTTTCACCACCCAGCTTCGGGCGATCCTGCGCGCCTCTGCTCACGGCAAACTGAAGATCATGATCCCGATGATCTCCTCCATGGAAGAGATCCTGTGGGTCAAAGAGAAGCTCGCCGAAGCGAAGCAGCAGCTCCGGGCTGAACATATCCCGTTTGATGAAAAAATTCCGCTCGGCATCATGCTGGAGGTGCCTTCGGTGATGTTTATCGTCGATCAGTGCTGTGAAGAGATTGATTTCTTTAGCATCGGCAGCAATGACCTGACGCAGTATCTGCTGGCCGTCGACCGCGACAACGCCAAGGTCACACGCCACTACAACAGCCTGAACCCGGCCTTCCTGCGGGCGCTGGACTACGCGGTACAGGCCGTCCATCGCCAGGGGAAATGGATTGGCCTGTGCGGCGAGCTGGGTGCAAAAGGTTCGGTGCTGCCATTGCTGGTGGGTCTGGGCCTGGACGAACTGAGCATGGGGTCGCCTGCCATTCCGGCAACCAAAGCGCGGCTGGCACAGCTTGATAGCCGCGCCTGCCGCCAGCTGCTGAACCAGGCCATGGCGTGTCGCACTTCGCTTGAAGTGGAACACCTGCTGGCGCAGTTCCGCATGAACCAGCAGGACACACCGCTGGTCACACCTCGCTGCATTTCACTGGACAACGACTGGAACAGCAAAGAAGAGGTCATGAAAGGGATGACCGATAACCTGCTGCTTGCAGGACGTTGCCGCTACCCCCGCAAGCTGGAGGCCGATCTGTGGGCGCGCGAAGCCGTGTTCTCCACCGGGCTTGGCTTTAGCTTTGCCATCCCGCACAGCAAATCGGAACACATTGAACAATCCACCATTAGCGTGGCGCGCCTGAAAGCCCCCGTCATGTGGGGAGAGGAAGAAGCACAATTCATCATTATGCTGACGCTGAACAAACACGCTGCGGGCGATCAGCATATGCGTATTTTCTCCCGCCTTGCCCGCCGCATCATGCATGAAGATTTTCGCAACGCGCTGGTTAACGCCAGTTCCGGGGAGGCGATAGCTTCCCTGCTACAACACGAATTAGAACTGTGAAACGAGGAAGAGTAATGGAACTGTACCTGGATACCGCCAACGTAGCGGAAGTAGAACGTCTGGCGCACATTTTTCCCATTGCGGGCGTCACCACCAACCCGAGCATCATTGCCGCCAGCCGTGAATCCATCTGGGACGTGCTGCCGCGTCTGCAAAAAGCCATTGGACCGGACGGCACGCTGTTTGCTCAAACCATGAGCCGCGATGCCGAAGGCATGGTGGCCGAGGCCAAACGTCTGAGTAACGCCATCCCGGGCATCGTGGTAAAAATCCCGGTTACCGCTCAGGGGCTTATCGCGATTAAGGCGTTAAAAAAAGAGGGGATAACCACGCTGGGAACCGCCGTTTACAGCGCGGCACAGGGCTTGCTTGCCGCACTCGCCGGGACGAAATATGTCGCGCCGTACGTCAACCGCGTTGACGCTCAGGGCGGCGACGGCATTCGCATGGTCCAGGAGCTGCAATCCCTGCTGGAACTGCACGCGCCGGAAAGCAAGGTACTGGCCGCCAGCTTCAAAACGCCGCGTCAGGCGCTGGACTGCCTGCTGGCGGGATGCGAGGCAATCACGCTTCCTTTAGACGTAGCGCAACAAATGCTCGGCACGCCAGCGGTAGAGTCAGCAATAGAGAAGTTCGAACAGGACTGGAAAAACGCGTTTGGTAACCTCAACCTCTAAGGGAGAACTGTTATGGACCGTATCATTCAATCGCCGGGAAAATACATCCAGGGCGCTGATGTACTTACCCGTCTCGGCGACTATCTGAAACCCCTGGCCACTCGCTGGCTGGTTGTCGGCGATAAATTTGTGCTGGGCTTTGCCGAAGAGACCCTGCGTCAGAGTTTTAACGATGCCGAACTGCATGCCGAAATCGCGCCGTTTGGTGGCGAATGTTCACAAAATGAAATCGATCGACTGAAAAAACTGGCCGACAGCGCCGACTGCCTGGCGGTGCTGGGCATTGGCGGCGGTAAAACGCTGGACACCGCAAAAGCGCTGGCCCACTTTATGGACGTGCCCGTCGCCATTGCGCCGACTATCGCTTCCACCGATGCGCCGTGCAGCGCCCTATCCGTTATTTACACCGACAGCGGTGAGTTCGATCGCTACCTGATGCTGCCGCACAACCCGAACATGGTCATTGTGGATACGAAAGTGGTTGCGGGCGCGCCAGCACGCCTGCTTGCCGCCGGGATTGGCGATGCGCTAGCGACGTGGTTTGAAGCGCGCGCCTGCTCGCGCAGCGGCGCGACCACCATGGCCGGAGGTAAATGCACCCAGGCGGCGTTAGCCCTGGCCGAGCTGTGCTACAACACGCTGGTTGAAGAGGGTGAAAAAGCGATGCTGGCGGCGGAACAGCATGTGGTAACGCCTGCGCTGGAACGCATCATCGAAGCCAACACCTATCTCAGCGGCGTCGGTTTTGAAAGCGGTGGTCTGGCCGCGGCACACGCTATTCATAACGGCATGACGGCGGTGCCGGATGCGCATCACTTCTATCATGGCGAGAAAGTGGCGTTTGGTACGCTGACGCAGCTGGTGCTGGAAAACGCGCCGGTAGAAGAAATAGAGACCGTCGCGGCGCTTTGCCACAGCGTCGGGCTGCCTATTACGCTGGCACAGCTGAACATCAAAGACGATATCCCGGCCAAAATGCGTTTGATCGCCGAAGCGTCCTGCGCGGAAGGAGAAACCATCCACAACATGCCGGGCGGCGTCACGCCGGATCAGGTGTATGCGGCGCTGCTGGTGGCCGACCAGTATGGGCAGCGGTTCCTGCAAGAGTGGGAGTAAACAGGAATGAAAATCCCCGCATCAGCGGGGATTTTTTTGCCCGTAGGCCGGGTAAGCGTTAGCGCCACCCGGCAAAAGGGTTACTGCAGGTCAAACCGGTCCAGATCCATCACCTTCGCCCATGCGGCAACAAAGTCACGGACGAACTTCTCATGCGCATCATCGCTGGCGTAAACCTCTGCCAGCGCACGCAGGACGGCGTTAGAACCGAAGACCAGATCGGCGCGGGTAGCGGTATATTTCACTTCACCGCTGGCGCGATCGCTTCCGGTAAACAGCTCGTTGGATTCATCGGTCGCCTTCCACTGGGTATTCATCTCCAGCAGGTTCACGAAGAAATCATTGCTCAGCACGCCCTCGCGATCGGTGAACACGCCATTCTTGCTGCCATCAAAGTTGGCACCCAGAACGCGCAGACCACCGATCAGCACCGTGAGTTCCGGTGCGGTCAGCGTCAGCTGCTGCGCCTTGTCGATGAGCAGTGATTCGGTGGTAGACGCATCCACCTGCGCACGGTAGTTACGGAAGCCATCGGCAATCGGTTCGAGCAGGTTAAACATCTCGATATCCGTCTGGTCCTGACGCGCATCCACGCGGCCCGGCGTGAACGGTACGGTAACGTAAACGCCTGCCGCTTTCGCCGCCTGCTCAACGCCAACCACGCCCGCCAGCACGATGATATCGGCCAGGGAGGCTTTGTTGGTGGTGCGCTGGATGGCTTCCAGAGCCGGTAATGCACGTACGGCTGCGGCGTTCACGTCCCAGTCACGCTGAGGCGCCAGCGCCAGACGCGCGCCGTTGGCACCGCCACGCTTGTCGCCACCGCGGAAGGTCGACGCAGACGCCCAGGCAACGGAAACCAGTTCGCTCACGGAGAGACCCGAGGCCACAATTTCCGCCTTCAGGCTTTCAATGTCTTCTTTCGACGGATTAGACACCGCCTGCGGCAGCGGATCCTGCCAGATCAGATCTTCTTTCGGCACTTCCGGACCAATGTACCGCGCTTTTGGCCCCATATCGCGGTGGGTCAGCTTGAACCACGCGCGCGCGAAGGCTTCGTTGAAGGCCTGCGGATCGTTCAGGAAGCGGCGGGAAATTTTCTCGAATTCCGGGTCAAAACGCAGCGTCAGGTCGGTGACCAGCATCGTTGGCTTGCGCTTTTTCGACGGGTCGAACGGATCGGGCATAATTTCCGGCGCATCCACGGCTTCGAACTGAATCGCACCCGCCGGGCTGCGGGTCTGCACCCATTCGTATTTAAACAGGTTCTCGAAGAAGTAGTTGCTCCACTGGGTTGGGGTTTGTGACCAGATGACTTCCAGACCGGAGGTAATGGCATCTGCGCCAACGCCCGTGCCGTGCGTGCTCGCCCAGCCAAGGCCCTGCGCTTCAATCGGCGAAGCTTCCGGGTCGGTGCCGACGTGCGTGGCTTCACCCGCACCGTGGGTTTTACCGAGTGTGTGGCCGCCCGCGATCAGCGCCACGGTCTCTTCGTCGTTCATGCCCATGTTGCCAAAGGTCGCGCGGATGGCTGCAGCCGCGGACAGGGGTTCACCGCTGGCGTTTGGCCCTTCCGGGTTCACGTAAATCAGGCCCATTTCGGTGGCCGCCAGAGGGCGCTTCGCCAGCGCTTCCGGGTCACGGTGGGTCAGCCAGGCTTTTTCATCACCCCAGTTCACGTCCAGATCCGGTTCCCAGACGTCTTCACGCCCGGCGCCAAAACCAAAGGTGCGGAAGCCGGAGTTCTCCAGGGCGACGTTACCCGCGAGGATAAACAGGTCAGCCCAGGAAATTTTTTGTCCGTATTTTTTCTTGATGGGCCACAGCAGGCGGCGCGCCTTGTCCAGGCTCACGTTATCCGGCCAGGAGTTCAGCGGCGCAAAGCGCTGTTGACCGCGTCCTGCCCCGCCGCGTCCGTCAACGGAGCGATAGGTGCCCGCGCCGTGCCACGCCATGCGGATAAACAGGCCCGCATAGCTGCCCCAGTCGGCAGGCCACCACGGTTGGGAGTCGGTTAAAAGTGCTTTGAGATCGCCTTTGAGGGCGGAGTAATCAAGCTTGCTGAATTCTTTGCGGTAGTCGAAGTCTTCACCCAGCGGGTTCGAACGATTGGAATGTTGGTTAAGAAGATCGATGCGGAGTTGTTTTGGCCACCAGTCGCGGCTGCCTGTACCTGCGCCCGCGCTGTGATCGACGCCGCCCTGATGGAACGGGCATTTGCCGACTGATGCCGCTTTATTGGTCTCGTCTGACGTGCTCATCGCTATGCTCCCTTTTACAGTGTTACCGTTACGATATACACCACTAGCAATAAGATATAGTTGAAATAATCCACAGATTCGATAGTTAATACCTTTTAACTATCTGTTTGATTAAAAAGCCCTCTAATTTACAAGGGCTTTATGTTTTTTACGCCGGACGAACGCCCAGGGTATGACAAATGGCATAGCTCATTTCCGCGCGGTTCAGCGTGTAGAAGTGGAAATCCTTCACCCCTTCACGGCTTAAGATCTTCACCATGTCCATCGCGATATTGGCGCCCACCAGCTTGCGCGTTTCCGGGTCATCGTCCAGCCCTTCGTACATTTTAGACATCCACAGCGGAATGCGGACATTGGTCATATCAGCAAATTTTTTCGCCTGTTTGAAGTTAGAAACCGGCAGAATCCCCGGGATAATTTCAACGTCGATGCCCGCGGAGACGCAGCGGTCGCGGAAGCGCAGGTAGCTTTCTACATCGAAGAAAAACTGGGTGATGGCGCGGTTTGCGCCCGCGTCCACTTTGCGCTTGAGGTTAAGCAGATCGGCCTGGGCGCTTTTCGCTTCCGGATGCACTTCAGGATAGGCGGCAACGGAGATATCAAAGTCCGCCACGTCTTTCAGTAGACCAACCAGATCGGCGGCATACATGTCCGGCTTACCGCTACCCGGCGGCAGGTCGCCGCGCAGTGCAACGATATGACGGATACCGTTATTCCAGTAATCCTGAGCGATGGCACGCAGCTCGTCGCGGGTGGCGTCGATACAGGTCAGGTGCGGCGCGGCTTCCAGACCGGTACGGTCTTTAATGCCCTTAATGATGCTGTGCGTACGGTCGCGCTCGCCGGAATTCGCACCGTAGGTCACGGAGACAAACTTCGGCTTCAGGCTGCTGAGACGATCGATAGAGCTCCACAGGGTTTGCTCCATTTCACTGGTGCGCGGCGGAAAAAATTCAAAAGAGACGTTAATCTGGCCGTTTACTTCGGCCAGGCTCTGATTCAGTGCTTCCCGCTGGTTGGCGTGAAAAAAGCTCATACCTTACCTCTATCAATCGCTGTCGTTGTCTGTTGTGTTGTGAACTTCTATACGTTTAGACGTCCAGATGTAAAAATGACGGAAAAGCGGAGGGACGTCAACATAAATAATCAACAATAACGGTGAGGTTTGCTCAGGAAAGATGAGGGAAATTCATGATGAGAATGAGAAGGCCCCTCACCCCGGCCCTCTCCCCAAAGGGGCGAGGGGGAAAAGACCGCACCGAGCAGTCCCCTCTCCCCTTTGGGGAGAGGGTTAGGGTGAGGGGTTACAGCAGCTTAGCCAGGCGGTTGATGTCGGACTGGATTGCTCCGGCGGTGACGTCGCGCCCCGCGCCAGGACCGCGGATCACCAGCGGATTATCGCGATACCAGCGGCTTTCGATGGCGAAAACGTTGTCACACGGCAGCAGCGCCGCCAGCGGATGTTCAGGGCGCACCGCCTCGACGCCGACGCGCGCTTTTCCGTTGGCCTCGAAGCGCGCCACGTAGCGCAGCACCAGCCCCATCTCGTTCGCCGCTTCCAGACGCTGCACCATCTGTTCGTTAAGCTCGTCACCATTTTCAAAGAAATGGTCCACAGAACCTTCTTCGCAGCCTGCAGGCACCAGCGATTCGACGCGGACGGAATCCGGTTCGATGTCATAACCGGCTTCACGCGCCAGGATCACCAGCTTACGCATCACGTCTTTACCGGAGAGGTCAACGCGCGGGTCAGGCTCGGTTAAGCCCTGCTGCCACGCCTGATCCACCAGGTCGGTAAACGGTACGGTGCCGTCAAACTGCAGGAACAGCCAGGAGAGCGTGCCGGAGAAGATACCGCTCAGCGCCAGAATGCTGTCGCCGCTTTCAATGAGATCGCGCACGGTGTGGTTGACCGGCAGGCCCGCGCCAACGGTCGCGTTATAGAGCCAGTGACGACCGGTTTTTTCGAACGCGTCGTGGATCTGGCGGTATTTATCGGTGCTGCTTGCCCCCGCCAGCTTGTTGGCGCTGATGACGTGGAAACCGTGGCTGGCGAAATCCAGATACTGATCGGCAAGCTGTTCGCTGGCGGTGACGTCCAGCACCACCAGATCGTCATAAGGGTGCGCGCGCATCCACAGGAACAGCGACTCTTCATCCTGCTCGACGGCCTCATCGTTAAAGAAGGCCAGCGCCCGGCTGGCGTCCAGCCCTTCGTAATTCAGCAGGCTGCGGCGGCTGTCCACCACGCCTGCGAGAATGAATTCAAACCCGGTACGCGCCGAAAGCGTGACCTGTTCGCGGGCAAACAGCTCCAGCCAGCGGGAACCGATGTTGCCTTTACCAAACAGCACCAGGCCGATGCGTTTTTCCGCGCGGAACAGGGAGGTGTGCAGACCCTGAATCAGGCTTTCGGTCGGCCCTTTACGCAGCACGGCGACCAGGCTGATGCCCTCTTCCGACTGCCAGGTGAACTCCACCGGCTGGCCTTTCAGCTGCTGCCAGAAGCGGTGGCAGTGCAGCGGGTTACGGGTGACGCCCGCGCCCACCATCGCCACCAGCGCCAGCCCCTGACGCAGGCGAAGCTCGCCCGGCAGGCCCGCTTCATCCAGAATCTTCAGGGCGCTGTCCGCCACTTCCGCGGTATAGCAGAACTGCAGCAGCTGGCGATCGTTGTGAACGCCAACGGCCAGCGGACGCACCTGCGCACGCTTTAATACCAGGTCAATCTCTTTATGCGCCAGCTTGAAGTCCTGGCCCGCGGGCACCTGGAACTCAATCAGGCAGATGTCGTCGTGGCTGGTGACGATACGCGCCCCGGTACCGGACGCCAGCACGCGCTCAATGCGCGTGGAGCCCTGATCCGGGGTGTAGCTGCAGCGCAGCTGCAGGTCGATATCGCTGCCCGACACCGGCTGCAGGGTACGCGCGTGCAGTACCGGTGCGGCCAGACGCGCCAGCTCGCTGGCTTCGTCGAGACGCAGCAGCGGCAGCAGGCAGGCATCTTTCACCTTACGCGGGTCCGCGCTGTACACGCCAGCCACGTCGCTCCAGATGGTGACGCGGGACACGCCCGCCAGCGCGCCGATTTGCGTTGCCGAGTAGTCCGAGCCGTTTCGCCCCAGCAGCACGGTTTCGCCCGCATTGCTGCGGCTGATAAAGCCGGTGACGACAATACGTTTGCCCGGGTGCTGCACCAGCAGCTGTTGCAGCAGCGGGTAGGACAAGCCTTCATCCACCTGCGGCTGCGCGGCGCGTTCGGCGCGCAGGAAATCACGGGCGTCGAGCCAGGCGGCGTCCACGCCCAGGTGTTGCAGCACGGCCGCCATCAGGCGTGCGGACCACACTTCACCGTGACCTACCACTTCGGCATACACCGCGTCGGTAATGCCGCTGTCCAGCAGGGCCGCCAGACGTTCAAGATCGTGCGTGAAGGCGCCGATCAGCCCGTCCGCCACGTCGGCAGGCAGCAGGCCGGCAATCAGTTCGCTTTGGTAACGACGTAAGGACTGTTGCACCTGATGCGCAGAGAGGCGATCGGTCTGGCTCAGCTTCAGCCAGCTAATCAACTGGTTGGTGGTGCTGCCCGCCGCGGAGACAACCATCATGTCACCCGGCTGTGAATACTCCGTCATGATCCCTGCGACACGCAGGTAACATTTCACATCAGCAAGACTACTACCACCAAACTTGTGCAGCTGACGACCCTTCGCCCCTGCCTGCGCTATCACACTCATGATTACCCCTTGGCTGCGACCCGGAAGCCATTTTCCAGATCGGCAATTAAATCTTCAGAATCTTCAATACCGGTTGAGATCCGCAGCAGCGTCTCAGAAATCCCGGCGGCGGCACGTGCTTCGGGTGCCATTCCTGCGTGCGTCATGGTCGCGGCGTGGGAGATCAAGCTTTCAACCCCACCTAAGGATTCCGCCAGCGTAAACAATGACAGCCCGCTCAGGAAGCGACGCAGCGTTTGCTCGTCACCGTCCAGTTCAAAACTTAACATCGCGCCAAACCCTTTCTGCTGGCGCGCGGCGATCTCGTGCCCCTGGTTTTCCGGCAGCGACGGGTGATACAGCTTTTTCACCAGCGGCTGGGTTTGCAGGAAGTCGACAATCGCCTGGGCATTACGCTGCGCCACGTCCATGCGCGGCGACAGCGTGCGGATGCCGCGCAACAGCAGGTAGCTGTCGAAGGCTCCGGCGGTGACGCCAATGTTATTGGCCCACCATGCCAATTCCGTGACAACCTCAGGATCTTTGGCAATCACCACGCCCGCCACCACGTCAGAATGGCCGTTCAGATATTTAGTGCATGAATGCAATACCAGATCGGCTCCCAGTGCGAGTGGGTTCTGAAGGGCCGGACTGAGGAACGTATTATCCACTACACTTATCGCTCCCGCATCCCTTGCGAGCTGACAAATTTTCGCAATATCGACAACGCGCAACAATGGATTGCTTGGACTTTCCACCAGAACCAGCTTCGGCTTCTCTGCGAGCGCCTGTTTCAGCGCCTGTTCGTCGTTTTGATCGACAAACAGCACGCGATAGCAGCCGCGTTTCGCCAGGCTATCAAACAGACGATAGCTGCCTCCGTAGCAGTCGTGCGGCGCGACCAGCAGATCGCCCGGCTTCAGGAACACGGTGGTCACCAGGTGAATGGCGGACATGCCGGTATTGGTTAATACGGCGCCTGCACCCCCTTCCAGCTCGGCCAGCGCCCGCTGGGTTACGTCACGCGTAGGGTTGCCACGACGCGAGTAGTCGTGCGCGCGGGGTTCATTAAATCCGGTGAAATTGTAGGTACTGGAAAGATGAATCGGCGGGACAACGCAGCCGTACTGCTCGTCATCATTTAATCCGCTACGCACTGCAATAGTGGCCTGTTTACGCGTCATGGTGAGGGCTTCCTGGCGAATGAGGTGAAAAGTCAGGCACCAGAGTAAACACTGAAAGTATGGACGTCAATACATCTGGACATCTAAACTTCTTTGCGTATAGATTGAGCAATGCGCAAATAGCCGTTAAAATTATATGCTTTAGTGCACGCTGCAGCGGCAATATCCGTGCCACGGTATCGTCTCTACGGTAAACTAGACAAGATTACGGTTCAAAACGGGTGGTTACAGGTTTTGCACCTTTAGATAAATGACTGAGAGGATTAAAGGTATCTCATGGCTGAATGGAGCGGCGAATATATCAGCCCATACGCTGAGCACGGTAAGAAGAGTGAGCAAGTAAAGAAAATTACGGTTTCCATTCCTCTGAAGGTGTTGAAGATCCTCACCGATGAACGTACGCGTCGTCAGGTGAACAACCTGCGCCACGCAACCAACAGCGAACTGCTGTGCGAAGCGTTTCTGCATGCGTTTACCGGTCAACCGTTGCCAAACGATGACGATCTGCGCAAAGAGCGTAGTGACGAAATCCCGGAAGAGGCGAAGGTGATCATGCGTGAGCTGGGTATTGACCCGGACACGTGGGAATACTGATTGCGGTGCGATCCCGCTGAGTAAACTCAGCGGGATGGTTTTTAGAAGTTGTAGCCTAAACCTACGCGCAGGCGCGTCTGACGATCGTCACTGGTGGCAGTGTTATAGCCGGAAGAAACGTTGCCTACTTCCACAAACGGGATCCACGAGTCGATGTTATACGCCACGCGGAAGTTATATTCGTAATCTTCTTTTTTATTGTTATACAGATCTTCGTTATCGGCGAATTTATAAATGCCGTTTAACTCGAACATCCAGTTGTCAATATTATAACCCAACCACGCTTCCGGACGATAAACCATACGATCATCTTTACCGTCCGCATTACGGCGGGTGTATTCCGTACGATAACGAAACGCCGTCCACCAGCTGTCATTAATATTATACTGCACGCGCAGATAAGGCTTATAGATAGCCATGTCATCACCCATTTCAACGGCGACGCCCGGCTGCCAGATAAAGCCCTGCCAGGTAAATTGATAGCTGGCGGTATATTCATTGCTGTTACTTTCCATATTATTAAGCGCGTCGTTAGACTGCTTGTTATCGGATCGCGATACCGCCTCAACCGCTACGCCAAAGCCTGTGCCAAAGCGGTGGGACATGTAGACACGGTCATAGTTACGCCCATCGTCGTAATACTCGTGTCGGTAATCCACGTATCCCGCCTGCGCCGCGCACGATATTAGCGGAAGCACAAAAAAGAGTTGCTTCAATTTCATAATAGTTCCCTCGAAGTAAACGCACCCTGAAAGCCACTGTGTCATCATGGCAAATAAAAATGTAGGACGGGCGCAGTGTAAGTTTACGAAACGAGAGAAACCTTTTATTTTTTGACATCCCTGTTAAAAGGTGGCAAAGATATAAAGAAGTGAGAGATACAGTTCACTATCCGTTAAAGAATACACCAGACAAATATACTTAATACAATGATGCGTAATTAATTATTTTAGATATAAATATTACGATGTGATTTATTCAGAAGGGATATAACAGACATAAAAAAACCGCCCGAAGGCGGTTCTTCCTGGATGCTTATTTCGCGCCCGGGATGCTGAAACGCTTGTTGAAGCGGTCAACACGGCCACCGGTTGCAACGTCACGCTGCTTACCAGTGTAGAACGGGTGGCATTTGCCGCACACGTCCAGGTTCAGATCGTGGCCCACGGTGGAGCGGATCTGGATAGAGTTACCGCAAGAACAGTTTGCAGTAATCATTTCGTATTTCGGGTGAATATCTTTTTTCATGGGAGAACCTCAGTTAAGGCCGCGTCGCTCTTCCAGCCCTAACGCCAGACACCACGCGATGTTGAATGTAATTTCTCTGGCGTAATATACACCAAAGGCGGCGAATCATACAGAATTTAACCAGTGTATGCAAACTGATCCGCACGCCGCTTTCACTAATGTGTATACTAACGCGCCACTTTTCAAGTCAGGAAGATTCGATGCCCGTCGCTCACGTTGCCCTGCCCGTTCCGCTTCCCCGCACCTTTGACTATCTGCTGCCCGACAGCATGAGCGCCAAAGCGGGCTGTCGCGTGACCGTGCCGTTTGGCAAACAGCAGCGCGTGGGGATCGTGGTGTCCGTGAGTGATAAAAGCGAGCTGCCCCTCAATGAACTGAAATCGGTTGTTGAGGTGCTGGACAGCGAGCCGGTCTACTCCACCAGCACCTGGCGACTGCTGCTGTGGGCGGCGGATTATTATCATCACCCCATTGGCGACGTCCTGTTCCACGCGCTGCCGATTATGCTGCGTCAGGGCAAGAGCGCCAGCCACGCGCCGATGTGGTACTGGTTTGCGACCGAGCAGGGTCAGGCGGTCGATATTAACAGCCTCAAGCGCTCGCAAAAGCAGCAGCAGGCGCTGGCGGCGCTGCGTCAGGGGAAAATCTGGCGGCATCAGGTCGACGAGCTTGAGGTCAGCGAGACGGCGCTACAGGCCTTAAGAAAGAAAGGGCTGAGCGAGCTGGCCAGCGAAGCGCCTGCCCTTTACGACTGGCGGGAGAGCTTCTCCGTTTCAGGAGATCGCCTGCGTCTGAACACCGAGCAGGCCACCGCCGTGGGTGCGATTCATAGCGCTTCCGACCATTTCTCTGCCTGGCTGCTGGCCGGGGTCACCGGCTCCGGCAAGACGGAAGTTTACCTGAGCGTGCTGGAAAACGTGCTCGCGCAGGGTAAACAGGCGCTGGTGATGGTGCCCGAAATTGGCCTGACGCCGCAAACCATCGCCCGATTCCGCGAACGCTTTAACGCGCCGGTTGAGGTGCTGCACTCCGGCCTGAACGACAGCGAGCGCCTCAGCGCCTGGCTGAAAGCGAAAAATGGCGAAGCGGCGATTGTGATCGGCACCCGCTCGTCGCTGTTTACGCCGTTTAAAAATCTTGGCGTGATCGTGATCGACGAAGAGCACGACAGCTCCTACAAGCAGCAGGAAGGCTGGCGCTACCATGCCCGCGATCTGGCAGTTTATCGCGCCCACAGCGAGCAGATTCCGATCATTCTCGGCTCCGCCACCCCTGCGCTCGAAACGCTGCACAACGTGCGCCAGCGTAAATACCACATGCTGCGCCTGACGCGCCGCGCGGGGAATGCTCGCCCGGCCATTCAGCACGTGCTGGATCTGAAAGGTCAGCAGGTGCAGGCGGGGCTGGCACCCGCGCTTATCACCCGCATGCGCCAGCATTTGCAGGCGGGGAACCAGGTGATTCTGTTCCTCAACCGGCGCGGATTTGCCCCCGCCCTGCTGTGCCACGACTGCGGCTGGATTGCCGAATGCCCGCGCTGCGACCACTACTACACCTTCCACCAGGCCCAGCGTCATCTGCGCTGCCACCACTGCGACAGCCAGCGGCCGGTGCCGCGCCAGTGCCCGTCATGTGGCTCCACGCATATCGTGCCGGTGGGGCTGGGAACGGAACAGCTTGAACAGGCGCTGGGTCCCTTCTTCCCGGACGTGCCGATTTCGCGTATCGATCGAGACACCACCAGCCGCAAAGGCGCGCTGGAACAGCAGCTGGCGGAAGTGCATCGCGGCGGCGCGCGCATCCTAATTGGCACCCAGATGCTGGCCAAAGGCCACCACTTTCCGGACGTGACGCTGGTTGCCCTGCTGGACGTGGACGGCGCGCTGTTCTCGGCAGATTTCCGCTCGGCCGAGCGCTTCGCCCAGCTCTATACCCAGGTGGCAGGGCGTGCCGGTCGCGCAGGCAAACAGGGCGAAGTGGTGTTGCAAACGCACCACCCCGAGCACCCGCTGCTGCAAACCCTGCTGCATAAAGGCTATGATGCCTTTGCCGAGCAGGCGCTGGCCGAACGCCAGACCCTGCAGCTGCCGCCGTGGACCAGCCACGTCATCATCCGCGCCGAAGACCACAACAACCAGCAGGCACCGCTTTTCCTGCAGCAGCTGAGAAACCTCCTGCAGGCCAGCCCGCTGGTGGACAATCAGCTGTGGATCCTGGGGCCGGTTCCCGCCCTTGCGCCGAAGCGCGGCGGACGTTTCCGCTGGCAAATCTTACTTCAGCACCCGTCACGCGTTCGCCTGCAGCACATCGTCAGCGGCACGCTGGCGCTCATCAACACCCTGCCCGAAGCGCGAAAAGTGAAGTGGGTACTGGACGTCGATCCCATCGAAGGCTGAAGCTGGATCGAAAAATCTAACGCTCCTCACACTTTTTATGAAAATTCTGTAACCGATTCCATTCACTATCTGTAAAAATGGTGACGTCAGAAGTTCGGTGTTCAGGCGAGGAGAAGACGTTGAAGTCCAGGAAAGAGGTTGCGACTGCGACCATGAAAGACGTTGCCCAGAAAGCACAGGTCTCTACGGCAACCGTATCCCGCGCATTGATGAACCCGGATAAAGTCTCCCAGGCGACCCGTAACCGGGTAGAGCAGGCGGCGCTTGAAGTGGGCTATTTCCCGCAGGCGATGGGGCGTAACGTCAAACGCAACGAGTCGCGCACCATCCTGGTGATAGTGCCAGACATCTGCGACCCCTTCTTTAGCGAGATCATCCGCGGTATCGAAGTCACCGCGGCGGAACAGGGTTACCTGGTACTGATTGGCGACTGCGCCCACCAGAACCAGCAGGAAAAAACCTTCATTGACCTCATTATCACCAAGCAGATCGACGGCATGCTGCTGCTTGGCTCTCGCCTGCCGTTTGATGCCAGCATTGAAGAGCAGCGCAATTTACCGCCGATGGTCATGGCCAACGAGTTTGCGCCAGAGCTGGAGCTGCCGACGGTCCACATCGACAACCTCACCGCCGCATTCAATGCGGTGAACTATCTTCAGGAACTGGGGCATAAGCGTATTGGCTGCATTGCCGGGCCGGAAGAGATGCCGCTGTGCCACTACCGCCTGCAGGGCTACGTTCAGGCGCTGCGCCGTACCGGCGTCACCGTCGATCCACACTACATTGCGCGCGGTGACTTCACCTTCGCCGCGGGCGGGCAAGCGCTGGAGAAACTTCTGGACCTGCCTGAACCGCCAACCGCCGTATTTTGTCACAGCGACGTGATGGCGCTGGGCGCATTATCCTACGCCAAACGCCGCGGCCTGCGGGTACCGAAAGATCTGTCGATCGTCGGATTCGACAATATTTCGCTTTCAGAATTTTGCGATCCGCCGCTCTCTACGGTCGCTCAGCCGCGCTATCAAATCGGCCGCGAAGCGATGCTGCTTCTGCTGGATCAGCTTCATGGTCAAACAGTTAGCAGCGGCTCACGGTTGCTGGACTGCGAGCTGATTGTCCGCGGCACGACTCAGGCATTGACTTAAAGTAAACGTCTTTCGGAACCCTTATCTGGTCAAAGCCCCGCCGCTTAAGTAACATGGCGGACTGACGAACGAATAAATACAGCGAAACGATAGTGGCACAACGAGATTATGTACGTCGCGGCCAGCCGGCACCTTCGCGACGCAAAAAGAGTAGCTCAAGGAAAAAGCAACGTAACCTGCCTGCTGTCTCGCCAGCAATGGTCGCCATTGCTGCGGCTGTAGTCGTCGCCTTTATTGGTGGCCTGTACTTTATCACGCACCATAAAAAAGAAGAGTCCGAGGCGCTTCAGGCCAGTAAAGTTGCTGGTAATGGCCTTCCTCCGAAGCCTGAAGAACGCTGGCGCTATATCAAAGAGCTGGAAAGCCGCCAGCCTGGGGTGCGTGCGCCAACCGAACCTTCTGCGGGTGGTGAAGTGCAGAATGCGAATCAGCTGACGGATGAACAGCGTCAGCTGCTGGCACAAATGCAGGCCGATATGCGCCAGCAGCCAACGCAGCTGAACGAAGTGCCGTGGAATGAGCAGACGCCAGCACAGCGCCAGCAAACGCTGCAGCGACGTCAGGCGCAACAGCAGATTCAGCAGCAACAGCAACAGCAGCAGTGGGCACAAACCCAGCCGGTGCAGCAGCCGAAAGCACAGCCGCGGGTAACGGAACAGCCATACCAGCAGCCGACGCGTACGGTGCAGTCTCAGCCTGTCCAACAGCAGCCGAAAGCGCAGCCGCAGAAACAGGCGGCTCAGCCGTATCAGGATCTGCTCCAGACGCCAGCGCATACCACCGCGCAGCAGCCGAAAACGCAGCAGGCCGCGCCGGTCACCAAAGAGACCGAAGCGCCGAAGCAGACGGCGGAGAAAAAAGACGAACGCCGCTGGATGGTGCAGTGCGGTTCGTTCAAAGGTGCCGAGCAGGCGGAAACGGTACGCGCACAGCTGGCCTTTGAAGGGTTTGATTCGCGTATTACCACCAATAACGGCTGGAATCGCGTGGTGATTGGCCCGGTTAAAGGCAAAGAAAATGCCGATGGCACCCTTTCACGTCTGAAAGTCGCCGGCCACACAAACTGCATTCGACTCGCCTCCGGGGGTTGAAACCCCCAAAATCTCCCCCATCTATCATTTAATTCAGCCCTGAGCACAGGCTCAGGGCTTCTGTTTCCCGATTCTGTAACCAGGGGGTCTGCTCGTGACAACAATAGTAAGTGTACGCCGTAACGGCCAAGTGGTAATCGCCGGTGATGGCCAGGCCACGCTGGGTAATACCGTCATGAAAGGCAACGTGAAGAAAGTGCGCCGTCTCTACAACGACAAAGTGATCGCCGGTTTTGCAGGCGGCACGGCGGACGCCTTCACGCTGTTTGAACTGTTTGAACGCAAACTGGAAATGCACCAGGGTCATCTGGTGAAAGCAGCCGTGGAGCTGGCAAAAGACTGGCGTACCGACCGCATGCTGCGCAAGCTCGAAGCGCTGCTGGCCGTGGCCGATGAAACCGCTTCGCTTATCATCACCGGTAACGGTGACGTGATCCAGCCGGAAAATGACCTGATTGCCATCGGCTCTGGCGGCCCTTATGCCCAGGCTGCAGCCCGCGCGCTGTTGGAAAATACCGACATGAACGCGCGCGATATCGCGGTGAAGGCGTTGGATATTGCAGGTGATATCTGCATCTATACCAACCACAACCACACCATCGAAGAATTGAATTCCAAAGCGTAAGGATCTCCCATGTCTGAAATGACCCCACGCGAAATTGTCAGCGAACTGAACAAACACATTATCGGCCAGGATAACGCCAAGCGTTCCGTGGCTATCGCGCTGCGTAACCGCTGGCGCCGTATGCAGCTCGACGAAGAGCTGCGCCACGAAGTGACGCCGAAAAACATTCTGATGATTGGCCCGACCGGCGTCGGTAAAACCGAAATCGCCCGTCGTCTGGCGAAGCTGGCTAACGCGCCGTTCATCAAAGTTGAAGCCACCAAGTTCACCGAAGTGGGCTATGTGGGTAAAGAAGTGGACTCCATCATCCGCGATCTGACCGACTCGGCGATCAAGATGGTGCGCGTCCAGGCAATCGAGAAAAACCGCTATCGCGCGGAAGAGATGGCCGAAGAGCGCATTCTCGACGTGCTGATCCCACCGGCAAAAAACAACTGGGGTCAGGCAGAGCAGCAGGCGGAACCGTCCGCCGCGCGTCAGGCGTTCCGCAAAAAGCTGCGTGAAGGCCAGCTGGACGACAAAGAGATTGAGATCGATCTCGCTGCCGCGCCAATGGGCGTGGAAATCATGGCGCCTCCTGGCATGGAAGAGATGACCAGCCAGCTGCAGTCCATGTTCCAGAACCTGGGCGGCCAGAAGCAAAAAGCGCGTAAGCTGAAAATCAAAGACGCGATGAAGCTGCTGATTGAAGAAGAAGCGGCGAAGCTGGTGAACCCGGAAGAGCTGAAGCAGGACGCTATCGACGCGGTTGAACAGCACGGCATCGTGTTTATCGACGAAATCGACAAAATCTGTAAGCGCGGCGGCAACAGCTCCGGCCCGGATGTGTCCCGCGAAGGCGTACAGCGCGACCTGCTGCCGCTGGTTGAAGGCTGCACCGTCTCCACCAAGCACGGCATGGTGAAAACGGACCACATCCTGTTTATCGCTTCAGGTGCGTTCCAGGTTGCCAGCCCGTCGGATCTGATCCCGGAACTGCAGGGCCGTCTGCCGATCCGCGTTGAGCTGCAGGCGCTGACCACCGAAGATTTCGAACGCATCCTGACCGAGCCAAACGCCTCTGCGACCGTACAGTACAAAGCGCTGATGGCAACAGAAGGCGTGAACCTCGAGTTCACCGAAGACGGCATCAAACGCATTGCTCAGGCCGCATGGCAGGTGAACGAAACCACCGAGAACATCGGTGCGCGTCGTCTGCATACCGTGCTGGAACGTCTGGTAGAAGATATCTCTTACGACGCGAGCGACCTGAACGGTCAAACCGTTACCATTGACGCAGAATATGTGAGTAAACATCTGGATGCGTTAGTGGCAGATGAAGATCTGAGCCGTTTTATCCTATAATCGCGGTTACTGGATTCTCATCACGTTTAATGGGGGCTAATGCCCCCATTTTTATTGGCTAACTACTTATGACTGACATCAGCCGTACGCAGGCGTGGCTCGAAAGTCTGCGCCCTAAAACTCTCCCTCTGGCCTTTGCCGCGATTATCGTCGGCACGGCGCTTGCCTGGTGGCAGGGGTATTTTGATCCGCTGGTCGCCGCGCTGGCATTGATTACCGCTGGCCTGCTGCAAATTCTCTCCAACCTCGCCAACGACTACGGCGATGCGGTAAAGGGCAGCGACAAGCCGGACCGCATTGGGCCCCTGCGCGGAATGCAAAAAGGGGTGATAACGCAGGCGCAGATGAAACGCGCGCTGATTATCACCGTGGTGCTGATCTGCGTATCCGGCCTGGCGCTGGTGACGGTGGCGTCTAAGACCCCGAGCGATTTTATTGGCTTCCTGGTGCTGGGCTTATTGGCCATTATCGCGGCCATTACCTACACCGTCGGCACGCGTCCCTACGGGTATATTGGGCTCGGGGATATCTCCGTGCTGGTGTTCTTCGGCTGGCTGAGCGTGATGGGGAGCTGGTACCTGCAGGCGCATACGGTGATCCCTGCCCTGTTCCTGCCCGCGACCGCCTGCGGTCTGCTGGCGACGGCCGTGCTTAACATCAACAACCTGCGCGACATCGACAGCGATCGCGAGAACGGTAAAAACACCCTGGCGGTGCGTCTGGGGCCGGTGAATGCGCGCCGCTACCATGCCTGCCTGCTCATGGGTGCCCTGGTTTGCCTGGCGCTGTTTAACCTGATTTCCCTGCACAGCCCGTGGGGCTGGCTATTCGTTCTTGCCGCGCCGCTGCTGATCAAGCAGGCCCGCTTTGTGATGCGTGAACGTAGCCCGGCCGCCATGCCGCCGATGCTGGAGCGCACGGTAAAAGGCGCGCTGTTGACTAACCTGTTGTTCGTCATCGGGATTGTCTTAAGCCAGACGCTTCATTAGCTGACAAATATCAATTAACAATTGATGATTTTGCCAACAACGCATTTCGCACGATATACTGAACACATTCGCAGCAACTGAGCGTTAAACCTATGAAATACGATACCTCCGAGCTTTGTGACATCTACCAGGAAGATGTCAACGTCGTTGAACCGCTGTTTTCCAACTTTGGTGGGCGGTCGTCGTTTGGCGGTCAAATCGTCACGGTGAAATGTTTCGAGGACAACGGGTTGCTGTACGATCTGCTCGAACAGAATGGCCGAGGCCGCGTTCTGGTCGTCGACGGCGGCGGCTCCGTGCGCCGTGCATTAATTGATGCAGAGCTGGCCGGTATTGCCGTGCAGAACGAGTGGGAAGGCCTTGTGGTGTACGGTTCCGTGCGCCAGGTGGACGATCTGGAAGACCTTGATATCGGGATTCAGGCCATCGCGGCCATACCGGTAGGGGCGGCGGGTGACGGCATCGGCGAAAGCGACGTGCGCGTCAATTTCGGCGGCGTGACCTTCTTCTCCGGCGACCACCTCTACGCCGATAATACCGGCATTATCCTTTCGGAAGATCCGCTGGATATCGAGTAATTAAACCGTCAGCGTGGACCATAAAAAAACCGCTAACAGCAATGTGGCGGTTTTTTTGTCCCTCGGGATTCGCGGTCCGTTGGGGAGTCTTACAGACTAACACCAAGGAACTTCATCATACTCTCGTCTAAACCTTGGGCAACCCCTTCGAACCTCTATAAAATCCTAATTGTGTTAGCGATAAATATAAAAAAAGCCGGGTGGCGGCATCGCCTTACCCGGCCTGTTCAGTAATCCCTAAGGGAATCAGACTTCTTCCATACGGCCCAGCAGCGCCTGCAGGCGATCCTGCCAGCCGTTCTGCTGTTCGCGCAGCTGATTGTTTTCGCGCTCCAGTTCTTCGCGGCCGTGCTGAGCGTTCTGAACTTCCTGCGCCAGGCTGTTGTTCTTCTCTTTCAGCTCTTCGATTTCCATCTGCAGCAGGGTGATGGTGTCAATCGCCTGCTGTACTTTCGATTCCAGTTTCTCAAACACTTCTAAAGACATGATGCTACCTCTCCTGAATTGCAAGGCGACGCTTTAACATAAACGCGCACGACATATACCGTCGATTGTATGGAGCGCGGCGCTCTGTGTCCAGCGACACGCCGCGCAGATCGCGGTTTGCAACACTTTTAGGTCTGGTCCTGGTGTGTTCGCGTCATATACCCCTAAATTGTTAACTGATTCGTTAATGAAATGATTCAGCTCACATTCTTGTGCTGATGCAAAAATGTGCTTTATGGCGCGAAAACGCTCATTTTATTGACGCAGACCACACATTTTGATTTCGATATTTCTCGTTTTTGCTCGTTAACGATAAATTAACACTATGTCTACAGGGCATCGTGGCTGTCACGGGCGGCCATGCTAACAATAAACATCAATTTCTTCAGGATTCCGATTATGAGTCAGACATCAACCTTAAAAGGCCAGTGCATTGCCGAGTTCCTTGGTACCGGGTTGTTGATATTCTTCGGAGTGGGCTGTGTTGCTGCACTGAAAGTGGCGGGTGCCAGTTTTGGTCAGTGGGAAATCAGTATCATCTGGGGTCTGGGCGTGGCGATGGCCATCTACCTGACTGCAGGGGTATCTGGCGCACATCTTAACCCGGCGGTGACTATCGCACTGTGGCTGTTCGCGTGCTTCGACGGACGCAAAGTTGTACCTTTCATTCTTTCTCAGTTTGCCGGCGCGTTTTGCGCAGCGGCGTTAGTTTACGGGCTTTATTACAATCTTTTCATCGACTTCGAACAGACGCATCATATGGTACGCGGCAGCGTCGAAAGTCTGGATCTGGCAGGCATCTTCTCAACCTACCCTAACCCGCATATCAATTTTGTGCAGGCGTTCGCAGTTGAAATGGTGATTACCGCTATTCTGATGGGCGTTATCCTGGCGCTGACCGACGACGGAAACGGCATTCCGCGCGGCCCGCTGGCCCCCCTGCTGATTGGTTTGCTGATTGCGGTAATAGGCGCCTCCATGGGCCCGCTGACCGGATTCGCGATGAACCCGGCGCGTGATATTGGACCAAAAGCCTTCGCGTTTATCGCAGGCTGGGGCGACGTTGCCTTCACCGGCGGGAAAGACATCCCTTACTTCCTGGTACCGTTGTTTGCGCCGGTTGTCGGGGCTGCGCTGGGCGCGTTTAGCTACCGCAAATTAATTGGTCGCCACTTACCGTGCGACACCTGTGTGGAAGAGGAGAAGGAAACGACTTCTACCGCACAACAAAAAGCTTCGCTGTAATCTGACTACGGGACACATACCATGACCGAAAAAAAATATATCGTTGCGCTCGACCAGGGCACTACCAGCTCCCGCGCTGTCGTAATGGATCATGACGCGAACATCGTCAGCGTGTCACAGCGCGAATTTGAGCAAATTTATCCCCGTCCAGGCTGGGTAGAACACGACCCGATGGAAATTTGGGCATCACAAAGCTCCACGCTGGTGGAAGTGCTGGCGAAAGCCGATATCAGTTCCGACGAGATTGCCGCGATTGGTATTACCAACCAGCGTGAAACGACGATTGTCTGGGAACGCGAAACCGGCAAGCCTATTTACAACGCTATCGTCTGGCAGTGCCGCCGTACCTCTGAGATCTGCGAGCAGCTGAAGCGCGACGGTATGGAAGAGTACGTGCGCAGCGCCACCGGTCTGGTGGTTGACCCCTACTTCTCCGGCACCAAAGTGAAGTGGATCCTCGACCACGTGGAAGGTTCACGCGAGCGCGCTAAACGCGGCGAGCTGCTGTTCGGTACCGTCGACACCTGGCTTATCTGGAAGATGACCCAGGGACGCGTTCACGTCACCGACTACACCAACGCCTCGCGTACCATGCTGTTCAACATCAACACCCTGGAGTGGGATGACAAGATGCTGGACGCGCTGGACATTCCGCGCGCGATGCTGCCTGAAGTGCGTAAGTCTTCAGAAGTCTACGGCCAGACCAACATCGGCGGTAAAGGCGGCACCCGTATTCCTATCGCCGGTATCGCCGGTGACCAGCAGGCGGCGCTGTTCGGCCAGCTGTGCGTCAAGGAAGGGATGGCGAAAAACACCTACGGCACCGGCTGCTTCATGCTGATGAACACCGGTGAGAAAGCGGTGAAATCAGAAAACGGCCTGCTGACCACCATCGCCTGCGGTCCGCGCGGTGAAGTGAACTACGCCCTTGAAGGTGCGGTGTTCATGGCCGGCGCGTCCATCCAGTGGCTGCGCGACGAGATGAAGCTGATCAGCGATGCGTTCGACTCCGAGTACTTCGCCACCAAAGTGAAGGACACCAACGGCGTGTACGTGGTGCCGGCGTTCACCGGCCTGGGCGCACCGTACTGGGATCCGTATGCACGCGGCGCGATTTTCGGCCTGACGCGCGGCGTGAACTCGAACCACATTATTCGCGCCACCCTGGAATCCATCGCCTACCAGACGCGCGACGTGCTGGAAGCGATGCAGGCGGACTCCGGCATTCGTCTGCACGCCCTGCGCGTGGACGGCGGCGCGGTGGCGAATAACTTCCTGATGCAGTTCCAGTCCGACATTCTGGGTACCCGCGTTGAGCGCCCTGAAGTGCGTGAAGTGACGGCGCTGGGCGCGGCGTACCTTGCCGGTCTGGCGGTAGGCTTCTGGCAGAACCTGGACGAGCTGCAGGAAAAAGCGGTTATCGAACGTGAATTCCGCCCGGGCATCGAAACCACCGAACGTAACTTCCGCTACAGCGGCTGGAAGAAAGCGGTGAAACGCGCCCTGGCGTGGGAAGAGCACGAAGAGTAAGACAGACTCCCCCCTCACCCTAACCCTCTCCCCTTTGGGGAGAGGGCCGGGGTGAGGGCTCCAACCGCACCGGTCCCCTCCCCCCTACCCACTCTGTGATAAACTTCGTGCAATTCCTTTTGATTGTACGAGTACCTCATGAAACGTGAACTTGCTATCGAGTTTTCCCGCGTCACCGAAGCGGCCGCCCTCGCAGGCTATAAATGGCTGGGTCGTGGCGACAAAAATACCGCAGACGGCGCGGCCGTCCATGCCATGCGCATTGTGCTTAACCAGGTCAACATCGACGGCACCATCGTGATCGGCGAAGGCGAGATCGACGAAGCGCCGATGCTCTATATCGGTGAAAAAGTCGGTACCGGCAAAGGCGATGCGGTGGATATCGCCGTGGACCCGATTGAAGGCACGCGCATGACGGCGATGGGTCAGGCCAACGCCCTGGCGGTGCTGGCCGTCGGCGACAAAGGCTGCTTCCTTAACGCGCCGGATATGTACATGGAAAAACTGATTGTCGGTCCCGGCGCGAAGGGCGCAATCGACCTCAGCCTGCCGCTGGAAGAGAACCTGCACAACGTCGCCAAAGCTCTGGGCAAACCCCTTAGCGAACTCACCGTAACCATTCTGGCAAAACCGCGCCACGACGCCACCATCGCGCAGATGCAAAAGCTCGGCGTGCGGGTGTTTGCTATTCCGGATGGCGACGTTGCCGCCTCGATCCTGACCTGCATGCCGGACAGCGAAGTGGACGTGCTTTACGGCATCGGCGGCGCGCCGGAAGGTGTGGTCTCCGCGGCGGTGATCCGCGCGCTGGACGGCGACATGCAGGCGCGCCTGCTGCCCCGCCATGAGGTAAAAGGCGACAGCGAAGAGAACCGCCGTATCGGGGAAAACGAGCTGGCGCGCTGCGAAGCGATGGGCATCGAGGCCAATAAGGTTCTCGCGCTGAACGAAATGGCCCGCAGCGACAACGTGGTCTTCTCGGCGACCGGCATCACCAAAGGCGACCTGCTGGACGGCATCACCCGCAAGGGCAATATGGCGACTACCGAAACGCTGCTGATCCGCGGCAAGTCGCGCACCATTCGCCGCATTCAGTCCATCCACTATCTCGACCGCAAAGATCCGGACGTACAGGCGCACATTCTGTAAAACCGTTTGATCGATAGAGCTTTCCGGCCCTGACGGGCTGGAAATTGTCACCACAAGTACGGAAGATAGAACAGAGAAACAGCACAGGAGAAGATCATGGCGGACTGGGTAACAGGTAAAGTCACAAAGATAGAGTTCTGGACCGATGCGCTATTTAGTCTCACCCTGCATGCTCCCGTCCACCCGTTTAAGGCCGGGCAATTTGCGAAGCTGGGGCTGGATGTCGACGGCGAACGCGTGCAGCGCGCCTACTCTTACGTTAACGCGCCGGATAACCCGGATCTCGAGTTCTATCTGGTTACCGTCCCGGACGGTAAGCTCAGCCCGCGCCTCGCCGCCCTTAAGCCCGGCGACGATGTGCAGATTGTCAGTGAAGCGGCGGGTTTCTTCGTGCTCGAAGAGATCCCAGACTGCGACACGCTCTGGATGCTGGCGACCGGCACGGCTATCGGTCCGTACCTCTCCATTCTGCAATATGGCAAAGATCTTGAGCGCTTTAAAAACATCGTGCTGGTTCACGCCGCGCGCTACGCCGCAGACCTCAGCTACCTGCCGCAGATGCAGGCGCTGGAACAGCGTTATGGCGGAAAGTTAAAGATTCAGACGGTGGTGAGCCGCGAAACCGTAGCAGGTACGCTGACCGGTCGGGTGCCGGCGTTGATTGAGAACGGCGCGCTGGAAGAGGCGGTAGGCTTGCCGATGACGGCTGAAACCAGCCACGTCATGCTGTGCGGTAACCCGCAGATGGTTCGGGACACGCAGCAGCTTCTGAAGGATACCCGGCAGATGACGAAGCACCTTCGTCGCCGACCGGGCCATATGACCGCCGAACACTACTGGTGATCAGCGGTATTTCACCTCAAGGGTGTCTTTACCGTATTTATTTTCGCTCTGGGTGCCGATAAACGCGCCCAGATCGACAATCATCATCACGAAGATGACCGACGGCAGCAGCCTGCCCACGACCCACGGCAGGATGGACGGCAGCACCGCCCAGTTTCCCGCCACCAGCATCCACGCCAGAATAATCAGAAATGCCCACGCGCCGGAACGGCCGCGATCGTGCAGCCGTTTCACGACGACAGCCGCCGTTGGCCACAGCAAACAGACCAGCGCAAACGCCGCCGTTTGCGTGCTCAGCCAGGCATTGTAGGCCACAAAAAACAGAAGCAGCATGGCGACAACCCACGTCACCATCCAGATCCAGAAATCACGGCGTCCAATACGCCCTTTGAACGAAAACAGCCACTGCTGTATGGTCATGTAAGGTTCCTTATTATCGTATAGCGCGCATTTTACCCTGGAGTCGTGACCTTTTGACAAGCCGACCAGATATCGTTTTAATCATGAGCACTTACGGCCAGGGGCAATGTTGATGAAAAGTTCGGCACGTTCTCTCTTCCTGTGTTTAGCGCTGCTCGGCGTGGGTTATCCCCTGCACGCCGCCGAAACCACGGCCCCGACCACCGCACCGTATCTGCTGGCGGGCGCGCCGTCGTTCGACCAGTCCATCAGCCAGTTTCGTGAAGCCTTTAATCAGGCTAACCCCACCCTGCAGCTGGATGAATTTCGCGCCATCGACGGCTCCCGTGACACGCCGACGCTGACCCGCGCGGCAAGCAAGATTAACGAGAATTTGTACGCCTCCACGGCGCTGGAGCGCGGAACGTTAAAAATCAAGAGTATGCAAATCACCTGGCTGCCGATTCAGGGGCCAGAGCAGAAAGCCGCAAAAGCGAAGGCGCTGGAATACATGAGCGCGGTTTTGCAGGCGTTTACGCCCGCGCTGACGAAAAAGCAAAGCCAGCAAAAGCTGCAAAAGCTGCTGGCCGCCGGTAAAAACAAGCGATACTACGCCACGACAGAAGGCGCAATTCGCTATGTGGTCGCGGATAACGGCGAAAAAGGGCTGACCTTCGCTGTTGAACCGATTAAGCTGGCACTCTCTGACACCCTCGGCGGGGCGAATTAATGACGAAAAGCAAAGCCTTTCGAGGGAAAATCTCTATACTGATTCACAGACCATGCTGCCCGACAGGGCGGCCATATTCCTTAATTCGCTTATTGAGCGTGGAGAATTGAAATGCGACATCCTTTAGTGATGGGTAACTGGAAACTGAACGGCAGCCGCCACATGGTAAACGAACTGGTTGCGAACCTGCGTAAAGAGCTGGCTGGCGTGACGGGCTGCGCGGTTGCTATCGCTCCGCCGGATATGTATCTGGATCTGGCTAAACGTGCCGCTGACGGCAGCCACATCATTCTGGGCGCGCAGAACGTTGACGTTAACCTGTCTGGCGCATTCACCGGTGAAACCTCCGCTGAAATGCTGAAAGATATCGGCGCGAAATACATCATCATCGGCCACTCCGAGCGTCGCACCTACCACAAAGAATCCGACGAGTTCATCGCGAAGAAATTTGCCGTGCTGAAAGAGCAGGGTCTGGTACCGGTTCTGTGCATCGGTGAAACCGAAGCGGAAAACGAAGCGGGCAAAACCGAAGAAGTGTGCGCTCGTCAGATCGACGCGGTGCTGAAAACCCAGGGCGCGGCAGCGTTCGAAGGCGCGGTTATCGCTTACGAGCCAGTCTGGGCGATCGGTACCGGCAAATCAGCGACCCCTGCGCAGGCTCAGGCGGTTCACAAATTTATCCGTGACCACATTGCGAAAGCCGACGCGAAAGTCGCTGAGCAAGTGATTATCCAGTACGGCGGTTCCGTTAACGCCTCCAACGCTGCCGAGCTGTTCACCCAGCCAGACATCGATGGCGCGCTGGTTGGCGGTGCATCCCTGAAAGCGGACGCTTTCGCGGTGATCGTTAAAGCGGCAGAAGCGGCTAAACAGGCGTAATTGCCCTTATGTTTTGTGGCGGGTGGCGCTTCGCTAACCCGCCCTACGCCCTTCTCCTCCCTCTCCCTTTGGGAGAGGGTTGGGGTGAGGGGAAACCGCGCGCACCGAACTACACTTTCCCCAGCACGCTAAACCACAGATAATCCAGCGGCAGCAGCACCAGATAGGTTGCAATCGCCAGCGCCAGACAGAGCACCATCCCCGCCTTTGCAGGCACCTTTCCTAAGCCCATAGCCACCACAATCGGCGACGCCTGATACGGCAGCAGCGGCGTGGAATAGCCCAGCACCTGAATCATGATCACCGACAGCAGCGGGAAACCGGTCGCATCCGAAAAACTCTGCGCCAGGGTGGTGTATAGCGCCGGAACGCCGTTGGCGGTCATAATGAAGTTAAGCGCGGTGGTAATGCTGGTCAGCGCCAGGAAACTGGTGAAAGGTCTCTCTGCATCCAGCGGCATAATGCGCAGCAGCGCCTCGCCCACCGCCGTTCCGATGCCGGTTTGCGTCACGACGATTGCCAGCCCAAGAATGCCTGCCACATAGATACAGGTGCGCATGTTCACCCCCGCAGAAAACTCCTCTCCGGTGATAAAACCGATACGCGGCAGCATGACGATGACCGACGCCGCCAGCCCCGTCCATGCGGGCCCCACGCCGTGCCAGCTCTCCGTCACCCACATGCCCAGCACCACCGCCAGCAGCCAGGCGAGGCGCTTCTCGTCCCGCCCCATGGGCTCAGACGGCGCCACTTCCTTCGGCGGCTTCGGGCTGCCGGGAAACAGCCAGCAGATGAGGCCAATCAGGATCAGGCCTTTGAGAATGCCCAGCACCGGCGTATGCAGCAGCAGATACGGGACATAGTTGAGGTGGATGCCGTACGATCCTTCCGCCGCGCCGCTCATCACCAGGTTAGGGACGTTAGCGGGCAGAATCGTCGCCGAAAGCTGGAAGGTCCCGAACCCCACCGCCAGCGCCAGGCCAAACCAGGCGCGGGAGCCGTCGGCGATACCGGCGCGTTTCGCCATCGCCGCGACAATCGGCATCAGCAGCGCAATACGCCCCATGTTCGACGGCATCACAAACGCCAGCGCGTAGCTCAGCAGCACCACGCTCGCTACCATCAATACCCAGGAGTCGGTCAGCTTTGCCGACAGCGCCCGGGCGGCCCTGTCCGCCAGGCCGGTTTTGCGGATCGCCACGCCGAGCACGAATCCGCTGAAGACAAGCCAGAATGCCGACGAGGCAAAACCGCCAAAAATCACCTCCGGCGGGGCGATTCTGGCGGTCATCGCCGCCGTGAAGAACAGCAGCGCGGTGATAAATTCCGGTAATAGCGACGTCGCCCACAGCACGATGGTGACGCCAACGATCAGGGAGGGCAGCAGTAGAGGATGCGTTAACCAGAGCGACATACCTGTCTCCTGTAGAATTTTTCAGCAAGTCTACGGTGACAGGCAGGACGAGTAAACGCTATTTATGGTGGGTCACTTCAGGATAGCGCATTGATGATCCTGCAGTTCCTCAGCCGACGCGCGGTTAAGGGTGAGCAGGTTACGCTCGGTCGCCAGCAATACAAACGAACCATCCGACTGCTGCGCCATCGCCAGCGCGAAGCGGCCCATATGGTCGCGCGCTTCCGGCAGCTCTTCTGCCAGCATCATAAACGGGCTGCGCTGAACCAGTTCATTCTCCGTCACGCGGCGAGCAAGATACTCATGCCCTTCCAACCCTCCGGGAAGAGGCAGCCACTGGGTGCTGATTTCTCCCTGCGCCGCGTTGAGCTTCTCGCGTACGTCCGGGCGCAGACAGGAAATATGAATATGAAAATGGTTCTGCGTGCGCCCTGTCGGCGAGTTAATCGTCAGCGAAATGGCGCTGTCAGGCACCTCGGATCCCCGCTTCAGGGTCATAAAACTGCGCGACTGCCAGGCCAGCCAGAAAAAGTTCGGCGTATGCGCGTCGGTCAACAGCGGGCTTTCGGTGCCGTTGATGCGGTATGTTGGCATCAGCAGGTATTGCAGCGGCCCGTTGCGATCCTTAAATACCACATAGCCTGCATCCGTTTTCACCTGCGCACACGGCGCCGGGTTACGATTCTGGATCTGGTTCGGCACGCACTGGTCGAGAACGATATGACGCAACGCATTCGGATTACCCGCCTTCATCCAGTACACGCCGCCCGCGGCAAGGGCGATGACAATAAGGATCAATACGATAATTTTTTTCACAACGCGTTCCCTGTTTTCAATAGAGGCAAAAGAGTAACGCAAAATGATGACCAAATAAAAAACCCGGCGGATTTCTCACGCCGGGTCATCGTGTCGCAGGCTAAGGATTAGCGCTGGCTAATCTGGTCGAAGGTGCCGCCATTAGAGAAGTGCTCTTTCTGCGCTTTCGTCCAGCCGCCGAACACATCATCAATGGTGAAAAGCTTCAGTTTCGGGAATTCCCCTTCGTATTTCTTCGCGACAGCCGCATCGCGTGGGCGATAGAAGTTTTTCGCCGCAATTTCCTGGCCTTCTGGCGAGTAGAGATACTTCAGGTAAGCATCCGCTACCGCTTTGGTGTCTTTCTTCTCAACCACTTTGTCGACCACGGAAACGGTCGGCTCTGCGAGGATGGATTCGCTTGGGGTCACGATCTCGAATTTGTCTTTACCCAGCTCGTGGGTCGCCAGCAGGGCTTCGTTTTCCCAGGCGATCAGCACGTCGCCAATGCCGCGCTCGACGAAGGTGTTGGTTGCACCGCGCGCGCCGGAGTCCAGTACCTCAACGTTCTTATACAGCGCTTTCACGAATTCCTGTGCTTTGGCCTGGTCACCGTTGTTGTGGTGCAGCGCATAGCCCCACGCGCCCAGGTAGTTCCAGCGAGCGCCGCCGGAGCTTTTCGGGTTCGGGGTAATTACAGATACGCCCGGTTTGACCAGGTCGTTCCAGTCTTTAATCTGTTTCGGGTTCCCTTTACGCACCAGGAAGACGATGGTCGAGGTGTATGGCGCGGAGTTATCCGGCAGGCGTTTGATCCAGTTTTTGTCGATGCGGCCACGCTCGGCGATAGCGTCGACATCGTAGGCCAGCGCCAGGGTCACCACGTCGGCTTCAATACCGTTGATGACGGAGGTCGCCTGCTTGCCGGAGCCACCGTGAGACTGGCGAACCACCACGTTATCACCGGTTTCCTGCTTCCAGTGCGCCGCAAACGCCTTGTTGTATTGCTCGTACAGTTCACGCGTCGGGTCGTATGACACGTTCAGTAACTGGATATCCTTAGCCAGAACGCTGGTCGATGCCAGCAATAATGTAAAACCCACGCCCCATTTATTCATCGCCCAGCTCTCTTATGTAGTGTTTTGATGAATGCAGCGTGCCAGAAACAGAATCGATGATTAAAGAATAAAAAAAGATTGGCTATAACGTAGTGGAATAACCGAGTGAATGAGTGGCCTGATGCCCTCACCCCAACCCTCTCCCACGGGAGAGGGAGCAAACATAAAAAAACGGTAACCCAGGGGTTACCGTTTTGCATTTACCTTGCCACCGGGCAACACAGCCGATCAGTACAGTTTTTTCGCGCAGTCCAGCCAGTCACCCTTGAACGGACGCTTCATGTTTTCAATCGCGTCGATGATGTCATGGTGAACCAGTTTTTCGTTCTGAATACCGACGCAGCGACCGCCGTGGCCCTGTAGCAGCAGATCGATAGCGTACGCGCCCATGCGGGACGCCAGTATACGGTCGTAAGGGCCAGGGGAACCGCCACGCTGGATGTGACCCAGTACGGTCGCGCGGGTTTCGCGTTTGGTTTCGGCTTCAATGTACTTCGCCAGCTCGTCAACGTCACAGATGTGCTCGGTAATCGCCACGATCGCGTGTTTTTTACCTTTTGCGATGCCCGCTTTGATTTCAGCCACCAGATCTTCACGGCTAAATTCGACTTCAGGCACGACGATAAATTCGCAACCGCCCGCAATGGCTGCCGCCAGCGTCAGGTCACCGCAGTAACGGCCCATCACTTCAACGATAGAGATACGCTGGTGAGAAGACGAGGTGTCACGCAGACGGTCAATCGCTTCAACAACGGTCCCCAGCGCAGTAAAGAAACCGATAGTGTAATCAGTACCTTTGATGTCGTTGTCGATGGTGCCTGGCAGACCGATGCACGGGAAGCCCATTTCGGTCAGACGTTTTGCACCCATATAAGAACCGTCACCGCCGATAACCACCAGGGCATCCAGGCCACGTTTCTTCATGTTCTCGATAGCCACTTCACGAACGTGTTCATCACGGAATTCCGGGAAGCGCGCAGACCCAAGGAAGGTGCCGCCACGGTTGATCATGTCAGACACGCTGTAACGGTCGAGCTGAACCATACGGTCTTCATACAGACCCAGGTAACCATCATAGATACCAAAAACTTCCAGACCTTCCGTCAGCGCTGCGCGGACAACACCGCGAATTGCCGCGTTCATGCCCGGCGCATCACCGCCGCTTGTCAACACACCGATTTTCTTAATCATGACTACCTCTGAACTTAGGAATGCAAAATTGAAATCTGTTGCCGGAAGAAACTTATCGACCAACGAATACTGCAAATAGTATATCAATCCCTTCCAGCTGAATTGATTCAGGTCAGACCAAATGGCGGTAATTTATACACAAAATGCTGGCCTGGCTCACTTTTTTACAACCAATTACGAAAGTCCAACATGTCCGGGTACAACCGAGCAGGGATCCTGGTGAATGATGACGTCTGAACCAGGAAAACGCTGCAAAATCGCCTGCTCGACCTGCTCAGCAATAACGTGAGCCTGGACCAGCGGCAGGTTGTCTTCCATTTCAATATGAATCTGAATAAAGCGGGTCGGCCCTGACTGCCGCGTTCGAAGATCGTGCGCACCGCTGACGCCGGGCCAGGCGGTCACAATAGAAAAAATTTCATTACGTTCTGAGTCCGGGAGGGCACGGTCAAGCAGTGATTGCACCGCTTCATACCCCATCCGCAGGGCGCTATATAAAATATAGATACCAATCCCTAACGCAAATAACGCATCGGCCCGATGCCAGCCATACCAGGCCAGACCGAGCGCAATAAGAATAGCCCCATTCATCATAACATCAGATTGATAATGAAGCATATCCGCCCGTACGGCCTGGCTTTGCGTTTTGCGAACGACCCAGCGCTGGAACGTTACCAGAACAAGTGTGCATATAAGCGCGACGACAGTCACCACGACGCCAACGCCGGGATCGTTCATTGGGGTCGGCGAAACGAGATGCTGAATGCCGGTGAGGAACAGGAAAAGCGCAGAACCGGAAATGAACATACTTTGCGCCAGCGCGGCCAAAGACTCCGCTTTGCCGTGCCCAAACGTGTGCTCTTCATCCGCTGGCTGCAGCGAGTAACGTACCACCAGCAGGTTGGTTAACGAGGCGGCAATGTCCATCAGCGAATCCACCAGCGCCGCCAGAATACTGACCGAGCCGGTATACCACCAGGCAAAAATTTTAATCAGTAACAGGCTGGAGGCCATGGCGGTCGCCGCAATGGCGGCCCGGCTTACCAGTCTTCCATAGGATTGATTCATAAACGCTCCTGTCATGTCATGCCGCTATTATAACGGAAGCATGGGGAGTCGAAGGATGAATAAACGGTTAGCAAATCAGAATGGCAGGCAAAAAAAACCCCCACATCATGTGGGGGAAGACAGGGATGGTGTCAGAAAACACCACCTAACACAATGATATAAATGGATTTATATCATACGCTGTCCACATAGCGTCCACATTGACTAAAAAGCCCCTGCCCGTCAGGGGCTTTGTTTTTTCATCCAGCAGGAGTTATAAACAACTTTTAACCCAATGTTTAATAAGGATGTTCCATGTTTAACCTCAAATCGGTAGTTGCGGCCGTCGCCATTCTTCTGTCTATCACCGCCCACGCCCAAACGAATAACGTAAAAACCTTGCAAAAGCAGCTAAAATTATGGCAACCGATTGAAATAGAAGAAAGTAATAACATTATCACTGTCGTTTTGGACGCAAACCAAGTTACACCTGAAATTTATGATGCGGTCATAAGCTCAGGAATTTGCATGGATGTTTGGACAAAAGATGTACCGAATTCCTACATGAAAACAACTAAAGAATTGCACGTACTGAATAAACATAAAGCATTTGGTTATGTGCTCGAACAGCCTCTCGCAACTTGTAACGAGATGGGTAAAGAGCCAGATGACAGAGCTAAAGTTGTGATGCTCTCAAAAACGCATATGTTTGGAATGCCAAAGTCAAAATAAACAAAACCCCGCAATCGCGGGGCTTTTTGTTTGTGGTTACATCCACATAGTTTGCTGACCCGATGGCAGCGGATGAGGCCTAACGGCATTAATTTCACCGGGCTTAACAATGTAACGCTGCACCGACTCAAATGTAATGAACGTGGCGCTACAATTCACGTTCTGACACTGGTGATAACGCTCCTTTGTTGTATCGGTCATGTAACGGCTTGTACGTGCATGGGCTGCATGCTGGCATAATGGGCAATGAAACATATTAAGCACCTCAACGATTTGGCTGATGTGTTAATTTTACTCAATAAACCCTTATATAACAAACAGATAAATTAAAATCACCCCTCATCATCTTCCGCTTTATACTCTACGTCAGAGAGCTTAACCTCAAGCTCTAAGCCCGTCGTGAAGCCACTATTATTAAGGCTGTGGGTCACTTTACTGATTAACCATGCCTGCTCGTCTATGACGCGCTTAAAGCCCGACACGCGCACCGGTGTCTCAGGGAATAAATCAGCCCTACCAAGCGCCAGCGTAATTGAAAACTCCGCAACGCCTCGCTGCAGCTTATCCCACTTAGCCTGAGCGGCGCGCATCGCCTGCGCCTTGGAAGCGTAAACCGTCGTCAGCGCCAGCACGTTATCGGCCTCACCGGCCATGTACTCACCCTCACGCGCTTCTGGTTCTTTTTTGGCTTTTGTCTTTTTGCTGACCGGCTTTGCTTTCGGGTGCTCCAGTGCGCGCAGGTGCTTCTCTTTTGGCTTACGTTTCAGCGTTACTTTCTGCTTTTGCGGCTTCGGGTCTTTGGTGTGCAACCATTTTGCCGTTACGCCGGTATAAGCCCCACGGTCAGCAATGGCAAACTGATGACGGTCGCCATCGCTGCGGGTCAGGGTCATTTGCGGGACGGGCTTGCCGCTGACCGTCATTGCACTACCGGCTTTCAGAAACAGGAGTTCCCCCGCTTTCACTGACACCGCCGCCCCGTTGCGGTCAGCCAGGCGGGTCAGAAATACGGCGTCCGACTCCTGCGACTGGTCGATGTGCGGTACCGGGATTTTTTTCAGTGAATCCGCGACACTGGCCGTCAGTTTATTGCGCTTTGCAATGGTGCTGACCAGTTCACCGAGGGTGGTGTCGTGCCATGACTCTTCACGCCGTGAATTGAGCGTTCCGCGAAAGTCTGCACTACGCGCCCGAATGGTCAGGGTATCAGGCGCCCCCCGGTGCTCAATCTCATCGACCGTGAAATCACCCTTATTCAGCAGCGCCGAACCCTGCCAGCCAAGCCACAGCGTCAGCACCGCCCCGCGCAGGGGTAACTCGACTTTGCCGTCGGTGTCGTCGAGCTCAATGTCGAGCTGGTCAGCCTCGAAACCCCGGTTGTCAGTCATGGTGAGGGAAATCAGCCGGTCACTAAAATTGCTGGTAATGTCCTGGCTGTTCAGCGTCAGCATAAATGCTGGTGCAAGGCTGGCACCGGCGTCAATGGTCATGCCCGTAATCATGCGGTCAGCCCTCCGAGCACACCCTGCAGTTTATCCGTCAGATTACCGGCAGAGCCGAGAAGCTCGCTGGCCTGCTTATTCAGGTCGCCAAACATGGCCGTCAGTGATTCGTCGACCCGTTTCAGCGAAAGGGTGAAATCAATCTTTCTGGCCGCGCCGTCGCTGAAAAACTCGGTATGCGTGGTCGACACCGTCTCGACGATATACATCCCGAAGATATTGCCGGTTCCCTCAATCAGCGGCCAAGCTCTACCCTCGTCGGCCATCAGCTCGACAGCCAGCAGAGATATACGACCGCCAGTAATGGCAGGATAAAGCGTGCCGGCAAGCTGGATCGCGTTTTCCCCCTCGCCGAGAAACTGATACGCAGGCGGTTTACCGACCCGGTCATTAGACGCCCAGCGGTAATTCTTCGAGTGCTGCATCGACTGATAAGGCAGGGTGCGACGTTCAAACACAAACATTCCAAGAGCAAGCATCATCATCAGTCTCCTTAATCGTGCATCATGCTAGCGCGGGCTTTGGCTCGCTTGTCGCGTTCATATTTTTCTAACGCATCCTGCAACTGGTTACCCAATTGACCACCCGGCGCGCCACCACCCGGCAGGTTGATTTGATAGGTTGGACTGCTCTGGTCAATGTAGGTACGACCGGCGGGAGCTGTGACAGGCTGATAAGCCTGATACCCACCAAGCGAGCTTGTTGTCGGAATGTAACCTCCACCCTGACCAACCGGCGGCGCTTTTGCTGTCTCCGCATCAATACCGCTCGATTCCTTTTTAACGAGGCCGAGCTTTTCGAGAATTACATCAAGACCACCACGCAGCTTATTGAAAATATTCAGAGGCAACATCAGCGCATCGGCCAGTGCCTGACCAAATATGACGCCGACATTTTTGCAGCTATCGAGCGTCTCCTGCGTGGCCTTGACCGGTGCAATCAGGTCTTTAAACCATTGCCAGACGCCGCGCAGCTTCTCACCAAGTCCGTCAAAAATTGGTGCTAATGGAGCGAACATTTCCCCGACCGGTGCAAAGGCACTCATGATGCCCTCAATCACCCCCGAGAAAAATGCGCTGATGGGCTCCCAATATTTGCGGATGAGTAGCGCCCCGGCCACAATCGCCGCACCGACGGCCACAATCGGCCAGGTAATCGCACCCAGTGCGGTCACAATGGCACCACCGGCAACAGTAAAGACCGTACCCAGCACGCCAGCAGCGGCAATAATGGCGTTTATCCCCATGACAACCGGCCACGCAACGAGACCAATGCCGCCGATGATACCAATCAGAGCAAGTGCGCCACCGGTAATGATGCCGATAGTTTCCGCGAGCCCCTTATTTTTCTGGATCCAGCCGTCGAGCTTTAACACATACTGCGTGGCCGTTTGGGTAAGCTTGCGCAGTGAGCCCTCTTGCTGGTCATAGAGGTCAGTACCGACCGCCTCGTAAGCCGACTGAAACTCTTTAAAATCGCCACCGAGGTTATCCTGCATAACCTTGACCAGTTCCTCGGTTTTTCCGTCGGATGCCTTTATCGTAGCGGTGAGTTTATCGAGCTTTCCGCTTGCCGCTGCGGCCATCAGCACACTTGCAGACTTCATGGCCTCCTCACCGAATATGGTTTTCACATATTCAGCTTTCTGACCAGTTCCGAGCTTGTTGCGCTCAAAACTGGCCTGCATTTCTTTCAGGATGGTAAATAACGGGCGCGTATTGCCTTTGCTGTCCGAGGTTTTAACACCCAACTCTTTTAGGGCATCATATGCTTTGCCTGTTGGTGCCTGTAGCCTTGTTATAACAGCCGCGCCGCCCGTCCCAGCCATTGACCCCCTGATGTTATTATCGTGAAGTGTGCCGGTAATCGCCGCCGCTTGTTCAAGACTCACCCCGGCATTTTTCGCAACAGGGGCAAGGTAACTTAATGAGTCACTTAGCCCCTGAAAATCAGCGGTGGTTTTGTTCATCGTTGTTGAAAGAACATCACCGATATGTGCAGCAGCGTCATTAGAAAGCTGAAAGGCGGCTTTTGTCCCCATCAATAGTTGCGCGTTTTCCTCCATTGTTTTCCTGTTCGCAAGTGACAGGTTGAGAGTCACAGGCGTCATGGCCGCTATAGCTTCAGCATCACCACCACCTTTTGCGATAATAATCTGCGCACTGGCTGCATCATCGGCAGAGGCGGCGGTATTGTCGCCGAGCTGGCGCGCCTGTTTGCGAAGTGCCTGCATTTCTGGCGACTGCTTATCGACCCCGAGCACAGCCTGCAGCTCGGAATTTTTCTGCGCAAAGTCATAACCGGGCATCAGTAATTTTACCCCGGCCATCGTTCCCGCAGCTGCAATGCCAACACCTGCAGCACCAGCCGCCGCCGCATTACCGGCAAGCTCTTTACCTGACTGGTATCGGGCTTTCACCCGGCTTAACTTTGCCTGCTGCGCACTTACGCGCGCCAGCGCCTCACGCTGTCGGTTAAGCTGCGCCGTCGTTTCGCTGATGGAGGTTTTGAGCCGACGTTCATCGGTAGACAGGGTGCGGGTATTAATACCGGCCTGCATCAGCTCGGAGCGCTGACGCTGTACCGACGTTCTCAGGCTGTTGTATTTCGTCTGCAGCTCAGAGGCGGCACGCTTTGCCGCTTCGAGTGCCTGCGCCTGCGCGCGGGTCGGACTGGTGGTGTTTTTAAACTGCACGGCCAGCTCACCGGCCTCGCGTTTCGCCTTATCGAGCGCCTGACTGGTTACGGCCAGTTGCGCGCTTGCCTTACGAAAGCCGTCGATTTTTGACGCCTGACCGTTCAGGTCACGCAGCCCTTTTTGTGTGTTGCGAATATCGCCCGACAGGCTTTTACTCGCGGTCTGGATGGATTTAAGCGGTCGGGTCGCCTGGTCGACCGCTTTCAGCAATACCTCAAGCCTCAGGTTATTACTCATTGTGGTTTCCGCTACGCTGTAGCGCCTTTTCGCGCCATGTGATGAGCTCGGTCAGGCTCAGGGAATAGAGCTCTGATGGCGACCAGTGGAAAATCACTGCGATATCCGCCATCAGGTCATCGGTCGACAGGTCGGGCGGGAAATCTATTCCGCCGAAGCCGGTGACAAAAAACCAATCACCTTAGCGGCCAGCGACAGCATATCGGGCAGGTTCATCGCGGTTAGCTCCTGCGTGGTGAGCGCTGGATAGGTCATGCGGGGCAGCACTTTAATCAGCGCATCGACCTCGGACTGTGCCACCGCCGCCAGACTGACACCGCGCAGGGTACCGGCGTTCGGCTCAATCAGGGTGACCTTATCAATCGTCTGACCGGCGCGCTTAATCGGCTTGTCGAGGGTCACGACATTCGGGTTTACGGTGTCGATTTCGTTGCCAGCCGTATCAACAAATTCAGCGGTTTTACGTGGTGCTTTTGCCATGATGTTTTTCTCTGCTCTGAAAGGGGGTTAATAACCGGCCAGCAGTGCTGACCGGTCAGGGAATTACAGCCCGATTGCGCGGCGGTGCTGTTCCAGACGGTCGACGCCGTTCACCTTCTCGACCATGTTGACGGTGTCGATTTCGATGACGTCGCTACCATCAATCGTGAGGCGGTAGTAGGTGCAGACGGTCGACAGTTTGGTCGAGGTGTTTTCACCCTGCTTATTCTCACCGCCGTCGATTTCTTTATGACGGCCACGCATGACCACCTCGACCGCGATAATTTCGCCGGTGTCGTCGCGCTGGTAAGAGCCAGCAAAACGCAGCGGCACGGCGTCAGCACCCGGCGCGGCGTACTGCGCCCACAGCGCCACATCGGGCAGGCCACCAACAGACCATTCGACGGTGAGCGCATCGTCGTCGAGGCCGAGGTCAATCGCCGCCGCGCCATTCATACCGCCGCCGCGATAGTTTTCGAGCTTGCGGGTCAGCTTTGGCAGCGTCACGGATTCAACGACGCCCATGTAGCTCAGGCCGTCGTTGAACATGTTCAGATATTTGAGTTTGCGGGGTAGTGCCATGTTGTTTCAGGCTCCTTAGCTGTTGACTGATTCAGCCAGATTCACCAGATATTTATCGGTGATACGCTGGCGCAGGGTCAGGCTTTCCAGTGGTGGAACCGGCGTATAGTCGTAGTCGATATACAGTTTCCCGGCCTTGAGGGTTTCCTTGTCGTTCGATTCCTCGTCGAACCAGCACTCACCGTCCACGATGTAGCCATTTGATTTCAGCTCGCGGAATTTGGCGTTAATACCGTCGACAATGTCACGGATAAGCGATGCGGTGATGGGCTTGTCGACCGCCCACATGTGCGCCTCGGCCATCGTGTCGGCCAGCACCTGCGCGGTGCGGGTGTAGTTCTCAAACAGGAAAAGCGGGTCATCAGAGCAGGTGCGGTTACCCCAAAAGCGGAAACCATCCTTGCGCACCAGCGTCGTGACCCCTGCCTCGTTGAGCAGGTCAGCATCGGTGCCGGATGCCTGTAAATCCCAAAACACTGAGGCACTGATGCCGGTGACACCCTGCACGCCGACGTTAGACAGGGTTTTATGCCAGCCGACAGTCTGGTCGATGTAGGCGCGCAGGCCGAGCGCGCGAGCGGTGGCGTAGGCTGTTGCGGTGGCGTTAGTGGTGGTGTCCCATGCGAGGAAGTCAGGCCAGATGACCATCAGCTCGCGCTGACTGAAATTCTCGCGATAGGCCATCGCTTCGGAAATGGTCTTACAGCCCCATGCGCTGACATAGCCAAAGGCGCGCAGGCTGATACAGACCGACGCGAGTGCGGTTGCGACTTCCTGCGTATCGAGACCCGGCACGCCGAGAATACGCGGCTTAACACCAGTGACCGCTTCGGCAGTCAACAGCGCCTTGATACCGGTGTATTTACCGTTCTCATCCGTGCCGCCGATGATGTTAGAAATGGTCTGCGCCTGAGCTGCATCCGGGTCATCGTCGACACCTTCGGCAACGCGCACGACAACGGTGACGGGTTTTGACTGGTCGGCGATAGCCTGCAGGGATGCGGCCAGCGTGCCTTTTTTACCGGCTTTCGCAATGGCGCTCTGCACATTGGTAATCAGTACCGGCTCATTGAGGGGGAATGTTTCGGCATCCGCATCGCTGGCCGTGCAGACCATGCCGACGATTGCGGTTGCTACAGTGGAAATGACGCGGGTGCCGTCGTTAATCTCAAGCACCTGTACGCCGTGGTGAAAATCACTCATCCGGTTAACTCCGTGGTTAGTGGGCGAGTGTTATTGTCCTGGCTGGTCTGGTGAGGAGCTATTTGTCGGCGATGGGTAGCGGATGACACATAAACAAATCATAAAAAAGACGGGCATCAGCCCGCCTTGCGTTATTCCGGTTTAACCGGCCACTCGATATCCGGTGCCGTTGAGGTGTCGACCGCGTTCAGCGCCTGAATGTATTTCATCCACGCAATCAGGCTGGCCTTGTCATCGTCACTGATAATGCCGAGCTGCAGCTCAGTCTGCCACAGGCTGATAGTGCTTTGCGCTTCGGCCAGAAATGCGGATTTTTGCTGCTCCGCTTCCAGCATCTGACCGCTTTTCTGCGCATCCGCATCCGTAACCCATTCGCTACCGTTCCAGCGGTCATAAGGCGTCAGCGGTTCGATGGTGGTCACATTATTAGGGTAATCACCGAGCCCGGTTATCTCGACAGGCTGGCCGGTTTCCGTGTCATACACGGTCTCGCCCCGGTGGTCGATAACATAATCCCACCCGTCAAAGCTGACCGTGCGGCAAATAGCAAACCCTGCCTTTTCATCGACCGGCGCGTCGGTGCAGGAGTTCGCAGGAATCCCCACACCAATCGCCAGAAATTCGACAGAGGACGTAAGATATTCGCGAGTCTTATCATCGTAGTTGTAAACCGTCACATCACCCGCTTTAGTAGCTATGTCGTTTTTATTCAGTGTTGCTTTTGCCATTATGCCGCCCTCACGATGTAGTTAAATGTAACGTTACGAGGTCGGTTTTCACTCGCCGTGGGTACCGTGGTCGATGCGTCAAATTTAACGCCAGTAGGAATATTATTTTGAGTTTCATAAGTCATTGAAGCAGTATTAATAATATTGCGGTTTGGATTCATAAATGCTGCAAAGGCTCCAGCCTGATTTGTTACGCGAAACACTGCAGCTGACGACGTACCAAGCACTTCATTAAATGAACCAACGATGTTACGGATAGCATCCCCTTGCGCACTTAATAAAGCCCTCCCTGCATCAACACCGCGCCCGTCATCCCAGCCACGCAGGAACTCACCGCGTAAATCAGGCAGGCTACCGGACGGATAAGCGACGGCCAGCTTTGGATATTTCGCCTTGTCAAAAGCAGCACCATTGCATTTCAACCAGCCATCGGGCGGCGTTGCCTGCGGCCACGGCAGCGGAAATCCGACGGGAATGTATTTATCAATATCCGCCGTTTTTAGGTATTGCGGGTGCGGGTCAGCAGCGGCGAGGTGCGCAGCCAGCAGGCTATCGGCATAGGCTTTCACCTCGATAACCTTATCGTCGACATACTGGCGCGTTGCCAGCACGACCGACGGGTCGATTTTCAGGGTAATAGCCGACGTACTCGACACGATAAGAATCATGCGAATGGTCTGCGTGCGGCCGCTTCCCTCCTGCAGTTGTGGTTTGTAGGTTTCCGGGCAGTTCGCCACGGCAATAAGCACACCGGCATCATCATAGAGACCAATCTCGCGGATCCAGAAACCACCCTCATTCTCGGGAATAATCTGTTCTGCGATAATCTGGCTGGTATTGGCCGGGTCAACGGTCAGCAGGTTCAGCGGCGCGATGCGCTTCTGGTTGATGAGCTTCGTCTGTGCCGGGTCAGGGGTCGGCAGCGTACCATTCGCATCACCGACGGCCATCTGCGTCAGGTTGAGTTTGGTACCGAGTGCCGCCGCGTTCGCCAGCCGCGCCGCGCCCTGATTGGTCAGAATGGCAAAATATTTTGCGGTCATGCGTTCACTCTCAGGTTATCAATCAAATGGATGGCCGAGGCCGGGTAATATTCACCGCCGACGACAATTTCCTCGGGGGTGTAGGGGTAAACGGTCAGCGCGTCACCGTCGTAACATCCCGCACCGACATACAGCTCACCGGTCGCACTCAGGCTGATAGCCAGCCCCGTCAAATGACGGCTTGCCGGTTTGGCGTCTTCAATCAGGCGCTCAAGCTCCTGATACATTTCGTCAGTAATGCCACTATCGAGCACGCCGACAACGAGGCGGAATGTGCCGGGCTCCTCGTCGAGCTGCCACCACTCGCGCACCTCAATCAGAAAACCGAGCGGCTCAACCACCCGACGCAATGCGCTGATGGTGCCTTTGTGCTGATGGACGAAAAACGAGGAGGCACAGACGCTGCGCTTTGTCGCCTCCGGCCACTTCTCATCCCACCTGTCGACCGACAGCGCCCACGCCAGATACGGCAGCAGCTTTACCGGGCAGGTGCGCCAGTTCCACAGAGTGCGCAGCGGTACCGGCACGCGCTGAATCTCAGAGAGCGCGGCAGCGGCGGCAACTTCCAGCGGCGACGAGCCAACGGGTAACAGCCGGTCACTCATCCGAGCCCCCGATAGTTATCTGGTACTCGGTGCAGTTCGACGCCTGCGACTTACTCAGCACAATGTCGGCCTGCGGTGATGCCAGCTCGACACGCTGCACCCCCTCAACATGCAGCGCCGCGTAAATGGCCGACAGACGGATATCACGCCCGAGGCGGTGCTGCGCGCTGATGTAGCTCTGCAGCTTTTGCTCTGACGCCTGCCTGATGGGTTCAGATTCTGGACCGGGGTAAACGTAGAGCGTCGCGTCAATCTGGTACGGCACAATCTCGGCTGACTGGACGGTCACCCGGTCGGCCACCGGGCGCACATCTTCGGCATTCAGCGCTTTATCAACAATCGCCAGTAAATCAGGGCTGGCGGTGCCGTCACCCTCGCGCGATAGCACGGTAATCGTCACGCAGGCTGGCGACGGACTGGCGACCGAAACGTCAGCGACCCGCCCGTCGGCACTGCGACCGTGATACTCATATGCGCCGACCGGACCCGCCACGCTCAAGCCCTCAAACGCCTGTTGCGTGCGCAGACGCAGGTCGGTATCGGATTCCATAACGGCAGGTGTCGGCGGAATGGTGGTGTCATCCGCCGGGGTGATGGTCAGGCGTTCGGTATTGTTGTTCCCTGCCACGACGTCGAGGTCGTTACCGGCGGAATAGGCCAGCGTCACCGCCTGCGCGGCTTCGTTCACCCGCTGGCGCCAGATAACTTCACGGTAGGCGTTTTCCTGCAGCAGCTTAACAATCGGCTCTGACTCAAGTGTGAGCGTCCGGGCAATGGCCTCCTGCTGGTCTTCGGGATAAAGCGAAATCAGTATCGCTTTGCGCTCCGCAAGGATGGTTTCATAGTCCAGTTCCTCAACCACATCGGGAACGGGTAACTGACTCAGGTCAACGGTTGCCATAGTGATTTAACTCAGTGAAACAGTGGTTGAAACTGACGCACCGGTATCGGTACGCATCCCGGTAATATCGACATACATTTCGCCAGCGTCGCCGGTCTCAAAGTTGATGGCGGTAAGCCTGATGCGCGGCTCCCACTTCTGGATAGCCGAATAGCACGCCACCATAATTTGCAGTCTGAGCGCCGGGTTTTGCGGCATATCAATCAGCGCCGACAGAAGCGAGCCATATTCACGGCGCATCACCCGCGAGCCGACCGGCGTCAGCAGTACGTCGCGCATGCTCTGGCTGATGTGCTCAGTGTCGCTGATGCCGAGGCCGGTATTTCGGTTCATACCCTGATAGCGAGCCGTCATAACGGTGCCCCCGTTTGCCCACCGCTGTCGCCCGGGTGTTTATGGGTGTGGAGTACCTTGCCATTAGACGACAGTGACCCGCCGGTATGTTCGATATTGCCGCTCATCTTGCCGCCTTTCTGCACCTCAAGCGTCGCCGTCGTTAGCTTATTGGTGCAAATCACCTCCGGGGTGTCGAGGGTGATACTGGTCGAGGCTTTCACCAGTACCAGCGGTACGGTTGCGGTGATGGACTCCGATGCCGTCACGTCGGCCGTTTTTATGCCGCTGACCGTCAGCGCGCCGGTTTCGGGCTCATACTCAATGACCGCACCATCAGGGAAAGCCACATGCCACGCATCCGCCGAGGCAGACGGGGCGGGGTTATCGTCGGAGAAAATACCCGGCAGCACGAAAGCGGTATCAAGCTCGCCACCGATTGCCAGCAGCAGAACCTGCTCACCGACCGAGGGAGCCCACCACGTCCGCGAACGACCGGCGCGGGTGGTCAGCCAGTTCAGCCATGTAGTCTGGATCCCGCCGCTTTGTACGCGGCACAGCCCCTGCACGGTATCAACCTCAGTCACCACACCTGAGCGGATGAGGTTGCGAATCGCACGCGCGAGCTCCTGTATCGTGGATAACGTATTCATAGTGCAAGGATGCCTCTGGTCTGGAACCGCGCCAATTCGCGCGCCTCCGGTGGTGGTTCACACAATATTTATTTGCCGAGGTGCCTGATAATGACGTCTTCAATCATCTGCTTATCGTCACGGGTGAAACCGAGCAGCGGGCGTGCCTCGTACTGCACATCCCGGCTATTGCGGTTTGGCCGGTCTTTGAGGCCGTACTGATGCACCCGCGCCATGCGCTGCACCTTGCCGGTAAACTCCACCACCGCCGCACTGTCGCTGCCTTTGGCTTTCATAAAGCGACTGGTGCGCAGTCTGGCGAACATTTCACGTTTAATCCGACCTTTCTTGCTCCGCACCGGCTGGCGCTTTCGTGCCGCATACGTGGTGCCGTCGGGTGCCTGTTGGCGCTTAATGCGCTGTTGCTGACTGGTACGCAGCTTTTTCGCAATCTCAGCCGCCATTTGCCGACGCGCCGCCGGTGACAAGCTGGCAATCAGACCGGCAAGACGTTCCTGCAGCGCGGTTAACTCACTCATCCCACTTACTCACCAGTTCGCCGTTAACGTACAGCTCGACCGGGCGCGCCACCGGCTCAGGCAGTGGCGGCTCAGGGGCATAGCTGACGTGCAGCGCGCCGTCGACCTCTTTGACGAGCGTGCGCTCGGTAAGCCTCAGGCTGATACTGATATCGAGCGAATCGTCGTTATTGATATCAATAATCCAAGTGAATCCTTTTTCCCGCCCGTCGTCGGTGGTCATAATGTCCGGCTGATGTTCACGCAGCCACGCCTGCACCGGCACAAATATCAAATCAAGGTCACCGGTGAAGTCGGTCACCACCACGTTAAGCACGTACACCTTTTCAAACGACAGCGAGCTCGCCAGTCGGGAATCGGTATGGCCGTTGTCGGCAAAAAGTCGCAGCATATCGGGGTTGTTTCGGAGCTGCGGCACGGCGTTAATCAGCGCTTTGCGCAGGCTTTTGTGCTTCTGCATCGAGTTCATCCTGACAGTGTTTGACGGTTTTAACCTGCAGCGCGCAGGCGGTCAGCGCGCCCTCAAGACGGCGGATATCTGCGCTCAGGTCACCATTGGTTTTCGGGTCACTTCCCGGCATCGGGCAAAGGCTCACCCTCGGGCATCCGCTGACCACAATCACCGGCGCTGGCGCAGGCGGTACGGGTGTGCAGCCGACGCACAACATCAGGCAAAGCAGCGTTATACCAGCGGCGAAAGACTTCATTTTCATTAAGTAACCTCGTTATCGTCTGCTCGCGGCGGCTGGCTTCCTCGCTAGCCTTTTCGAGCTGTTCACGCAGTGCCACCTGCGCAGATTCATTACGTCTGGCAAGCTGACCGGCAACACTGAGCTGATTTTTCAGCATGCCAATCGTCGTCTTTTGTTCGCTCGCGACGCGGTTTGCTGTCTCAAAGGAGCGGGATAAATTGCCGTTCTCATGGCGCAACCACAGCAGCCCAAGCACAGCCAGCACCAGCGCAGAGGCCAGAAACATCACAATGACTCTGGACACAGACCAGCCCCCTCAATGCGCTGGCGGTAGGTCTCGCGAACGGCCTTAAAGGTCAGCATACAAATCAGATAAATCAGAGCCGTAAGGATCCAGCCAGCCCCAAGCAGACAGCCCGTGGTAACAGAGAAAATAATGAGAGACCATGCCCGACGGCCCTGAGAGGGCTTACGGCAAAAGACGGCGCGAAATACCTTCATCAGGTCTGGATTGACGGGAATACTTTTGCCCGTATTTCGCAGCCAGTGCTCATAAGCGACCACACCGGCGACGCTCGCCGTAATGCAGATGAAACTGCCAAACAGCGCCCACGCGGCAACAAAGTTGACGGCGGCGCTTTGCGGCGATGCCAGCCCCCAAAGCAGCACCAGTGCCAGCAGGGCATCGAACATCAGGGAACGTAAATATTTTTTCATTGGGTTACTCCTTTCATGCAATACGCCAGTTCCCGCGCGCGGCGGTTTTCCAGCCCTTTGTTTTTAGTGCCATTGACGTACACCCAGCGGGTAAGCTGGTCGCATGCCTGCCACCACTGATGACGCTTGATGTAAGAGACCAGCGTCGAGCGACAGGCCGCACCGGTGCCGACGTTGAAAGAGAAACTGACCAGCGCGTCGTAAACCGGCTGCGGCATGGTGACCGGCACGCAGACCGCGAGACGGCGCTCGGTGTTCAGCACGTCGGCGACCAGATTTGCCGCCGCTTCGCGCTCGGTGATATCGCGTTTCGGTACCACCCCGGCAGTGTGGCCGATACCTGACGTCCACACGCCCGCGCTGCACTGGTAAGGTGTCAGGCGACACCCTTCGAGGTCGGCAATCAGTGCCAGACCATCAGGCGAGGTATTCAGCAGACGAAAATCAGGCATCAGTGCCGCCAGCGCCAGCACTGCGGCCACACTGCAACGTTTAACGATTGAGCTCACGGGTCACCCCCTTGTCGATTCCCATTTCGGTCAGGTAACGAAAGGTTTTGCGCCGGTACCAGAAATTCACCGCCGCCGTAAAAATGGCGCACAGACTCCCCACATACAGCGCCAGTTTTTCGGGCGACATTGCCCCGAAATACGCCAGCCCCACGGCCAGCCAGTAGGCGATAAACGTGGTGATTTTTTCCATACTCAGTCCCATAGGTTCAGGGTCTCCGCCGTGGGTGATGTTTCAACGTCTGGCAGGTTAATCGCCGTGCCATGCGGCAGAATGACGCCCAGCTCAGACAGACCGGGATTAGCCCGCAGCACCGTCTCGACCACGCCCTCAGTACGCCCGTAATACCGGGCGCAAAGTGCGTCGAGGGTGTCGCCCTGCATCGCGTAGACTTTCATCAGAGCTGACCCACGATGCAGCGCGGCTTATCCTGCAGGCGCGAGACCGACCAGCGCATATCCCGCCACAGGTCATCAATGGTGGTTTCGACGCTGTCGGCTTTTTTGTCACCCTTGCCGGTGGCCTCAACCCCGCGATAACGCTCATACAGGGTGGCGGTCGCCATCGCCGTCACGGCGCTGAGGTAGTGGAAAATGCGCACATTCTCGCCGTCGATTTCCTCTGCGTCAGGCACGTCGGCCAGCTGCTTAAACCCGGCGGCAATCTGGCGCAGCCGGTAGTCGTAAAGCTCCGCATTGGTTTCCGCCATGCCAGTCTTGATGGCGTTGCGCAGGCGCGCATCGGAAACCGTCTGCTCAAGGCGCATCAGCTCGCGCACCCGCTTCGGATCCACGTCAGGGAAAAAGAACGTGTTTTTAATCACTGCGTCACCCGTCTCCGGTGCGGGAATCACCACGCCCGGTACGTCCTGCGGTTCGTCGGGCTGATTCAGTATTACTGTCGTCATGACAACCTCATTAGGTTGGGCGGTGGACGCCGGTCGCCGTCAGGGTCAAAACCCGCTTTGACCGGCGTGCCGCCCGGCTCGGGGAGCGTTCAGTTAACCGGCGGTTTTTACCGCCTTTGGTGGACGCCCGCGCTTTGCCGCCGGTTTGGTGGCAGGTTTGCGCGTGCGCGGTTTAGTCGTTTTACGGGGCGCGGCCTCGGGCTTAGGCTTCAATGCCCGCTCCAGTCGCTCAATCTCTTTGCGCACACCGGCATTGCGGTCGAGCTGCATCGCGCGCTGAAACTGCGCCAGCGCGTCGGCGTTCTTACCGGCATCACGCAGGGTCAGGCCAGTCACCTTATGCAGACGGGCGCGCACCATATCGGGAACGTCAGCGCCGTCGGTCAGGCTGAGGGTGGTCAGCAGGAATGCAAGGTCGACAGGCTCACCGGCATCGCGCAGGCGCAGTGCGGCCAGCGCCACCTCCTCAACCAGCATGTAAGGCGTGGTGCGACGATGGTCTGAGGTGAGGCCGTATTTCAGCGCGTAGGGCGCAATCTCCAGCGCGCCAGCGATATCACCGGCATCGAGACGCCACAGCATGACGGTCATCAGAATGTCATCCTGCGCACCACGGCCATCAGCCAGCACACCGGCGACCCACGGCGCATAGAACGGCAGCAGCTCGCGCTTTTTCGCGGCTTTGAGTTCGTTTGAACGGATGTTTTTTAACGTGCGGCGGTCTTCGGCCAGCTTTACCAGCATCTGCTCGTAGGCGGTTGCATGGCGCAGCGGGGCTTGTTCCCGCTGCGCGGCTTGAGAGGCCGAGACCCGCATCATGTGACGCTGTGCGGGGCTCGTCATGGGCTTACTCTCCGCCTTCCGGTACTTCTGGTGCGGTGAAATCGCCCAGGGTGATATTTTCCAGCAGGCACCCGGCGGCATACGCCTCGACCACATAGTCGATGTTCATCGACTCGTAGTTTTCCACGCGGTCTTTTTTCGGGTTCTCATCAATGCTGCGGCGGTGGCTCTCATCCATGAAGTAGATAGAGAGGTTTTCCAGCGTGGTGACGAAAACAGCATTCGCCGGGAAGTACGGCACGCGCACGGCGGGCAGGTTACCGATGCGCTTCTGGCTGATGATGATATCCGCCGCGAGCGACTCGGTGTTTTCCTGCTGCTTGTTGACCAGCGGGAAATATTTGTCGGCCAGCAGCTTACGGCCAACGATGGCAACGAGTTTCGGGTCATCCTGATAAATCTCATCAATCAGGTTATTGGTACCGTCCATCACCAGCGCGTCGAGGTTTTCATAGTCGCCATTTTTACCAACACGAATGACAGCAGAAACGACGTTGCCGTCAGCATCGGTGATTTTGCTCATCACGCGCGCCGGTGCTTCGTTGCGGTACTTCTGCAGCCAGCCGACGGCCACATCCTGCAGCATCGGGTTTTTACTACGGTCTGAGGTATCAGCGCGGGTGATACCGTTGAACCCGGCCATGATGAAATCCAGCGCCTGACGCTGGACAATGGCGTCGCGGATGCGGCGCTGGAAGTCCTGAAAACGCGCCCACAGGTCGAGGCGTTTATAGGTCAGGTGGAAGTCAAAGTTAATCTGATTGCACTCGTACTTGTTGGACTCAAGCGCGGTGAAATCGGCGGTCTGACGCTCTTTGTCGCCCGAGGTGTCGGTCGTGCTGGCGATGGTGCCGGTCACACCGACGCCGATTTTCTCACCCTTCATTTCTGCGACCGGCAGAATGTTAATCGTCTGCAAAAATGCGGATGACGCCTGCACGGTGTTCATCAGCGTTTGCGTGACGGACGGCTCAACGGTGAATTTTTTGCTGACGTCATCAACGCTGATGCCGTTCAGTTTGGCGAGCTGGGTCAGATAGGCATTGAACTTAAAACGGGTTTCCTGACGCATAGTATTTCCTGTTTGAATTAATCGGTTAGTCACAGCATGGGGCGGGGTTACCGCCCTGTTTCGGTCTGCGGTTTATCAGCAGTCGGTCAGCAGCTCATCGCCGCCACCGCCGCTGGCTTTTGTGCGTCGCGGCTGGCTGAAACTCTCGGTTTTGTCGAGGGTGGTTTTCAGGGCGGAAAATGCCTGGCTGGTTTCGTCAACCTTGCCGGTCAGTTCCTGTTTGAAAGTGGCAAACGCGGTTTCCATAGCGGAAAGGCGCTCGTCCTGCTTGGTCAGGTTGGTCTGCACATGCTCGCTGACGGTGGTCACCGCTTCATGCACATCACTCAGACGCGCATCGTCGCTGACCTGCTTACGGCTGAAAATGGCTTTCACCTTATCGGCCAGGCTGTTTAGCACCGTGTCGGGAACGTCTTCAAATTCCAGTTCGGCCAGCGTGGCAGCGGAAAAGACGTTTTCAGGGTTGGCCTTAAAGCGCTGCAGAGGGTTGTGCTTCGCGTTGCGGCAGAATTCGAGGTATTCAGTGCCGAGGCTCGCCGGGTCATCGGTGACCGCAAGGCCGACGAGGTAGCATTTGCCGGTATTGGCAAAATTCGGCTGGATTTCCATTGAGGTGTAGACCTTCTGCGCGGCTTTATTCATCGCAATAAGGTCATCGGTCGGGGTGATTTTAGCGAACAACGCCCATTTGCCGTTAAGCGCAGAATCGTCGTCAATCTTCTCGGCTTTCAGCTCGACCACATCGCCATAACGCTTGAATATGCCATCGGGCAGCAGGCCGCGCAGGTGTTCAAGGTTGATACGGCAACCGTAGACGCGCGGGTCGTAGGTTTCGGCCATTTCCTGAATATCGCTGGCGCTGATAATGCGCCCGTCGCAGGTATCACCCTCTACGCCGATGCGAAAGAACTTTGAGACTTTTTTTGCCATTGTCAGGAGTCCTGAGGTTGGGGTTACTGGTCACCGCCAGTTTCCAGACTCAGGACACGCCAGACCACCAATGACGACTGGACAACCGCCCACACAACAGCACCTTAGCGAATCACTGACGGCCATTAAGTAGCCTTGCCCTGAATCCACTACGGCGAGGCATCAATGACCATTTCCACCGATACAACCTTGTTGCATGACCCGCGACGGCAGGCATCGCTGCTTTACTGGCAGGGTTTTTCCGTGCCACAGATTGCCGAAATGCTGCAGGTCAAGCGCCCGACCGTGCAGAGCTGGAAGCAGCGCGACGGCTGGGACGGCATCGCACCGATTTCCCGCGTCGAAAGCAGCCTTGAGGCCAGGCTGATTCAGCTCATCGCCAAGCCGCAAAAATCAGGCGGCGACTTCAAAGAGATTGACCTGCTCGGGCGGCAGATTGAGCGACTGGCGCGCGTTAACCGCTACAGCCAGACCGGCAACGAGGTCGACCTTAACCCCAATGTCGCTAACCGCAACAAGGGCGAGCGTAAGAAGCCGAAAAAGAACTTTTTCAGCGACGAGGCTATCGAGAAACTGGAGGAACTATTTTTCGACCAGTCTTTCGAGTATCAGTTGCAGTGGTACCGCGCAGGGCTGGCGCACCGTATTCGCGATATTCTCAAATCCCGCCAGATTGGCGCGACGTTCTATTTCTCCCGCGAGGCGCTGCTGCGCGCGCTCAAGACCGGCCATAACCAAATATTTCTGTCGGCCAGTAAAACGCAAGCTTACGTGTTCCGCGAATACATCATTCAGTTTGCGCGACTGGTCGACGTTGACCTGACCGGCGACCCGATTGTCATTGGCAACAACGGCGCAAAGCTGATTTTTCTCGGTACCAATTCCAACACCGCGCAGAGCCATAACGGCGACCTGTATGTCGATGAAATATTCTGGATCCCGAATTTTCAGAAGCTGCGCAAGGTCGCCTCGGGCATGGCCTCGCAGAAGCACCTGCGCTCGACCTACTTTTCGACACCATCAACGCTGGCGCACGGCGCTTACCCCTTCTGGTCTGGCGAGCTGTTCAACAAGGGGCGCAACCGGATTGCCGACCGCATCGAAATCGACATCAGTCACAGTGCGCTCGCCGGTGGTCAGCTCTGCGACGATGGCCAGTGGCGGCAGATTGTCACTATTGAGGACGCGCTTGCCGGTGGCTGTACTCTGTTCGACCTCGACCAGCTCAAACGCGAAAACAGTGACGAGGACTTTAAGAACCTGTTTATGTGCGAGTTTGTCGACGATAAAGCGTCGGTATTCCCGTTCGAGGAGCTGCAGCGCTGCATGGTCGACGTGATGGAAGAATGGGAGGACTTCACCCCGTTCGCCGACCACCCGTTCGGCTCGCGCCCTGTCTGGATTGGCTACGACCCGTCGCACACTGGCGACAGCGCCGGGTGCGTCGTGCTCGCGCCACCGGTGGTCTCGGGTGGCAAGTTCCGCATGTTGGAGCGCCACCAGTGGAAAGGCATGGACTTTGCCGCGCAGGCAGAGGGCATCCGCAAACTGACCGAGAAATACAACGTCGAATACATCGGCATTGACGCAACCGGCCTCGGTCTCGGCGTGTTCCAGTTGGTGCGCTCATTCTACCCGGCGGCACGCGGCATCCGTTACACGCCTGAGATGAAAACCGCGATGGTGCTTAAGGCAAAAGACACCATTCGCCGCGGCTGTCTGGAGTACGACGCCGGGGCGACCGACGTCACGCAGTCGTTTATGTCCATCCGCAAAACCATGACCAGCAGCGGGCGCAGCGCCACCTACGAGGCCAGCCGCACCGAGGAAGCCAGTCACGCAGATATCGCATGGGCGACCATGCACGCCCTGTTAAACGAACCGCTTTCCGCCGGTAGCGGCATGCAGCCTAAATCTATTCTGGAGTTTAATTAATGAAAAATAACGTTTTCTCACAAAGCCAGATTCAGGCAATGGCCGATATTCTGCACAATGACAGCTTTGACTATCAGGCAACATGGTTGCGGGTCGGGAAGCTCAATATCGACCGCAGCATCACCAAATCGCGCCAGATTGGCGCAACGCAAGTCTTTAGCCGTGAGGCGCTGCTCGATGCGCTGACAACAGGCGATAATCAGGTCTGGTTTGCTCACACCATTGAGCATGCGCGCGTGGCGCTGATGTACATGAATAACCTTTCGGCGCGCGTCGGCGTCCGTCTGACGAGCAACGGCCACAGCCTGCAGCTCGACGGCGGTGCGATTATCAGCTTTGTCGGCGAGGAATCTCATTGCGCCGCGCTGGCCGGTAACGTCTACCTTGATGAGTTCGCATGGTTCAATAACCCGTTAAAGGCGGCAAAAGTCGCGGCGGGTATCGCCTGTCATAAACGCCACAGCCTGACGATGTTCACCTCGCCCTCTGATAATCATGACGCTTTCCGGGTATGGAACGGCACAACCCGCTGGCATCGACCGTCACCACTCATCAATACCGGCGACAGCGTATTTTGCACAGATGGTGTCTGGCGTCAGTCGGTCACTCTGGATGCAGCATGCCAGCGCGGGTGCAATCTCTTTGCGCCCGAGGAAATTAAACGCGAATACAGCGACGATGATTATCGGCTGCTGTTTGGCTGCGACTGGTCTTTCGTTGTTGCAGCGGGTGAGGTGGCAGCATGAGCAAGCGCAAGCCACGCAAACAAGTTGCCATGACCGCCAGCGCCCCGCAAAAAATGGAGGCGTTCACCTTTGGCGAGCCGGTGCCGGTACTCGATAAGCGCGACATTCTGGATTACGTCGAGTGCATCAGTAACGGCAAATGGTACGAGCCGCCGGTCAGTTTCTCCGGGCTGGCAAAGAGCCTGCGCTCTGCTGTACATCACAGCTCACCGATTTACGTTAAGCGCAACGTGCTCGCGAGCACCTACATTCCGCACCCGCTGCTGTCCCGTCAGGATTTCAGCCGCTTTGCGCTCGACTATCTGGTATTCGGCAACGCCTTTCTTGAGCAGCGCCACAGCGTCACCGGCCAGTTAATCAAGCTGCTGGCCTCACCAGCCAAATACACCCGGCGCGGGGTCGACGATTCGATTTTCTGGTTTGTGGAAAATTTCACTCTACCGCATGAGTTCGCACCTGACACCGTGTTTCACCTGCTGGAGCCCGATATAAATCAGGAGATTTACGGCCTGCCTGAATATCTCAGCGCGCTTAATTCCGCCTGGCTGAATGAATCCGCAACGCTGTTCCGCCGCAAGTATTACCAGAACGGCGCGCACGCAGGTTACATAATGTATGTGACCGACCCGGCGCAGAGCGCGACCGACGTCGAATCGCTGCGCGAGGCGATGCGTAACTCGAAAGGGCTCGGCAACTTTAAGAACCTGTTTTTCTACGCCCCCGGCGGAAAACCGGACGGCATCAAAATCGTGCCACTGAGCGAGGTCGCCACAAAGGATGACTTTTTCAACATCAAGAAAGCCAGCGCCGCCGACCTGATGGACGCGCACCGCGTGCCGTTCCAGCTTATGGGCGGCAAGCCCGAGAATATCGGCTCACTCGGTGACGTTGAGAAGGTGGCAAAGGTGTTCGTGCGTAATGAGCTATCGCCCCTGCAGGACAGGTTCAGAGAGGTAAACGACTGGCTCGGCATGGAGGTCATCAGGTTCAAAGAGTACACCCTCGACAACCCGGAATAATCCCCCCTCAAGCCGCCAGCATGGCGGCTTTTTCACACCCCGCCACCATCACTCCTCAGACGCACCACACGCGCACAGCCGCACCAGACCACCAACGAGCCGACAGCAACCACGACCGCGCCATCACGACGCGCTCAGACGATAATTTTTATCATTACGCACCACCGCTGGCGCGCAATGCTTTCCCCGCCACGCCTGCCCGCTTCATGGGTCGGTTTTAATGCAGTTGCATGACCACTCTGTATCCGCGCCAGCACTGGCGGCACACGGCCAAGACGGGCAAACCTGACGCATGCAAAACAATGCACCTGTTGCATGCATGGCTAAAAAACGGGAAATTCGCGGAAAAATGGCATAAAAAAGCCGGCTTTAATGGTGCCGGTCTAGGGCGGATACTCAGGGGCAGGCTAACGCCTCGCGGGGCTCGTTGTTCAACCCCGCCAGCACTGAAAGCGAGTTTCAGCACCGGCGGCGTTTGCTCGGGTCAGATAGGTCACCTCCCGTCAAAGCGGCCATACCCCTTCACCATGCACTTATTGTTTATAAAAACAGCCGTGGTTTTCAGCTCTGTTGCTATCCGTTCCTCACAGTCTTTACGGTCTTGCTCACCCGCCCAACCAAGAAGCAGAAAGAAAAGCGACAGCCCAGCAATCCACCCAACAATCACACAGATTTTTCTCACAATTACCCCCATTCAGATATACCAGTAAACCCCGGCCACTCATCAGCGACCGGATATGTGAATTTCTGCCCGTGGTATGTCACGGTCGCACCACGCGCCAGCGCCTCAAGCTCCCAGCGCTTCGGAGTGATGCCTTGCTGCGCAAGGTCAAAGCGGATGCGCGGTATTTGCGCGCGTTCGGATTTAGTCAGCCTGCCTGATGGGGCAACGTCATGCTGTTTTAATGGCTCTCCACTTCTTTGCTGACGATTTTGCTGCGGCGCGTCGTGTTTTAGTGCGCCCTTGAGCGCCGTCACGACTTCGGGGTCATCCCATGCGATAACCCCGTCATCAACAAGATTTAACACCGCTGCGGCATACTCAGACGGTGTAGGGGTCATAACCGAAACGTCACCGCCGGTGAGCTTTCCACAGTTATTGACAGGACTCCGAGGCGCGGCAATGCCGCTTTTTAAGGTCAAAGGCTCAACGGCCAAAACCTTTGGAACGATGCGCCATTCTGATGACCGGGTAATGTGAACGTGACGCGCGCCGAGGTGAGGCGCGTAAATACCGACCACCCTCTCGATATCTTCTTCGTAGTCGTTAACCTCATCACTGACGCTACGGGCGACCCTGACGGTCTGGCCGTCGCGCGGGACATTTGCGCCGCCCTGAGCAGTGATATACAGGTCGAAATCACCGCCATCAGCCGCGGCGCGTGCTGCTTCGACTCGCTCGTCAAACTCATCAGCAATACTGACCCCGCGAGGCAGCTTGCGCAGCTCACGGTAAGCGCCCATCGTCGGCAGGCCAATCGGCTTAAACTGAGGGATTCGCCACGTTGACGCCCACGCAGTAACAGCGGCGGCGGTATCTTTGAGCGGTTTGCCGGTATCTTTATCGAGCTCACCATCTAGCGCGTAACCGTCGATATTTTTGGCGATGTATTTCGCGATGTACCCGGCCGCACCGCCTTTGTTCAGGTGCTTAGCCTGAAAGCGGTTGCGAGCAGCACCGCGCTCGTCGCCATCCTCTTTGAGAGCATAACGACGCATAATTTCGGTGATTTCTTTGCGCTGCCGGGGCTGGCAAAACAGCATCATGTGCCAGTGCGGCGTCCCGTCGTGGTGCGGTTCGACGACGCGCATACCATAAACCTGCAAATCATTATCTTTGAAAGCGGTACGCATCAGGCTCCAGATACGGCAAAGGTAACGCTGCGCATCCTTCGGGGTGTAAGCCTCACCATTCCAGCCATGATTAAGCTGTACAGTCTTATCTTTACCCTTCCCGACCTGACGAGTCGGGTGATACTTCGACGGTGCAGTCAGCGTGATAAACATACCGACATCACCCTCAGCAGCGGCATAACGCTCAATCCCCGCAATGGTGTTCATCAGCTCCATGCGGCGAATTTCAGGATTGGAAATACTCCCCATCACTTTGCTGATAAGGTCGATACGTTCGCCGGTAACTTTGTTTTCCAGCTCGCAGGATTTCAGGTATTCAAGATTTGCCAGGCGGCGTGCATGCACATCACGGATAGCGTTTTTACTGGCATACGGCGAGCGGTCTTTATTCACCTCGCCTGCAGCAATCAGCAGTGCTTCATGCCAGCGCATGCGCTGCGCCTTAAGCTGGTTAGTCCACCATTCATCGTTAATCAGGCGAGCGACGGCGGAAAATGCCTGTCGGATTGTCATCTGGCCTTTGCGGTATTTCTTCCAGAAAAGCGGGGCAACATTAAAAGCACGAGCTGCGCCAGCAACATGACCGTACAGGTGCGCCTGAGCCTCATCGGTAAAAAGCGACTCTTTGCCACCGTGCGCCTCAGCCCATGCGTCGCTTAACTCCTCGTACATGATGAAAAGCTGCGAGGCGATACGAGACGCAAATTTTTTCAGCGCTTTATCGTTCATCCCCGGCAGGCGCGCGTAATTCTCACTTTCAGCAAGAAACAGCAGCGACGCCTCTGTATTCATTTCGTTACGCTGATTAACCCGCTCAATGCGCGGCCACAACCGGCGCAGAAATGTCGACTTGAGGAAATACAGCCCATGCACAGGGCTTTTGTTGCGCCTGATATATTCATAGCGCGAAGTAAACAGAGAACTTAAAAAGTAAGGCAGGCGGTCAATTTTAGATAAAACACCTTGCACCTGACGCAGCTCGTCACGTGTAAGGGGTCTCTCACGCCCAATAGCCTCACGCGGCGCGTTCCATGAGTAAACACCGGCAAACTCTTTGCCGGTGCCTTTTGCAAATGGTGGTGGCGGTGTAGGGGCAGAACGCCCCCGAATTTCAACGGCCATTTGTGTCAAAAGCCCGTAAACACTGCTGACCGAGTAGCTCAACCTGAGCGCTCAATTCCTCAAAAGAGACAGCGCTACCGCTCAAAATATCGTGATGAATCAGACCGGAAACGAGCTGGTTTAATTTGGGGTAATAGCCGACAACATCCAGCCACTCTTTACCGGCATTCTTCCCTGTTTCAGCGGTCTTTTTCTCCTGCAAAATGAACTGAAAACGGTCACTTGTGACGACATAGCGCTCGCCAATCTCGATACGAATGCTCATGCCTGCCCCCGAAAGTGTTTAGCTTTTGATTCAAGCGCTGACTGACAGTAGACACAGCGTGTCGCCGACGGATATGCCGCACGGCGGTCGGCAGGGATTGGTGCGTCACATTCTTCGCAAACCAATGCAGCAGCGCCGCACGGCTTCACCCGAGCGGCGTTAATCTGGCGAGTCAGTGATTCCGTCTGTCGCTCCTGAATGTGATCCATATAATCCGGCATTGATTTAGCTCCTCTCTCTGTTCAGTTTTTTAAACTCACCGGCGCAGTAACCGGTTAGCTCGATAGTTAATTTCGATAATTCATCTACGCTGGTGATTTGCTTATGAAAAACGGCGCGTTTCACAAGCAAATTGACCACATCCGTCAGGAGATTTAATTCACTCGAATAAATAGCGATGGTTGATTCAGTCATCGCTCCGGTTTCTTTATCGCGCTTAATGTCAGCAAGCGATAATTCACCGTTTTTCATAACCGCAATCTTTAGCCAGTTATTAAGTAATACGGAGTGCATCAGAGACATTAAAGAGACTCCCCGCGAGAAAGGCCGATATTATGAAACTTGATGGATTCCTGACTGAGTAACTCGACAATCTCCACGCGCGACAAATCTGCGCCAGCTATATGACGGATTAAACCGTCCAGATGAGAGGAAAAGCGCGTCGCCGCATCGGCCTGCGCTTCGGCTCGCGCCTGTTGCAGCATTAATGAGAAGTTACTGCGCTGCTTTCCTGTTACTGTATGCATGACTTTCTCCAGACAAAAAGAAGCCCCGCACAATTAAGTGCGTAAAAAACTACGGTTGTTTATTTAATGCAGATATTGCTCAGGCTTTACCGAGGTTAATATTGTTGGTGCATATTCAAATAAATTAAAAAGCTCTCGCAATGCACGAAATAAGGCATCACGCCAATAACAGGAATCTTCATTAATACGCCAGTAAGGCTGATTAAATTCTTTTTCAGTTAATCCGGCATGCATAAACAAAGTGCGGCGTTGGCTGACCGTCAAAAAACTAATATACGCATACTCACTCGCGCCAACCTGTCGACGTCTGGAAAATGCAGCACGCAGCTCATCAATAGCGCAAACTAATCGCTCACGGTCTACATCGTTCATTTCTTCAAAACGCATCGTCGCGTGACGCTGCTTTAACTGGGCATGAAAACAAACGGTCAGGCGCTCACGTTCCATCATCTGATTGTAAAAATCGCAACTATCCTGCCAGCGAGGCGCGGCCAGATATTTACCAATCAGACCGCGCAGAGCTGCTGGCTGTTTCTCCACGATACCGAGTGTCATTACAGGCATTTCCAGAACCTCCGGGATTTCAGAAAAGCAAAAACAGCGCTAATAGCGCTCGGTTTTTGGGTGCGGATGATGATGCCCTTGCGCCCCCTGCCGTGGGTGATAGTGAAATCCATCGCCTTCGGGCTCTCGTTACGCAATAACTGAGCAATGCAACGAGGCTCATTCATAATCAAAGCCCCATCCAAAGCAGCCACGCGTCACGCTGTTCTACCGGTCGGTTGTAGAACGCCTCACGAACTGCGCGATTAAATTCCGGGATGAAAACCCACTTTTCACCGGCGCGAGCATTCGGCTTACTTGGATCCCGAAGCTCGATAACTGGCAACTTATTCTCTTTGACCATCTTGGTAACTGCCGATTCTGGCTTACCAAGCAACTCGGCAAACTTCACCGTATGCACCGCGTCAAGCGGGTACTGAATCACATAATCATTGGCTTCCATTAGTTAGACCCTCTTTGCTTTCGTGCTACTCTTGACCGATCCAGTCCTTTCTAAGTCGCCCCTGTCCTTTTAGGGGACTGGTTTTAGCGCCTCAAATGGTTATCAATTGATAACCTTTGAGGGAATATAAGTCACCAATAGGTTACTGTCAAATGCAGACATTTGAAAAATTGAAAGCCATCAGAAAAGCCGAGGGTTTAACGCAGTCAAAATTCAGTGAAATTAGCGGGATAGCGCTTGGTACAGTTAAAAACTATGAAAGCGGGCATAAGGAACCCGGCCTAAGCATCATAATGCGAGTCACCAACACCCCGCAGTTTAAAAAATACACGCTATGGCTGATGACTGGTGAGACAGCCCCGCAAGCTGGTCAGATAGCACCGGCTTTCGCACACATTGGGCGAGAACCAACAGAATCAGACCACTCCGAGAAACAGACTGGTTAACACTATACAAACATTACATTTTCACCATTTGTTACCAAGATGGTGAGTACAGCGCCGGAGGGCTTTCTTATGCCAATTAAGAAGCTCGATGATGGTCGCTATGAAGTGGACATTAGACCTCGCGGCCGCGACGGAAAACGCATCCGCAGGAAGTTTGAAAGAAAAGCTGAGGCTGTAGCATTTGAGCGGTACACAATCGCCAACGCCAGCCAGAAAGAATGGGCAGGTCAGCGAACAGACCGCCGCACCCTGTCAGAGCTGTTAGAGGCGTGGTGGAAGTATCACGGCCAGAATCACGAACACGGAGAAAAAGAGCGAGGGCATTTGCGCAAAACTATCAGCGGATTGGGTGACATTCCGGTCAGCAGATTGAATAAAAAATGCCTTATGGATTACCGCTCTGTTCGTCTACGCGATGGCATCAGCGCAGCGACGATAAATCGTGACATGTACCGTTTATCGGGCATGTTCACCAAGCTAATCCAGTTGGATGAGTATTCCGGGCAACATCCGATTCATGGTCTGCCGCCGCTGGCGGAGGCCAACCCGGAAATGACATTTCTGGATAAGTCAGAAATTGAGAAGCTGTTAAGCGTTTTGGTTGGTGATGACTTGCTGGTCGCGCTTTTGTGCCTGAGCACTGGCGGAAGATGGACGGAAGTTGCCACGCTGAAACCAGCGCAGATAACAAGCTGCAGGGTTACCTTTTTGAAAACCAAAAACGGCAAAAAGCGAACCGTGCCGATTTCCGAGGAACTGGAGAAGAAAGTTAAAGAGGAGGCCAGCGCTAAATTGTTCAAGGTTGACTATGAGAAGTTTTGCGGGATTTTACGCAGAGTGAAACCTGATATTCCACCAAATCAGGCAACACATATCCTGCGCCATACCTTCGCAAGCCATTTCATGATGAACGGGGGCAATATTATTGCGCTGCAGCAGATTCTCGGGCACGCGAGCATTCAGCAGACGATGGCCTATGCGCACCTTGCGCCTGATTACCTGCAAAACGCAGTAGCGTTAAACCCACTAAAGGGAGGTTTAACGGTTTGATAATTAATCAGGCAGCATAGTTCGTTTGCTATCGACCAGGACGATAAGCGCATCTTGCGATGTAACGTCGTCCTGATAGACGTCAAAGCTTAATCCGTCGGCCTGCGCTTTCCCGACAGGCCTGAACTTAAGCGACCAGTTGTAACCACAGAGGATGGTCATAACACCTTTAAAAAGTGGGATGACCAGTTTAATGCGTTTACGCAAAGGGAGTTTTGAAGAAATGACGAACAGTTCCATAAACAAGATCCATTGCAGAGCCAGCGGCAGAAATATTGCCTATTTAGCCAAAGAGCTTGACACCGTAGCCGTTCCTTATCAACGAGGGCCAATGTGTTTCGGTGCTGGCACAACGGAATATATCAACATCCTGCTACCGTTCGGCACTGCTGCCATTGGCGCAGTTGCCGGTGTGTTAGCTGCTTATCTTAAAAAAGATAAAAAGTTGCGGCTTGTTCTCGATGATGGAAAGTTGAAAGAAATTGATGCTTCCAATTACAAGCCAGATGAGCTAATTGCAGCCGTACAAAAAATCAGAGAACTCGACATACTCGATTAGGGAATTAGACCGCCCGAGTGTCCACATAGTGTCCACACCCGGAGAACTTTGTAGCCCTTCCAGTCCCTTGCAGGTTTTTTTAAGTTGCTGTTTTTTATGAAAACTGATGTAAGTGATTGATAAAAAAAACCCCCACATCATGTGGGGGAAGACAGGGATGGTGTCTATGGCAAGGAAAACAGGGTTTACTGGGAACGCTGGGTACTGCTATTGCTACTGAAAAACGTTGTTTCTGAGCTTCGCTGCATCCGTGCAACCTCACGCAGCTGGTCCATTCGCTGCTGATGTCTGGCATTCAAAACCGCTTGCTGCTCCGGCGTTAGCAGGTGGAACATCTGGTTGCGGACCTTCGCCATCTCTACCTGGCGGGCAACCTGTTCCTGTGCCATTTTTTCGGCCTGAGCGCGTACAGCGCTTTCGTCAAAATTTTCTGCGGTGACAAGGCGATGCATTGTCTCCATTTCGCTAACATTAACAGGGGGCTGGTCGTGTCGTGCCCTCTGCATCAGATCTCGCATCTGTTGACGCTGATGTTCGGTTAAACTTATGCCGTCAAACATATGGCTTTGGCTACTGAGCTGCGTTGCGCCCTCTGGTGAGGGACCGTTATCGCCGTTGATAGCTACAGCAGCCTGGCTAAACGCACTGAACGCCAGCGTTGAGGCCATGACGGCAGCGGTAACTTTGCGCATCACTTGCTCCCAAAATCTTTCGTGTCGCGATTCAACGAGAGACAGTCTACGATTCAGGCTGCAAACATGCGTCAGGGGGTGTAAAACAACGTAAAGTCATGGATTAGACAGCCTTGATGTCGTAATTTCTGCCTCGGAGGTATTTAAACAATGAATAAAATCCTGTTAGTTGATGATGACCGAGAGCTCACATCCCTTTTAAAGGAGTTGCTCGACATGGAAGGTTTCAACGTCCTGGTTGCCCACGATGGCGAGCAGGCGCTGAGTCTCCTTGACGACAGCATCGATCTACTTTTGCTCGACGTGATGATGCCGAAGAAAAACGGCATTGATACGTTGAAAGAGCTTCGCCAGACACACCAGACCCCCGTTATCATGCTGACCGCGCGCGGCAGCGAGCTCGACCGCGTACTTGGCCTTGAGCTGGGCGCGGATGACTATTTACCGAAGCCGTTTAACGACCGTGAATTGGTTGCCCGTATTCGCGCGATCCTGCGTCGTTCCCACTGGAGCGAGCAGCAGCAAAATACCGACAACAGCTCACCTACCCTTGAAGTCGACTCCCTGAGCCTGAACCCGGGCCGTCAGGAGGCGAGCTTTGATGGCCAGACGCTCGAACTCACCGGCACGGAGTTCACCCTGCTGTATCTGCTGGCACAGCATCTGGGCCAGGTGGTTTCACGTGAACATCTGAGCCAGGAAGTGCTGGGCAAACGTCTGACCCCGTTTGACCGCGCCATCGACATGCACATCTCTAACCTGCGCCGTAAGCTGCCGGAGCGTAAAGACGGTCACCCATGGTTTAAAACCCTGCGTGGTCGCGGTTATCTGATGGTTTCCGCTTCATGATAGGAAGCTTAACCGCCCGCATCTTCGCCATCTTCTGGCTGACGCTGGCATTAGTTTTAATGCTCGTACTGATGTTGCCAAAACTCGACTCACGCCAGATGACGGAGCTTCTCGACAGCGAGCAACGTCAGGGCGTGATGATCGAGCAGCACGTGGAAGCCGAGCTGGCAAACGATCCGCCGAACGATTTAATGTGGTGGCGCAGGCTGTTTCGCGCTATCGACAAGTGGGCGCCTCCCGGACAACGCCTGCTGCTGGTGACCAGCGAAGGCCGCGTCATTGGGGCCGATCGCAATGAAATGCAGATTATCCGCAACTTCATTGGTCAGGCAGATAACGCCGATCATCCCCAGAAGAAGAAATATGGCCGCGTAGAGATGGTCGGGCCTTTTTCCGTCAGGGACGGCGAGGATAATTATCAGCTCTACCTGATCCGTCCGGCGAGCAGCTCCCAGTCCGATTTTATCAACCTGCTGTTTGACCGCCCTCTCCTGCTGCTGATTGTCACCATGCTGGTCAGCTCGCCGCTGCTGTTATGGCTGGCGTGGAGCCTGGCAAAACCGGCACGCAAGCTGAAGAATGCCGCCGATGAAGTGGCGCAGGGTAACCTGCGACAGCACCCTGAACTGGAAGCCGGACCGCAGGAGTTCCTTGCCGCCGGGACCAGTTTTAACCAGATGGTCAGCGCTCTCGATCGCATGATGACCGCACAGCAGCGTCTGCTGTCGGATATCTCGCACGAGCTGCGTACGCCGCTTACGCGCCTGCAGCTCGGCACCGCCCTGCTGCGCCGCCGCAGCGGTGAGAGCAAAGAGCTGGAGCGTATTGAAACGGAAGCTCAGCGTCTGGACAGCATGATCAACGACCTGCTGGTCATGTCGCGCAATCAGCAGAAAAACGCGCTGGTCAGCGAAACGGTGAAAGCCAATCACCTGTGGCATGAAGTGCTGGATAACGCGGCGTTCGAAGCGGAGCAGATGGGCAAATCCTTCACCGTCAACTTCCCGCCGGGCCCGTGGCCGCTGTACGGTAACCCCAACACGCTGGAAAGCGCGCTGGAGAACATCGTGCGTAACGCCCTGCGCTACTCGCACACGAAGATTGAGGTGGCGTTCTCGGTAGATAAAGACGGGATCACCGTTATTGTCGATGACGACGGCCCTGGCGTCAGCCCGGAAGACCGCGAGCAGATTTTCCGTCCGTTTTACCGTACCGACGAGGCGCGCGACCGCGAATCCGGCGGCACGGGGCTGGGTCTGGCGATTGTTGAAACCGCCATGCAGCAGCACCGCGGCTGGGTGAAGGCCGACGACAGCCCGCTGGGTGGGCTTCGCTTGACGCTGTGGCTGCCGTTGTATAAGCGTTCGTAGTTTTCCCCTCACCCTAACCCTCTCCCCATAGGGGAGAGGGGATTGCTCAGTGCAGTCTTTTCACCCTCGCCCCATAGGGGAGAGGGGACTGCTCAGTGCAGTCTTTTCACCCTCGCCCCTTTGGGGAGAGGGCCGGGGTGAGGGGCAGTTATTTCCCCCATAATCTCCGCGAATTATCCTCGATCTTGCCGCTTAAGCGCCGCTTCTGCATCGTTCTGGTCCAGCTTGTCGAGAGCCCCGCCGCCGACAGCAGGCGGTGATACTGCTCGTCATCAAACGGCATATGCCAGGCAATGGCGCAGGCGTCATAAACCGACACGTCGCTCAGGCGTGAAGCCAGCTCAAGCGGCGCATCCGCCGAAACCTGTCCGGCCAGCACCACGCGATACAGCCAGCCGGTTTTACCCGCGCTTTGCAGCTGGGACGACATGTCATGAATACCGAAGTGGAAGTTGAGCTTGAAGCACGGCGAGCGCGGCTGCGTCACCTGAATCAGGGCATCGCCCCAGCGGTAGATATCGCCGATAAATACGTTCTTTTCGGTGAGCCCTTCAGTGGAGAGATTCTCACCAAACGCGGGGGCTACGAAGAGATCCGCCTGCTCGGGGAATTCGGTTTTCCAGTGCTGATAGTGCTCGCGCGGATAATGGCACAGCGCGCGCTCCGGCCCGCCGTGGATTTTCTTTTCGGCCTGCTCGTCGCCCGCCAGCCCAAGCTCGGTTAACGTCAGTTCGCCGTCGACCTGAATTTTGGCGATGGCGCTCGGGCGGCTGCCGTCGTACTCCCTTACCTTGCCTGTAAACACGTTGACCGGATAGTGGTGCATATCTACTCCTTCAGATACAAAAAAAGCGAGTCATCAGACTCGCTTCTCACAGGCGTCAATGCAACCTTATTTTTTAGCGGCGAAACGCGCTGCTGCTTCGTCCCAGTTCACCACGTCCCAGAAGGCTTTGATGTAGTCCGGGCGACGGTTCTGGAATTTCAGGTAGTAAGCGTGTTCCCACACGTCCAGACCCAGGATTGGGAAACCGGATGCGCCAGAAATCGCTTCACCCATCAGCGGGGAGTCCTGGTTAGCGGTAGACACCACCGCCAGCTTGTCACCCTTCAGTACCAGCCACGCCCAGCCGGAGCCGAAACGGGTAGCAGCGGCTTTTTCAAATTCCGCTTTGAAGTTGTCAACGGAGCCGAAGTCGCGCTCGATAGCCGCTTTCAGGTCGCCCTGCAGGGTGGTACCGGTTTTCAGGCCTTTCCAGAACAGGCTGTGGTTAGCGTGGCCGCCCGCGTTGTTGCGCAGCACGGTTTTCTTATCCGCTGGCAGCTGGTCCAGCTTGGTGATCAGCTCTTCAGCAGACAGATTAGCGAACTCTGGCAGGCTTTCCAGCGCGGCGTTCGCGTTGTTCACGTAGGTCTGGTGGTGTTTAGTGTGATGGATTTCCATCGTCTGCTTGTCGAAATGCGGTTCCAGTGCGTCGTAGGCATACGGCAGGGATGGCAGTGTATAACTCATAATCCTCTCCATTATTGTCGGGCGGCACAGCTGTTAATGCCGCGTAAGCAGTTGGTTCATTATAGTTAATTAAATGATATTGAAAATGATTATCAATGCCGTAGTTTTTCTAAGGTTATTCGTTTTTCAATGAATAGCAGAAATGTGAGTCTGCTCACGTGGTTAACGTGCTGATTGCCATCAAGAACAGAAGGGCGGCAACCTTCTGAAGGTTCCCAAACTGCCTAATTTTTACACTCATCAAGTCGACGGGAAGCCGCCGACGCTAAAAACGACGAGGATGTAAAAATGAATCATGCGATTACGATGGGTATCTTCTGGCATCTGATAGGCGCCGCCAGTGCTGCCTGTTTCTATGCCCCGTTTAAAAAAGTGAAAGGCTGGTCATGGGAAACCATGTGGTCCGTTGGCGGTACCGTGTCATGGCTGATTTTGCCGTGGACCATCAGCGCCATGCTGCTGCCCGATTTCTGGGGCTACTTTGCCTCCTTCAACGCGTCTACCCTGCTGCCGGTGTTCCTGTTTGGCGCGATGTGGGGCATCGGTAATATCAACTACGGCCTCACCATGCGCTATCTCGGTATGTCGATGGGCATCGGCATCGCGATTGGCATTACGCTGATCGTCGGCACCCTAATGACGCCAATACTCAACGGTAATGTCGACGTGCTGATTAACACGCAGGGTGGACGAATGACGCTGCTGGGCGTCCTGGTCGCGGTGATCGGCGTCGGTATTGTCACCCGCGCGGGCCAGCTGAAAGAGCGCAAAATGGGCATCAGGGCCGAAGAGTTCAACCTGAAAAAAGGGCTGCTGCTGGCGGTAATGTGCGGCATCTTCTCGGCGGGGATGTCGTTCGCCATGAATGCCGCCAAGCCGATGCACGAAGCTGCCGCGGCGCTGGGCGTCGACCCGCTGTACGTTGCCCTACCCAGCTACGTGGTGATCATGGGCGGCGGCGCGCTGGTTAACCTCGGCTTCTGCATTGTTCGTCTGGCAAAAGTGAAGGATCTATCGATAAAAAACGACTTCTCGCTGGCAAAACCGCTTATCATCACCAACGTGTTGCTCTCCGCCCTCGGCGGCCTGATGTGGTACCTGCAGTTCTTCTTTTATGCCTGGGGCCACGCCAGCATTCCGGCGCAGTACGACTACATGAGCTGGATGCTGCACATGAGCTTCTACGTGCTGTGCGGTGGACTGGTGGGTCTGGTGCTTAAAGAGTGGAACAACGCCGGACGCCGTCCGGTGGGCGTGCTGAGCCTGGGCTGCGTGGTGATTATTATCGCCGCCAACATCGTCGGCCTCGGCATGGCGAACTGATTACGCTGCCTTTCGACTGCGATGACGCCACTGAACCGGCGTCATCCCCACCTCGCGGTTAAACACCACCGAAAAGTAGTTACTGTCCTCAAAACCGCAGCGCATTGCCACTTCACTCACCAGCAGCTCCGTGTGCTGCAGCAGATACTGGGCGTGGCAGATGCGCAGCTGGCGCAGGTAATGGTTTACCGTCATCCCCGTCTGGGTGCGAAACTGCTGGCGCAGCGCGCGCTCGCTGCACTGTTCCTGCTCGCAGAATTTCTCCAGCCCGAAGCTTTTGTTCAGGCTGCCCGCAAGCGTGGTAATGAGCTTATCCAGCAGCGCTTCCTGCGCCGTGGCGGAAGGATTATCGGTAGCGTAACGATGGCGTTTCAGCGTCATCACCAGCTGGGCAAAAAGCAGCTCCGCCATCTGGTTTGCGACGGGGTCGTTCTTCTGGCTTTCCTGCTCAAGGTGGGAAATGACCTGCCGCACCTGCGCCATGCCGCTGCCGCTCAAGCGCCAGTGCGCTTCGCCTCGGGCATCAAGAAAACCGGGGATGCAGGCCGCCCAGTCCACGTTGAGCCTCAGCCTGTCCGGACAGTAAATGACGTTTTGCAGCACCAGATCGTTAACGGAGGCGTAGGCGTGTTTATCTTCAGCGCGAATGTAAAAAAGATCGCCTCGCGTGATGCGGTAGGGTCGATCGTTGAGGACGTGCAGGCCGTTGCCGCGCCACACCAGCACCAGTTCGCAAAACTCGTGCGTATGCTCGGCAAAGACGTTTTGCGGGTAGCGGTCTGCCACCGCGACGGCCTGACTCGCAGAGGCGAAAAAAACATCTTTGCGAAGAACTAAATGAGCAGCCACAGCACAACCTCTACCGCCAATAACCGAACATTATTAGTCTTTTTACGCCCTGAAAACGGTGATTGCCCTCGCGTTACTGAAGCAACGCGTCTTTCCCCTGTCGAATTTCACGCGGCGACCAGCAAAACTCGCGGCGAAAAAGCGTTGAAAAGTGATTACTGTCGCCGAAACCGCAGCAATAGGCGATATCCGTAACGCTTTCATCCGTATGGCGCAAAAGGTGACGCGCCTTGATTAACCGCAGGCGGTTAAGATAGCGCTGCGGCGTCAGTCCGGTCTGCTGCTTGAGCTGGCGATGCAGCGTGCGCAACGAGAGCGAGAAATCGTCCGCCAGCGTTTCCCAGCAGACATCTTCGGCAAAATGATCTTCCAGCCAGGCCATTAGCTGGTTCAGGCGCGCGTCGTTATTGTCCAGCCCTTCCACCAGGCTGCTGCGGCGCAGCAGCACCAGCAGCTGCATAAACAGCAGCTCACGCGTGGCAATGGCGTGCGTCTCCTGCCCGTCCCCGCTCTGCTCCATCTGACCTACCAGCTGGCGCACCTGCTGCAATATGGACTGATTTACCCGCCAGTGGGACGGATAGTGCCCGTCCTGCTCCTGCGGCAACAGCTGGTCTAAGCCAGAAAGAAACTGGAACGCGTCCGGGGAACGATAGAGCACGTTGGTCAGACATAAATTGTCGGTATGTTCATACAGGTGCCGATCGTGGTCCCGCACAAAGCACACCGTACCGCCGCTGATGGTGTACGGCTGGCCGTTAAATACGTGAATACCCGTTCCATGCTCAACGATCACAATCTCATGAAAATCATGATGATGTTCCGGGAACGCGGCCTGAGGGAGCCGCGGCTCAATCGCGACCGGAGCCGCTCCCGATGGAAAGAAATCGACGCTGTGCAGTACGGTCATAACGGCCCCCACTAATGAGAAATGTTCTCAAAATAGTAATTAAGGCCTTTCATGCTCACCTTAAATTTCCGGCAGCAAACCGCGCAAAAGCGGTTCGATTTTCAAGAAATCAGCGGAAAGATCGGGAAATGCGGTCAGCGTCACACTGCCTGAAAACCCCGCCACGGCTGGAAACTGTGAACTCCCTCACGTTCACCTTTGCTTTCTTGCCAGCGCAGGATTTGACCTGTCAGTGGCGAGAAGGCAGCTTTTTCTTCCCTTTCTTACACTCACCGCTAATGACTTAAGAAAGGACCCGACCATGACTTTTCGCCATTGTGTGGCCGTCGATTTAGGCGCATCAAGCGGCCGCGTAATGCTCGCCACCTGGGATGGCGACGTGCGCACGCTTTCGCTTCGCGAAATGCACCGTTTCGCCAATTGCCTGCAAAAGCAGGACGGTTTTGATACCTGGGATATTGATGCCCTGGAAGCAGAGATCCGCACCGGGCTGAACAACGTCTGCAACGACGGCATTCGCATCGACAGCATTGGCATTGACACCTGGGGCGTGGACTACGTGCTGCTCGATAGCCACGGCGAGCGCGTCGGCCTGCCGATTTCCTATCGCGACAGCCGCACCGACGGCCTGATGGCTCACGCTATCGCCCAGCTTGGCAAAGACAACATCTACGGGCGCAGCGGCATTCAGTTCCTGCCGTTTAACACGCTTTATCAGCTGCGCGCTTTGGTCGAGCAACAGCCGGAGTGGGTCGCGGACGTGGCCCATGCGCTGCTGATCCCGGACTACCTGAGCTACCGCCTGACCGGCAACATGAACTGGGAATACACCAACGCCACCACCACGCAGCTGGTCAACATCAACTCGGATAGCTGGGATGAACGCCTGCTGGCCTGGACGGGGGCATCACCTTCCTGGTTCGGCACGCCGACCCATCCGGGGAATGTGATCGGTCAGTGGATGTGCCCGCAGGGGAACGCAATCCCCGTTGTTGCCGTCGCGAGTCACGACACCGCCAGCGCGGTCATTGCATCCCCGCTGGCGAGCAAAGACGCGGCCTACCTCTCTTCCGGCACCTGGTCACTGATGGGTTTTGAGAGCAAAACGCCGTACACCAGCGACGCCGCTCTCGCAGCAAACATCACCAACGAAGGCGGTGCCGAAGGGCGCTACCGCGTGCTGAAAAATATCATGGGCCTGTGGCTGCTCCAGCGCGTGTTGAAAGAACAGAACATAACCGACCTGACTGCGCTTATCGCACAAACCGACGCGCTGAAGGCCTGCACCTTCCTGATCAACCCTAACGACGACCGCTTTATTAATCCCGTCCACATGAGCGCCGAAATCCAGGCCGCCTGTTTTGAAGCCGGCCAGCCGGTGCCGTCCACGCCTGCCGAGCTGGCGCGCTGCATTTTTGACAGCCTCGCCCTGCTCTATGCCGACATCCTGAGCGAGCTGGCTGAGCTGCGTGGAAAACCCTTCAGCCAGCTGCACATCGTGGGCGGCGGCAGCCAGAACCGGTTGCTTAACCAGCTTTGTGCCGACGCCTGCGGCATCACCGTGATAGCGGGACCCGTTGAGGCCTCCACGCTCGGCAATATTGGCATTCAGCTGATGGCCCTGGACGAACTTTCCAGCGTTGACGATTTCCGTTCGGTGGTGGCCGCGAATACCCGTCTGACCACCTTCGCACCCGATCCCCGACATGAAATTGCCCGCTACCGGGCGCAGTTTCAGCAAAACCGACTGACTAAGGAGCTTTGCGCATGACCACTCAACTTGAACAAGCCTGGGACCTGGCTAAACAGCGTTTCGCCGCCGTCGGCGTGGATGTCGAAGAGGCGCTGCGCCAGCTCGACCGTCTGCCCGTCTCTATGCACTGCTGGCAGGGCGATGACGTCGCCGGCTTCGAAAACCCAGGCGGTTCTCTGACGGGTGGCATTCAGGCAACCGGTAACTATCCGGGTAAAGCGCGTAACGCGAGCGAACTGCGCGCCGATCTGGAGCAGGCGCTGAGCCTGATCCCAGGACCCAAGCGCCTGAACCTGCACGCGATTTATCTCGAATCCGACGAGCCGGTCGCGCGTAACGAAATCAAACCGGAACATTTTAAGCACTGGGTTGAATGGGCGAAAGCCCACCGGCTGGGACTGGATTTTAACCCCTCCTGCTTCTCGCATCCGTTGAGCGCCGACGGGTTTACCCTTGCCCACGCCAACGATGAAATCCGTCAGTTCTGGATCGACCACGTCAAGGCCAGCCGCCGCGTTTCCGCCTGGTTCGGCGAACAGCTCGGCACGCCGTCAGTGATGAACATCTGGATCCCGGACGGCATGAAGGACGTTACCGTTGACCGTCTGGCCCCGCGCCAGCGCCTGCTGGCCGCGCTGGATGACGCCATCAGCGAGAAGCTGGACCCGGCGCATCACATCGACGCCGTGGAGAGCAAGCTGTTCGGCATTGGTGCCGAGAGCTACACCGTCGGTTCGAACGAGTTCTACATGGGGTACGCCACCAGCCGCCAGACCGCCCTGTGTCTGGATGCCGGGCACTTCCACCCGACGGAGGTGATCTCCGACAAAATTTCCGCCGCCATGCTCTACGTGCCGCGCCTGCTGCTGCACGTTAGCCGTCCGGTGCGCTGGGACAGCGACCACGTAGTGCTGCTGGACGACGAAACCCAGGCAATTGCCAGCGAAATCATCCGTCACGACCTGTTTGACCGCGTACACATTGGCCTCGATTTCTTCGATGCCTCCATCAACCGCATCGCGGCGTGGGTCATCGGTACCCGCAACATGAAGAAAGCCCTGCTGCGCGCCCTGCTGGAGCCTGTCGCCGCGCTGAAACAGCTGGAGGCTAACGGCGACTACACCGCGCGTCTGGCGCTGCTGGAAGAGCAGAAATCCCTGCCGTGGCAGGCGGTGTGGGAAATGTACTGCCTGCGCAACGACGTGCCTGCGGGCAGCCAGTGGCTGGACAACGTTCGGGCGTATGAGAGAGACGTGTTGAGTAAGCGCGGGTAACTGCCCCCTCAGCCCTGCCCTCTCCCCAAAGGGGAGAGGGAGCAAACCATCCCCTCTCCCCTCTGGGGAGAGGGTTAGGGTGAGGGGTTCAACCTCACCGCGATAACTGGAAAAATAACTATGCAGACCATCACCACCTCCTGGTTCGTCCAGGGCATGATCAAAGCCACCTCCGACGCCTGGCTGAAGGGCTGGGACGAGCGCAACGGCGGCAACCTGACGCTGCGCCTGGACGATGCGGACATCGAGCCGTTCGCCGCCGACTTCTACCAGCAGCCGCGCTATATTGCGCTGAGCCAGCCGATGCCGCTGCTCGCCAACACGCCGTTTATCGTCACTGGTTCCGGCAAGTTCTTCCGTAACGTCCAGCTTAATCCTCAGGCCAACCTCGGCGTGGTAAAAGTAGACAGCGACGGCGCGGGCTACCACATTCTGTGGGGTCTGACCGATGACGCGGTGCCCACCTCTGAACTGCCGGCGCACTTCCTCTCGCACTGCCAGCGCATCAAGGCAACCCATGGCAAAGACCGCGTGATTATGCACTGCCACGCCACCAACCTGATTGCCCTGACCTATATTCTGGAAAACAACGCCGATCTCATCACCCGCAAGCTGTGGGAAGGCAGCACCGAATGTCTGGTGGTGTTCCCGGACGGCGTCGGCATTCTGCCGTGGATGGTGCCCGGTACCGACGAGATCGGCCAGGCAACCGCCAAAGAGATGCAAAAGCATTCTCTGGTGCTGTGGCCGTTCCACGGCGTCTTCGGCAGCGGCCCAACGCTGGATGAAACTTTCGGCCTGATCGATACCGCTGAAAAATCAGCTGAAGTGCTGGTGAAGGTCTATTCCATGGGCGGCATGAAGCAGACCATCACCCGCGAAGAGCTGATTGCCCTGGGCAAACGCTTTGGCGTCACCCCGATGCAGTCGGCTTTGGATTTAGTCGTGTAACGCCATAGACGATAGTTAAGGAGAATTATCATGAGCTTTATGTTGGCACTTCCCAAAATCAGCCTGCACGGCGCGGGCGCAATCGGCGATATGGTCAACCTGGTCGCGAGCAAGCAGTGGGGAAAAGCGCTGATTGTCACCGACGGCCAGCTGGTGAAGCTGGGCCTGCTCGACAGCCTGTTTACCGCGCTGGACGCCCATCAGATGTCGTATCAGCTGTTCGATGAGGTCTTCCCGAACCCGACGGAAGCCCTGGTGCAGAAAGGATTTGCCGCTTACCGGGACGCGGAGTGTGATTACGTCATCGCCTTTGGCGGCGGCAGCCCGATTGATACCGCCAAGGCGATAAAAATCCTCACCGCCAACCCCGGCCCGTCCACCGATTATTCCGGCGTCGGGAAGGTCAAAAACGCGGGCGTGCCGCTGGTGGCGATCAACACCACCGCAGGCACGGCGGCGGAGATGACCAGCAACGCGGTGATCATCGACTCCGCGCGTCAGGTGAAAGAAGTCATCATTGACCCGAACATCATCCCGGATATCGCCGTTGACGATGCCAGCGTCATGCTTGAGATCCCAGCCTCCGTGACCGCCGCAACAGGTATGGATGCCCTGACCCACGCCATTGAAGCCTACGTGTCCGTCGGCGCGCACCCGCTCACCGACGCCAACGCGCTGGAAGCTATTCGCCTGATCGCTCTGTGGCTCCCGAAAGCGGTCGACGACGGTCATAACCTGGAGGCCCGCGAGCAGATGGCCTTTGGACAGTATCTGGCTGGCATGGCCTTTAACAGTGCGGGACTCGGGCTGGTGCATGCGCTGGCGCACCAGCCGGGCGCGACGCACAACCTGCCGCACGGCGTGTGCAACGCCATCCTGCTGCCGATCGTCGAAAACTTTAACCGGCCGAACGCGGTGGCTCGCTTCGCCCGCGTGGCGCAGGCGATGGGCGTCGACACCCGCGGCATGAGCGATGAGGCCGCAAGCCAGTCGGCTATACAGGCGATTCGCGACCTGAGCGCCCGCGTCGGCATTCCATCAGGCTTCAGCCAGCTCGGCGTAACCCAAGCGGATATTGAAGGCTGGCTGGATAAAGCGCTCGCCGATCCGTGCGCGCCGTGTAACCCGCGTTCCGCCAGCCGGGATGAGGTCCGCGAGCTGTACCTGGAGGGATTATGATCCGCAAAGCGTTTGTGATGCAGGTCAATCCGGACGCGCACGAGGAGTATGCGCGTCGCCACAATCCGATTTGGCCCGAGCTTGAAGCGGTGCTGAAAGACCACGGCGCGCACCATTACGCCATCTATCTCGACAAAGCGCGCCACCTGCTGTTTGCGACCGTTGAGATTGAATCGGAGGAGCGCTGGAACGCGGTGGCAAACACCGATGTCTGCCAGCGCTGGTGGAAACATATGGCCGACGTTATGCCGTCAAACCCGGACAACAGCCCGGTGAGTGCGGAGCTTGCCGACGTGTTTTACCTGGACTGATGCGTTAACGCTGCTGCCCCCGAGGCGGCAGCAATCTCCTGCCTGCTGCTCAACGTAAACGCCGACACCACCGTAATTGCCAGCACGAAGCAGCCCAGCATCAGGTACGTCTCCTGGAAGCCGATCCGGTCATACATATTCCCGGCAAAGGCAGAAAGGAAAATCGCCGCCGACTGTTTCGCGAACTGGAAGCCGATCAAATAGATAGTCGCCGACAGACGGGTATCAAATACCCCGGTGATGTACTTAAAGGCGCCCACCAGCAGGAACGGGACCTCCAGCGCGTGCAGCATCTTCAGGGCAATCACCTCCACGGCGGTAGTGGCAAACGACGAGCCGATAATGCGCGTCGCCATAATCACCCCGGCGATCAGCAGCGTATTTTTCGCGCCGATGCGGTTAATGATCCACGGCGAGCAGAACATGATGATGGCGTTACAGATTTCACCCGCCGTCGTCGCGAAACCAAAGGCGCGAGTGCCTTCCTGCGGCGTGGCGAAGAACGTTTTGAAGAAGGTGGCAAACTGCTGGTCGAAAACGTCATACACGCAGGCTACGCCAATCACGTACAGAATGAACATCCACATTCTGCGCTGGCGGAACAGGTTAACGACGGTTCTGGCGGTGATCTGCGGCTGGTTGGCCCCCAGGGCGTTCATCACCTGCGCCGTCTGGTTGGGCTTCGGCTTCGCGACCACCAGCAGCAGCATCAGCAGCAGTGCCGCTCCCGACCCCATCCAGAAAACATACGACGGATCGATGCCGAACAGGATGCCGCCCGTCGACGCGCAGAGACCCCAGCCGAGACAGCCAAACATGCGCGCCTTGCCGTATTCGAAGAAGCTGTTGCGGCTCACGCGTTCGATGTAGGCCTCGATTGCTCCCGATCCTGCCGAGAAGACAAAGCCAATATATAACCCGCCGCTCAGCGCCCCCAGCCAGATACTGGTCTTCAGCAGCGGCGCGAAGACGTACAGGAAGAACGGTGCGAACAGGAACAGCAGCACCGAGATTATCCACAGCAGGTGTTTTTTCAGCCCCAGCTTGTCCGAAATCACGCCCAGCACCGGCTGAAACGCAATGGCCGACAGCGAGATGCAGGAGAAAACAATCCCGGTGTGGGTTTTATTCAGCCCGATGATGTCCGAGAGCCAGATCGGCAGGAACGGAAAGCAGGTGGCCATGATGAAGAAGTAGAGAAAGAAGAACAGCCCGAAGATCCAGAAATTGGGGTTGTCTTTGTGGGTACAGGTTGTTGTGTTCATTATTTTTATCCTCAACGGAGGGCCAGTTTCCCGGCCCATCACCTTTACACGCGTTCCACGCCAATCAAAATGGCGGTTTCAGGGTCCAGAATCGGCAGCGCAAGGCCCGCCTCCATCAGCCACTCACCGCTCACCGTTTGCGGTGTTTCCATCCACGCCGGCAGCTTGCGCATGGTGTGCCCGCCTTCGCCCGTCACCTGAATATTCGGGTGATCGAGCAGCGCGACGCGGTACTGCGCGCTGGCCTCCAGCCCCGCCATGCGCAGCGGCATCATCAGGCTGTAGTCCGGCATCGCAAGCTGGCTGACCAGAAACAGCCCCTGCGCCTTATCTTCGCTCACTATCCCCTGCGCCAGCGTGGTGGCGTCCGGCATATCAATCCGCCACTGGGTGCCGCGGTGGATCACCTCTCGCCACCGCTTGTGCAGCGCGGCGTAATGCCGATACCCCTCTCGCTCCTTCTCATCAACGGTGAGCGGATCCAGCTCCAGCCCCATATGGCCAAACAGCGCCGTCAGGCCGCGGAATTCAATGCTGTGCTGGCGGAAGGTGGCGTGGCATTTATGATGACCGATATGCGCCCCCATCACCTCCGGCGGGAAGAAATAGCTCATGCCGCGCTGGATGGTGCTGCGCTCCAGCGCGTCGTTGTTGTCGGACGCCCAGAAGCGGTGGCTGCGGGTCAGCACTTCGTAATCAATGCGCCCGCCGCCGGAAGAGCAGGATTCGAATTCAACGTGCGGGAAGCGCTCGCCCAGCACGTCCAGCAGCCGGTAAAACTGACGGGTCTGGGCGTCCGCGGCGGCTTTACCGTTGTGTCCCGGCTGCACCAGCTCGCGGTTCATGTCCCACTTCACGTAGTCGACCGCATGTTCGCCCAGCAGCCAGCTCATGCGTTCTACCAGATAATCAAAGGCCTGCGGGATGTTGAGGTTGAGCACCAGCTGATGACGCCCGGTCGCCTGGGCGTAGCCCGGCAGCGCCAGCACCCAGTCGGGATGGGCGCGATACAGATCGGAGTCCGGGTTGATCATCTCCGGCTCAACCCAGATGCCAAACTCCATGCCGAGCCGTTTGACGCGATCAATCACCGGCGTCAGGCCGTCCGGGTATTTTTTCTCATCCAGATACCAGTCGCCCAGCGCGGCGTGGTCGTCATTGCGGCCTTTGAACCAGCCGTCGTCAATAATAAAGCGCTCCACGCCCAGCGCGGCGGCCTCGTCGGCCATGCGCATGATGTAATTCGGATCGTGGTTGAAGTAGATCCCCTCCCAGGTATTGAGGTGCACCGGACGCGGTTTATTTTCCGGGAAGCGGATGACGTTGTCGCGCAGGTAGCGGTGGAACGGCTGGCTCATGCCGTTCAGGCCGCGCGCGGAGTAGCTGGCGTACAGGCGCGGCGTCCAGAGCGTATCGCCCTCTTCAATCGCCATTTCCCCCGGCAGGTAGAGCGCTTCGGCCTGAATATAACGGCGGCCGTCGGTTTTCGCTTCCGCGCGCAGGCGGTGGTTCCCGCTCCAGCCCAGATGCACGCCCCAGACGTCACCCTGCATTTCGCTGAACGACGGCGTACCGGCTATCAGGGCAGGGAAATGTTCGTGGGAGGTTTTACCCCGGCGGTTTTCAATCACAAAGCTGTCGTGTTCGAGATTAACGCGGTGCGGCTGAAACTCTCTGATCCAGCGTCCGTGGAAGGCCATTACCTCCCGGGCGCGCTCGGCCACCGGCAGCGTAACGGCGAAGCGGTCAACCTGCCAGGGACGTGCTTTCAGGTTCGTTAAACCGTGACGCACCACCAGCACGCCGCTGGCGTCCAGCGCCAGCTCGCTGGTCAGGCGAAGGCCCGCGCAATCATCTTCAGCGGTAATCGTCAGGGCGTTGAGGTCCTGCTGCACCCGCGTCGTGTTGAATACCGGGGAGCCGTCCAGCCCCTGTCGGTGCCCCTCAATGCCCGGCGAGCCAAACAGGCCGTGTCCGAGCTCAGCCATCAGCGTAACCGGGGAGTCAACGTCCAGCCTGCCGTTAGCTACGGGCCGGGAAAGGGTTTCAGCATTCTGCGGCGAAAAGTGCTGAAGATGTGGCCCCCAGTAAATAATTTCGGCGAACGGGCGCGTTTTTATCACCACATCCACCGTCGCGCTTTCAAGTCGTAATATAGAATCTTGCATCAGACATCTCCTGTCATGGGATGCCTTGAGTTTTGATCCGAAACGTTTCGGATACAAACCAAAACGTTTCGGATTTGTGATCGGGTTTAGAAAATGGAGATATTCAGGCCGTCTGCCCGGGGGAGAATTCCGGCTGCCAGAGCACCTGAAGCTGCGCAATATCATCGCCGTTAATCAGCCGGCGGACCATGTCGGCAATCTGTTTTCCGACGCCCTGACGGGTGGACTGGATCACCGACGCCACGTCGATATCGACGATACTGTCCTGCGGCAGTCCGTCGTAGACCACCAGCGAGACGGCGTTGTCGCCGGATAAACGCCCCAGCTGTGCGAGCGCCATCGCCGCCCCGTCGCCGTGGGTGTTGCAGTCGGTGACGATCGCCGTAGGCGGCTGCGGCAGGGCCAGCAGCTCTTTCGTGGTGGCATACCCCACGCGGCGCGACGGCGGCATGGCGCGTAGCCATTCGCTGGAAAGCCCGGCTTCCCGCAGGGCGTCCAGATAGCCCTGACGGCGCTGGGTGATAAATGCCTGATTATTGCTTTCGCCGAGCAGCGCGATACGCTGATGGCCTTTCTCAATCAGCCAGCGGGTAGCATTGTACGTACCGGCATAGTTATCGAAATCAAACCACGCGTAAGGCTGCGGCAGCTGGCTACGCCCGAGCGCCAGGAAAGGGAACCCGGCGGCCTGCAGCTGCTCAAGACGCGGATCGCGATCCAGCGTATGCGCCACAATCAGCGCGTCGACGCGCCGGCTTTGCACCATGCGCATATAGCTGTGCTTATCCGCCAGATCGTCGTCGGCGATGAGCAGCAGGTCAATTTCATGTCGCGCCAGCTCGTGGCTAATTTCGCCGACCATGTCCATAAATACGCTGTTATTGAGCGGAACAGGATGGACGGGAAACACCAGCCCGACGGCGTCTATTTTGCCCATCTTCAGGCGGCGGGCGAAGGTGTTCGGTCGGTAACCACGGCGCTGAGCCTCGGCTTCCACGCGGGCGCGCGTCTCAGCAGAGACGTCGTCATAGCCGTTGAGGGCGCGGCTGACGGTGGTAATGGAGAGTCCCAGCTCTTTGGCAATGGCTTTAAGCGACATGATTTTCCGTATCTACGTTAATTTTGTTCCGCCACCAGCAGCGCGTGCGTGTCTGGCTCCAGCGCCTTAAAGATATGCAGCCGATCGGCGGGATAACAGATGTAATCTCCCGGCCCCAGCTCTTCCGCTGCGTCGGTCAAACCGACCATCGCACGTCCCTGCGTCACAATGATGTGTTCAACTGACCCCGGAGGATGCGGCTGGGAGATACGGTCTGCCCCCGGCTGGGTGAGCAGCAGATAGATGTCGCGCCGGGCGCCGGGTGGACACGCCGCCAGCAATATGGCTTCATAGTTTGCCTGTCCGGCGACCACTTTCGTCCCTTCACCACGGCGGATCACCTGGGTGGTTGGCAGCTGCGGCTCAAGCAAGCGGGCGAAAGGAATATCCAGCGCCACGCAGAGCGACCACAGCGTTTCCAGGCTAGGGTTACCGTTGCCGGACTCCAGCTGTGAAAGCGTCGATTTCGCGATCCCGGCACGGCGGGCAATTTCCGCCAGTGAAAGCCCGGTTCGCAGGCGTTCGCGCACAAGGCTTTTGGCGATCACGCTGATTGGCTGCGTCATATAACGGCCCTTTTGTTCTATAAATCGAACGAATCGTTCGTCTTGAAAAACAGCTCTGTTGCGTTCATTATAATGGATACACGTTCGATATGGCTAAAATTGTATGAAGCATCATCTCTCCTGCCTGAAAGGCGACACCATAAAAGCAATCATTCTTGTCTGCCTCGCGGTCGGCGTGGTCGGCATGTCCTACGGCTCCCTGGCGATGGCCTACGGATTCCCGGTCTGGGTACCGTTTGTGCTCTCCATCACCGTGCTCGCAGGCGCCTCAGAGTTTATGTTTATCGGCATTGTGGCCAGCGGCGGTAACCCGCTGGCGGCCGCGGCGGCGGGGTTGCTGGTCAACGCGCGGCACGTGCCGTTTGGCGTGACGGTCCGTGAGCTGGTGGGCAAGCGCGGCCTGAGCCTGTTGGGCTGCCACATCATGAATGACGAAAGCGTGGTGTTTGGCCTTTCGCAAAAAACGCCCGAGCAGCGTAAGGCGGCATACTGGCTGTGCGGCTTAGGCGTGGCGATTATCTGGCCGCTGGGGGCCCTGCTGGGCGCGATGGTCGGTAAACTGCTCCCGGATCCGGAAACCATCGGGCTGGACGCGGTATTTCCCGCCATTCTGCTGGCGTTAGTGGTTCCCGCGTTTAAAAACCGTACCACGCTCATCCGCGCCTGCAGCGGCGCCGTATTATCTCTGGCCGCCGTGCCGTTCGCCCCGGTGGGTTTACCGGTGCTGCTCTCTTTACTCGGTCTCGCGGCGAGGAAAAAATAATGGGAAATATGACCTTTTTTATTCTCGGCATCGCCATTTTGTCTGCGGGAACGTATCTGATGCGTCTCGGCGGGGCGAAGCTGGGCAGCAGGCTGGCATTGTCCGAACGCTCTCAGGCGCTGCTGTCTGACGCGGCAACGGTGCTGCTGTTTTCCGTGGCGCTGGCGACAACCTTCTATGAAGGGGAGCATTTCGCCGGCATGGCCCGCGTGCTCGGCGTGGCCTTTGCGGTGTTTTTAGCCTGGCGGAAAATGCCGTTAATTGTGGTGATCGTGGCGGCGGCGGTCGTTACGGCGCTGCTGCGTCTGACGGGGATCCATTAAGAGAAATGCCCGGCAGTACACATTTGCCGGGCATCAGAGGGTTTATTGCGCAGGAAGAGCGTCAACGTTTAGCGTCAACGTCTCGTTAAAATCCGTGGTGTTGGTTACGCTAAACGCTTTGCCTGAAAGGTAGGTCGTTACCATCATCGTTGCTGTGAACTGTTCTCCCGTCACTTCCGAACCGTTAACGGCAGCCAGCGCTTTTTCTGGCGGCAGCGTGACCTGTGCGGCCCCGCCCTGAACGACGGCCGACCCAATATCGACAGCGGCCAGTTGCACCACACTCCCGTCTACCCGACCATCCTTAAATTCGACCTTCATCGCTCCGCTATCCGTAAACCGATAGGCCAGATTCTCACGGGCAGCACCGGTGATGAAGATACGCATTTTACGCGCCTCCGGGCACATCACCGACACCTGGAATTCCCGCGTGACCGAGGCATAACCGTTATAGACTTTGCCCACATGCTCAGCGCTCCCCTTGCGCATGTCCTCTTTGCGGTAGCGACCATAGTCGACCGTTTTTACCGCGGACATCATTTCGCATCCGCCGTCATCGGCCTGCGCCATCGCTGACATACCCGATGCCCCGCAGAGCAACGCGATCGTCATCACGTACTTATGAACGTTTTTTAGAGACATTTCCCTGTCACCTCTTCATAAAATTTATTGGGTTCAGCCTCCGGCAGGGTATACGTCAGCCTGCAGCGTCCCCCATCGACCTTCGCGTAGAGCTGCTGGTTGGCAGAGATATCGTTGAGGAAGATCACCCCATCCTCAGGCGCGGTCGTCACATACTCACCCGCTCCATCGACGATTGACACGCCTTCCGGCAGCGGCGTACCGTCCGCGCGGATGATAGAAAGCAGCACTCGGCGCTGGCTTAACGTCGCAAACTCCCACTTCGCGACCGCACCGTGAGAAGCCTTAATTGCCGTTCTGCCATTTCTGACATCCAGATTGCCCGGCAGACTTTCCGTGTTGATCTCGATGGTGCTCTCGCGGAACGGTGACAGCGAAGGGATCACCGCCTGGCCCCATTTATCCGTCCATACCGGGCCACGCGTTGTGGCAATCTCAATGCCTGCTACCGGTTTATCGAGTCTGGCGATGGCATAGGTATCGGCCACGCGGTAAGGCGAGAAGGTCACACCATCGCTGTGCGCCACAATCCCACCGCTCAGCGCCGCGGAGTAGTTGCTGTTGCTGTCATTGTCACCGCCAGCCGCCAGCGCCAGGCTGGTATAATGCAAATTGCTGCTCAGCGAGGTGTCCCAACTGGTGGTGTCATCGTTATGATCCTGAGATACGCCAACCATATACTGGTTCGCCTCGTTGAACGATCCCATCGCGCGTGTCCCGTAGGAGCTTTTACCTTCACTTTCACGATACCAGGAGCTGGTGTTAACGCCAGTACGGCCGAGCGGCACTGAGATGTTCACGTAAAATTGATCGTTATCGCTTTCGTCGCGGCGGCTGACGTCAGATTCCCAGTTCACGCTCACGTTGAAGTATTTAAAGCTTTTCGACCACGATGAAATGAAGCGACGGCTATCGTACTCGCTGTTCCAGCTCTCATTGCGATAATAGCTAAGGGAAAAGCGTCCGAGCGTAGTGTTGGACCAGCTAATACCCACACTGGCGTCATACTTGGTTTGCGACATATCGTCGTCATCACCGTAAAGCTCCGTCATTTCGCGGTAATCCGGCGTGCCGTAGCTGCCGCCCATCGAAAGGCCGATGCCCCACGGCAATGAATATCCCAGGTCGAGCGTGGTTTTGTTACCGTCCGTTTGCGACTGATTGTCTATCGACGCCAGAAAACCGAGTGAGGCATACAGGTTCTGCATCGGTACGGTATCCACGTTTCCGGAGAACCCGTAATAGTGGTTATCCGCCATCACCATACCGGCGAGGAAGTTCATGCGCTTGTTGATGGACCAGCCGTTGTTGGCGGAGACAACCCACGGATTTTCAAAGCGCGAATCCATATCGTCTTCAACGCGTCCTACCGCCATCGTAAAGCCCGGCGCGCGGCCTACGTGGTTGCTGCGGAAGGTGCTCGCCGCAATGGTAAAGCGGTTTTCACTCCCGTCAGTCTCGGTCACCGTCACGTTCAGGTCGGTATTGAGGCTAACCAGCGGCACGTCGTCAAGATTAAACGGCCCGGCAGGTACCAGCGTAGAATAAATCAACTGTCCGCCCTGGCGGATATCCACGCGCGCCTGCGGGGTGCGGGCGATACCGGTGACTTCCACACCGGTCCCCGCTTCAGACTGAAGTGCGTTATCCGGCATCATCTGTATCCCGTAGAGAGACGGAATACTGAAGCGGCTGCTGGCCACGTTAATCTGGCCGCTTTGAACCATCACGCCGTAATCGGTAAAGGTGCGCTGGGCGTAGGTATAAAGTGATTCAACATCAAAACTTTGATCGCTACCGTCGCTGATGAATTGTGTGCTACGGACAATCCAGTCCCCGGCATTAAAGCCCAGTTCAAAAGTTGACTGAAAACGATCTGCTTTTTCATCGTCATATTGATTATGGGTACCGAACATGGAGTAATTCAGCATTGCCGCACGCCCGCCACGCACATCCGCATATTGACGCCCAAAATTAGGATCTAACGCTTCCGGTGGAACGACAATCGATATTTCTTCAATATCCGGGGACGACTGAATCGTCGAGCCAGACCAGTATTCATGAATTTTAGGACAGGTGCCTCGCCTGGTTTTTTTAAGCAAACCCGCATTTTCCAAAAACTCGTTATCAATACAGGGCACACCCTCTTCATCAAATTTTACCGGCATAAGGGAACGCTGCTTGCCGTTAATATTGACGGTGACGTTATGGTAGCCGGGAGCAAAACGAGGAGCCATGGAGTAGTAATCAGCAATATTTGGATCAAGGCCCTGATTTTTTAATGCATCGGTATCAAATATCGCCCTTGCCAAATCTATCGATTCATTCGCGGAAGGATTTATTTCTGCTCGAATACTGAAAGCCAGCACCGTAAGGCAAAATGCCAGCATTCCCTTTTTACAGGAAACCTTTAACATAACCACTCCATGTATTGTTAAATTTACGGTTGTTATTTCAGCTCAACGGTATAACTCTGCGCTTTATAGCCATAGCGTGTTGCAGGATATATTTCAATTTTCTTCTCAGACGACGCGACTTTTCCTTTACTGCTGGCCGTCATTTTTTCGCCCGGTAATATATAGGTTTTTGGGAACTGAACAAAAACACCCGATGGTATTAACTTTGCTTTTTGCTCCATGCGGACAACGTAAGGCGTTTTGTTCTCGACAATGATGTTCCCATTACTGATATTCCAGGTCAGATCCTTCCACGGCTCCAGATTAACCGCCAGTCCGGCTGGACGGATAATAACGGGCAGGTTCTGACTAAAGCTCACTTTGACTTTATTTTTCTCACGCTGAGGAATGGCGGTAAAAATAACGCGCTTAAAATGTTCCACCTTCAGCGGTTCAGCGCTGCTTTTCAGCACAAAGCGCACGCGCTGGGTTTTGCCCGCATCCACACGGACTACGGGCTGCGTAACAATCAGGCCGGGTTTAGGATCATCGGGTAAATCAATCAATTTGGTATACAGAAGCTGTGCGTCACCGTCCGTGTTTTTGACGTCCATGCTGGCGCCCTGCTCGTCTTCATTCACAATTAACAGCGACGTTTCTGGCACCATTCCGGCAGCCAGGATATTAAACGAGGCGAGCATACCAGCGCAGATCAGCGTTCTATTTAACAGCAGCATAATATTAATCCATTAATATTGAAATAACACTCCACTTACGTGGAGTATTTTCTATAACACAATTACAGATAAACCAGCTCAACGTTGGTTAAACCATCCAGCGTCGCTTCATCGGTAATATTAAGATCGTTGGTTGGGCTGATCTGCGCCATGATACCGACAATAAAATTAACCTGTTTCTGTGCAACAGGTGCATTGCCGCCTGAGACATCGGTAAAGGAATACGTCTCACTTTTATCCGTTACAACTTGCAAATAATGTGCCCCGGCTTTAGTGCCCCAACCTGAAACGTCACTTGCATCTCTCGTAAAAATTGGGTAAAGATTATCACCCTCATCATTTGTTAAGGTACCCGCATCCTTCTTAATTCCCATTGAGTAAGCGCCAATCTTCTTGCTGTTATACATACCCAGTCCTGATGTATATGCCGTAGTATAAGCAAAATCAGTGTCAGAATAAGGTACCGGCAGGGTTGCCGTTGGCGCGGAATCAGAATGCGCATCGTTGAAGGTCACACCCACACGGGTGGCTTCTTCGCAGGTAATCGTAATTGGGATGGTTTTCACATCCGACAGGGGCGTCCACGTAGTATCATTCAATGATGCAACTTTAATGGTACCGAAATCAGCGATACCCGTACCGGAAGTGAATGCCGGCGTACAGGAGGCTGGCACAATTTTACCCGTAACCTTAATATCAACACTCGATGCCGCCATTGCAGAAGACGCTGTTACAGCCAGCACGGAGGCCAGCAACCCTTTTTTAAACATCGCGTTCATTTTATTTCCTTATATAGGTGAAAAACAAAACAAACCAGATAATGAATATCTGGTCAGGACTTATTACAACAGTTTGTTTGGTGGAAGGTAGCACCTCAGATAACACTGATCAATATTTCAAAATCCTTTTAGGATTTACGCTTGAGGAATTCCTTAAAACGTAAGATCAATCATATTAAAACCGCATATAAAACCGGTATCAGATAACAAAAATGGCACAACACATTCATTTTAATGATATATGCTGAAGACTGGTCTGACCTTGTATTTAACTTGTGTATAGAATTGCTAAATTTCAAACAAAATAGACTAAAGAGGAGAAACGTTTACAGTTTCGTTAGTCAGGAATATACAAGATGATATGCGGGAAATTCGGAGAAGGAACAGCAGAAAGGAAACCTGTCCCCGCTCCGAAGAGCAAGGGACAGCGGCTAAACGACTTATTTATTCAGTTCAGCGGTCATGTGTACGCGGTTACCGGAGAACGCCTGGGTAATTTTGTAGGATGATGCACCAGCTTCCTGAGCCTGCGCCGCGATTTTCGCTTCTGCGCCATCAATGGTAGAGGCGGTTGCGGTTACGGTCTGCGCAGCAAAAGAACCGAAAGAAGTAGCCAGAGCGATAACAGCGACAAAAGTTTTGATGCTTTTCATGATTTAAACCCTTTCGTTAAGTTGTTTAGGTAAGGCACCGTGCCTTGATGAGATAAATACTAGGCCTCATCGTGGACAACTAAAAGCGGAAGGATTTGCTATTATCATTCAAAATTACTGATTAACTATTAATCGCTGTGGATGGGTATAAATTGTCGCCCTTCCCGGCTTGCAGAAGCCCACCAGCGTCAGGTTGCAGCGCTCCGCGACCTCCACCGCCAGCGTGGTCGCCGCCGACACTGCGAATAAAATTTCCACGCCGCACATGGCCGATTTTTGCACCATCTCATAGCTGGCCCGGCTGGAAACGAGCGCCGCGCCCTGTTGCCAGAGCTCGCTTTCTCGCGCCCGGCGACCGAGCAGCTTATCCAGCGCCACGTGGCGGCCCACGTCTTCGTGCCCACCGGCAATCTCTCCCGACGGCAATATCCACGCCGCCGCGTGCGTGCAGCCGCTCAGCTGGCCGATGGGCTGCACGTCGTTGAGATGCTCAAGCGCAGGGTCGAGGTTTGCCAGATTAAAGGTCTGGGTAAAGGGCAGTGGCGCAACGGGTTTGCCGATGTCATTGAGCTGCTCAACGCCGCAGACGCCGCAGCCGGTGCGCCCGGCCAGCGCGCGGCGGCGCTCTTTCAGCCCCATAAAACGACGGCTGGAGAGTTCAATTTGCACTTCAAGACCGTTGCACGCCTGCACCACGTCCATACCGTAGATCTCCTGCGGATGCGCAATGATGCCTTCCGACAGGGAAAACCCAATGGCGAACAGCTCGAGATCCTTCGGTGAAGCCATCATCACCACGTGCGAAATACCGTTGTAAACAAGCGCAACGGGCACTTCTTCCGCCAGCAAATCGGGCGTGGCGTGGGTAATGTGGGGCGGTCTGCGCACCGACAGTTCCACAATGCCTGCAGGCAGCGGTGACGAATGGGTAGCACGGTTTTGTTTAGACACAGCGGTATTCCTGAACAACCACGGAGGTGAGCCTGCTATTGCAGCATAAACGACAGGCCTTACGCATAGTATGGATCAACTTTTCGACAATCATTCTCCTACTCATTCAGAAGGGGTGCAACCCGGCCAGCGCTACACGGCTTTAACATTCAGGAGCAATATCGTGATCTGTATCACACTTTATAATCAACATGGTGATAATACGTTCACTTTGTATTAACGCCATTAGAACAGGTGTACCGACATTGTGGTATTCTGATGATATCCCTCGGAGAAATGAGGGATTAACGCAAATTTTTTCCTTTGCGGTCAATTCTCAACCGCGAAGTCAAAACTACATATGTAAGCAATGTCGAAACAAGGAGTGACCCATGCAGGTCAGCAGAAGGCAGTTCTTTAAGATCTGCGCTGGCGGTATGGCAGGCACCACGGCAGCGGCGCTGGGCTTTGCCCCCGGCGTAGCGCTGGCGGAAACGCGGCAGTATAAACTGCTGCGCACCCGTGAAACCCGTAATACCTGTACGTACTGCTCTGTCGGTTGCGGGCTGTTGATGTATAGCCTCGGCGACGGTGCTAAAAACGCCAAAGCGTCTATTTTCCATATCGAAGGCGACCCGGATCACCCGGTCAACCGCGGCGCGCTGTGCCCGAAAGGGGCCGGTCTGGTGGACTTTATCCACTCCGAAAGCCGCCTCAAATTCCCGGAATATCGCGCGCCTGGCTCCGACAAATGGCAGCAAATCAGCTGGGAAGAGGCGTTCGACCGCATCGCAAAACACATCAAAGAAGATCGCGATGCCAACTTTGTTGAGAAGAACGCCGACGGCGTGACGGTCAACCGCTGGCTCTCCACCGGGATGCTGTGTGCTTCTGCCTCCAGCAACGAAACCGGCTATTTAACCCAGAAATTTACGCGCGCGCTCGGTATGCTCGCGGTCGACAACCAGGCGCGTGTCTGACACGGACCAACGGTAGCAAGTCTTGCTCCAACATTTGGTCGCGGTGCGATGACCAACCACTGGGTCGACATCAAGAACGCCAACCTTATTGTGGTGATGGGCGGTAACGCCGCTGAAGCACACCCTGTCGGGTTCCGCTGGGCGATGGAAGCCAAAATCCACAACGGTGCGAAACTGATTGTGATCGATCCCCGCTTCACGCGTACGGCGTCAGTGGCGGATTTCTACACCCCTATTCGTTCAGGTACTGACATCACTTTCCTGTCAGGCGTATTGCTGTACCTGATGACCAACGAAAAATATAACCGCGAATACACCGAAGCCTATACCAACGCCAGCCTGATCGTACGTGAGGATTACCACTTCGAAGATGGCCTGTTCAGCGGTTACGACGCCGAAAAACGCAAATACGACAAAACCAGCTGGAACTACGAGCTGGATGAGAAAGGCTTTGCGAAGCGCGACACCACCCTGCAACACCCGCGCTGCGTGTGGAACCTGCTGAAAGAGCACGTTTCCCGCTACACGCCGGAGGTAGTCGAAAACATCTGCGGTACGCCGAAGGCGGACTTCCTGAAGGTGTGCGAGCTGATCGCCGAAACCAGCGCGAAGGATAAAACCGCGTCGTTCCTGTACGCCCTCGGCTGGACGCAACACTCCATCGGCGCGCAGAACATCCGTACCATGGCGATGGTTCAGCTCCTGCTCGGGAACATGGGCATGGCAGGCGGCGGCGTGAACGCCCTGCGCGGTCACTCCAACATTCAGGGCCTGACCGACCTCGGCCTGCTGTCGCAAAGCCTGCCGGGCTATATGACCCTGCCAAGCGAGAAGCAGACCGACCTGCAAACCTACCTCACGGCCAGCACGCCTAAACCGCTGCTGGAAGGCCAGGTGAACTACTGGGGCAACTATCCGAAGTTCTTCGTCTCGATGATGAAAGCCTTCTTCGGCGACAAAGCGACGGCGGAAAACAGCTGGGGCTTTGACTGGCTGCCGAAGTGGGACAAAGGCTACGACGTGCTTCAGTACTTCGAGATGATGCATCAGGGCCAGGTCAACGGCTATATCTGCCAGGGCTTTAACCCGGTGGCCTCGTTCCCGAACAAGAACAAGGTTGTTGAGTCTCTGTCGAAGCTGAAGTTCCTGGTGACGATTGACCCGCTCAATACCGAGACCTCAACCTTCTGGCAGAACCACGGCGAATCGAACGACGTCGATCCGTCGAAGATTCAGACCGAAGTGTTCCGTCTGCCGTCCACCTGCTTCGCGGAAGAGAACGGGTCTATCGTCAACTCCGGACGCTGGCTGCAGTGGCACTGGAAAGGCGCGGACGCCCCGGGCATCGCCATGAACGACGGCGAGATCCTGGCCGGTATCTTCTTGCGCCTGCGTAAGATGTACGCGGCTGAAGGCGGCGCGAACCCGGAACCGGTGCTGAACATGACCTGGAACTACTCGACGCCGGAAAACCCTGCGCCGGAAGAAGTGGCGATGGAGAGCAACGGTAAGGCGCTGGCGGACGTTATCGACCCGGCCACCGGCACCGTGCTGGCGAAGAAAGGCGATCAGCTCAGCACCTTCGCGCACCTGCGCGATGACGGTACTACGTCAAGCGGCTGCTGGATCTTTGCCGGTAGCTGGACGCCGAAAGGCAACCAGATGGCCAACCGCGACAACGCCGATCCGTCGGGCCTCGGCAATACGCTGGGCTGGGCGTGGGCGTGGCCGCTCAACCGCCGCATTCTCTATAACCGTGCCTCCGCTGACCCGCAGGGCAACCCGTGGGATCCGAAGCGTCAGCTGCTGAAGTGGGACGGCGCGAAATGGGGCGGCGTGGATATTCCGGACTACAGCACTGCCGCACCGGGCAGCGACGTCGGGCCGTTTATCATGCAGCCTGAAGGGATGGGACGCCTGTTTGCCATTGATAAGATGGCAGAAGGGCCGTTCCCGGAACACTACGAGCCGTTTGAGACGCCGCTGGGCACTAACCCGCTGCACCCGAACGTGGTCTCTAACCCGGCAGCCCGTATCTTCAAGGGCGACTTTGAAGCGCTGGGTAAAAAGGACAAGTTCCCGTACGTGGGCACCACCTACCGTCTGACCGAGCACTTCCACTACTGGACCAAGCACGCGCTGCTTAACGCCATCGCGCAGCCGGAACAGTTTGTGGAGATCGGCGAGAAGCTGGCGAACAAGCTCGGCATCGCCCACGGCGATACCGTGAAGGTCTCCTCTAACCGCGGCTACATTAAGGCCAAGGCGGTGGTGACCAAGCGTATTCGCACGCTGAACGTTCACGGTCAGCAGGTGGATACCATCGGCATCCCAATTCACTGGGGTTATGAGGGCGTGGCGAAGAAAGGGTTCATTGCGAACACCCTGACGCCGTTCGTCGGCGATGCGAACACGCAGACGCCGGAGTTTAAGGCCTTCCTCGTGAACGTGGAAAAGGTGTAACGGAGACGACCTATGGCTTATCAATCTCAAGACATTATCCGTCGTTCCGCGACTAACGGTTTCACGCCCGCGCCTCAGGCGCGGGACCACCAGCAGGAAGTGGCGAAGCTTATCGACGTGACCACCTGCATCGGCTGTAAAGCCTGTCAGGTGGCCTGCTCGGAGTGGAACGATCTGCGTGACGAAGTGGGTCACAACGTCGGGGTGTACGACAACCCGGCGGACCTGACCGCCAAGTCCTGGACGGTGATGCGTTTCTCGGAAGTGGAGCAGAACGACAAGCTGGAATGGCTTATCCGCAAAGATGGCTGTATGCACTGCGCGGATCCGGGCTGCCTGAAGGCATGTCCGTCAGAAGGGGCTATCATTCAGTATGCCAACGGCATCGTCGACTTCCAGTCCGAGCAGTGCATCGGCTGCGGCTACTGCATCGCGGGCTGTCCGTTCGACGTACCGCGCCTGAACCCGGAAGACAACCGCGTCTACAAATGCACCCTGTGCGTGGACCGCGTAACCGTCGGCCAGGAGCCTGCATGCGTGAAGACCTGCCCAACCGGCGCTATCCACTTTGGTTCCAAAGAGGATATGAAAACGCTGGCGGCAGAGCGAGTGGGCGAGCTGAAAACCCGTGGTTACGACAACGCGGGCCTGTACGATCCGGCCGGGGTGGGCGGTACGCACGTGATGTACGTGCTGCACCACGCCGACAAGCCGAACCTGTATCACGGCCTGCCGGAGAACCCGGAAATCAGCGCCACCGTGAAGTTCTGGAAAGGCATCTGGAAACCGCTGGCCGCGGTGGGCTTTGCTGCGACCTTTGCAGCGAGCATCTTCCACTACGTCGGCGTCGGTCCGAACCGCGCGGAAGAGGAAGACGACAACCTGCATGAAGAGAAAGACGAGGTGCGCAAATGAGAAAACGTGACACCATCGTGCGCTACACCGCGCCGGAACGCATCAACCACTGGGTCACCGCCTTCTGCTTCATGCTGGCGGCGATAAGCGGGCTGGGGTTCTTCTTCCCGTCCTTCAACTGGCTGATGCAGATCATGGGGACACCACAGCTGGCGCGTATCCTGCACCCGTTTGTGGGCGTCATCATGTTCGCGTCGTTCATCATCATGTTTTTCCGCTACTGGCACCATAACCTAATCAATCGGGATGATATCTTTTGGGCGAAGAATATTCGTAAGATCGTCGTCAACGAGGAAGTGGGTGACACCGGGCGTTATAACTTCGGCCAGAAATGCGTATTCTGGGCGGCGATTATCTTCCTGGTCCTGTTGCTGGTGAGCGGCGTGATCATCTGGCGTCCGTACTTTGCGCCTGCTTTCTCAATCCCGGTGATCCGATTCGCGCTGATGCTGCATTCATTTGCCGCAGTGGCGTTAATTGTGGTTATCATGGTGCATATTTACGCCGCCCTTTGGGTGAAAGGCACCATTACCGCGATGGTGGAAGGATGGGTCACCAGCACGTGGGCGAAGAAACATCACCCGCGCTGGTACCGTGAAGTCCGAAAGACAACGGAAAAGAAAACTGAATGAGTATTCGCATAATCCCGCAAGATGAGCTGGGGTCGAGCGAGAAACGCACGGCGGATTATATTCCGCCGTTGTTATTCCCCAGACTCAAGAACCTCTATAACCGCCGCGCAGAGCGTCTGCGCGAGCTGGCAGAGAACAACCCGCTGGGCGATTTTCTGCGTTTTGCCGCGCTGGTTGCCCACGCGCAGGAAGTGGTGCTGTACGACCACCCGCTGCAAATGGATCTGACCGCGCGCATCAAAGAAGCCAACGCGCAGGGCAAGCCGCCGCTGGACATTCACGTCCTGCCGCGCGACAAGCACTGGCAAAAGCTGCTGCATTCGCTGATTGCCGAGCTGAAGCCGGAGATGAGCGGCACCGCGCTGGCGGTGATCGAAAATCTGGAAAAAGCCTCTGACCTGGAGCTGGAAGAAATGGCGAGCGCGCTGTTTGCCTCCGACTTCTCGCTGGTCAGCAGCGATAAGGCGCCGTTTATCTGGGCGGCACTGTCGCTCTACTGGGCGCAGATGGCCAGCCTGATCCCCGGCAAAGCCCGCGCCGAGTACGGCGAGGCGCGCCAGTTCTGCCCGGTCTGCGGCTCCATGCCGGTCTCAAGCATGGTGCAGATTGGCACCACGCAGGGGCTGCGCTACCTGCACTGCAACCTGTGTGAAACCGAGTGGCACGTGGTGCGCATTAAGTGCAGCAACTGCGAGCAGACCCGCGATCTCAACTACTGGTCGCTGGAAAATGAAGAAGCGGCAGTGAAAGCCGAAAGCTGCGGCGACTGTGGGACCTACCTGAAGATTCTGTATCAGGAAAAAGACCCCAAAGTTGAAGCGGTGGCCGACGATCTCGCCTCGCTGATTCTGGATGCCAAAATGGAGCAGGAGGGCTTTGCCCGCAGCTCGATCAACCCGTTCCTGTTCCCGGGTGAAGGGGAGTAATCTCCCGTAACCGTGCCGGGCGGCGCAAGCCTGCCCGGCCAGTCATATCTGCTTTAGTCCGCTTCCGTACTTCACCCCACTTTCAGATTTTATTTAGCCGCCACGCGTAGAAAACTCGCGGTGACTTCGTCACGATCCCCTGCAAGAAAACATTACATTTTGTAAGGGAAAATGTTGGAAAGGGAATTTCTACCGGTAGCAACGAAGCGCACCGGCTTTTTTGTCTGTGCTGTTCTCAGCCTTTCATCGGGTGCCCTTGCCGCGCCGGGTGATGAGCCGTTTATCCTGCAACAGCAGCGTCAGCAGGCGCTGGAAACCCAACTGACGCCCCAGGCGCCTGACGTCCGGCTGCAATCTCCGGCAGCCAGTCACGAAAGCGGCGAATTTGCCCCCGAAACGCCCTGCTTTACAATCCACGACGTCACGCTGACGGGACAGGACGCCCTCCCGCACTGGGTGCCGCTGCAGCGCATGGCGAATCAGGCCGTGGGCAAATGCCTGGGCGCTAAGGGTATCAACCGCATCATGAGCCTGCTGCAAAACCGGCTGATCGCCCACGGCTGGACCACCGCCCGCGTGCTGGCTCCCGCTCAGGATTTAAAAAGCGGCCATTTAGCGCTGGCCGTTATCCCAGGGAAAATCCGCCACGTCACGTTGACCGATAACAGCAGCCGCGGGTTATGGCTTTACAGCGCCTTTCCGGCACATGACGGTAACCTGCTGGACCTGCGGGATATCGAGCAGGGTCTGGAGAACCTCCAGCGCCTGCCCACCGTCCAGGTTGAGATGGATATCGTTCCGGCTGAACAGCCGGGTGAGAGCGATATCGTGATTACCCGCCAGCAGAGCAAATTCTGGCGGCTTGGCCTGTCGCTTGATGATTCTGGCTCGTCGTCAACGGGCCGCTATCAGGGTGGGCTAACGCTGTCGCTGGATAACCCGCTGGCGCTGAGCGATCTCTTCTGGTTTTCCATTAACCATGATCTGCAAACCGGGCCGGAAAAAGGCAACCAAAACCTCAGCGCCCACTGGTCAGTTCCCGTGGGCTGGTGGGCCTTTTCCGTTACCGGCAGCGATTACCACTACCACCAGACCGTGGCGGGGCTAAACGGCGACATTCGTTACAGCGGCAAAAGCCAGAGTCTGGTGGCGCAGGCCAGTCGGGTTCTGCATCGCAGCAGCGCACAAAAAACCACGTTCACCTGGGACGTGGAGAGCCGGACAACGAAAAACTACATCAACGACACGGAAGTGGAAGTTCAGCGCCGCCACGTCTCCTCCTGGAAGGCCGGGCTTCAGCATCGCCACTATATCGGCCCCGCCACGCTTGATGCAGGCATCAGCTATCAGCGCGGCACGCGATGGTTTGGCGCCCAGCCAGCCCCCGAAGAGACGTTCGATGAAGCCACGGCGCTGGGCCGAATTCTTCGCACCAACGCACGCCTGAGCCTGCCGTTTGCACTCAGCGCACAGCGCTTTCGTTACGACGTGGCCTGGCAGCGTCAGACCAGCAACACCCCGCTCACGTCACAGGATCAGTTCGCCATCGGCGGGCGCTGGACGGTGCGCGGCTTTGACGGCGAACGCACGCTAAACGCCGATCGCGGCTGGCTGGTTCGAAACGATCTCTCCTGGCAGACCCCGCTTGCCGGTACCGAGTTCTATCTGGCTGCCGACTACGGCGAGGTCGCGGGCAACGGCACGGAGTACCTGACGGGTAACCACCTGGCCGGTGGCGCGGCGGGCCTGCGCGGTGCGCTCTGGAAAGTGGGTTACGACGCCTTCGCGGGCGTGCCGTTCTCCCGCCCGGACGGCTTTAAAACCAGCCCGGCAACCTTCGGCTTCAACCTCAACATGGATTTCTGAGTATGCGCTATGGCGATTTGACGGTTCATTGTCCGCTGCTCCAGAACGTCGCGCTGAGTGAAGCCGAAGTGCTGGGCGCGTCGGTCTGGCTCTGGATGCATTCCCTTAACCACCGTGACGCGCCGCTGCACGCCCTGCCCGTGGTGCTCCTGCCCATCATTAAACGCCAGCAGTACGTGCTGGTAGAGGAGAAAGGACGCCCGATCTTTTTTCTGAGCTGGGCATGGATGAGCGAAGCCGCCGAACGCCGCTATCTCACCCAGGAGACGGTTCTCCTGCCGGAAGAAGACTGGTGTAGCGGCGATCGGATGTGGTTTCGCGACTTTATCGCGCCATTTGGGCACGCGGAAGCCCTGTTTCGCCTGGTACGCGCGGAGATTTTTCCGCACCACGTCGCGCGCTTTCTCTGGCATCGCGGCAATGAGAAAGGCCGTCGTATCAAAACGTTTTATGGCAGGCAGGTCACGCGCGAAGCGCTGCTGAACTGGAAACACGCGCACCCGCTGCACGGATAAAAATAAAAAGGATTTCACCATGAATAAACGTCTGTACCGTATCGTCTTTAATAAGGCCCGCGGCATGCTGATGGTCGTCTCCGAACTGGCGCGCGGCTGTTCCGGCGGGTCGCCTTCCTCCGGGATCGGGCAGGCGCTTCAGCGCCTTGTCTGCCGCATCGGGGCGCTCAGCCTTGCGCTGTGGCTGGCTTCTGGCGCGGTCACGGTGCAGGCCGCCGGGATTGTGGCGGACGCCTCCGCGTCCGGTAAGCAGCAGCCGACCGTCATCAGCACAGCTAACGGCACGGCGCAGGTGAATATTCAGACCCCGTCGGCAGGCGGCGTGTCCCGCAACACCTACAGCCAGTTCGACGTGGGCCGGGGCGGGGCCATCCTCAACAACTCCCATAAAAATACCTCAACCGAACTCGGCGGGATGGTGGCCGCCAACCCGTGGCTGGCAAAAGGCGAGGCGAAGGTCATCCTCAACGAGGTGAACGCGCGCAACCCGAGCCAGCTTAACGGCTACATTGAGGTGGCCGGACAGAAGGCCGACGTGGTCATTGCCAGCCCGTCGGGCATCACCTGCGACGGCTGCGGCTTTATCAACGCCGGGCGCGCCACGCTGACGACCGGCAGCGCGCAGATGCAGGATGGCCGGATAACCGGCTATCAGGTGGATCGCGGTGAGATTACCGTGAACGGCAACGGGCTGGACGCCTCCGGGCAGGCGCATACCGATATCATCGCCCGTGCGGTTCAGGTGAATGCGGCGATTCACGCGCAGGATTTACGCGTCACTACCGGGCGCAACGCGGTGGATGCGGCGCATGAAAAGGTGACCGCCCTCGCGGATAACGGTGCGGCAAAACCCGTCATGGCGCTGGACGTTTCGCAGGTCGGCGGCATGTACGCCGGAAAAATCCGCCTGATCGGGACGGAAAAAGGCGTCGGCGTGCGCAACGCGGGCAATATCGGCGCGGAAGCCGGGACGGTCACCCTCTCCGCCGACGGGCGTATTGAAAACAGCGGCGCAATCTGGTCTTCCGCTGACGTGGCCCTTTCTGCCACCGACGCCGTACACAACAGCGGCTCTCTCGCAGCACGGCGCAACGTCAGCCTGACGGGCAAAACGATTGCCAGCACCGGCACGCTGGCCGCAGGCGTGCAGCCCGATGGCACCACGGGAAGCGACGGCGATCTGACGCTTACCGCCAGCGGTAAACTTGAGATGCATGGCCTGAATGTGGCGGGTGGCAACATCAGGGCCACGGGTCAGGGGCTGGATGCATCAGGCAGCATAACGCAGGCCAGCGCCATTACCCTTCACGCCGGACAAGGCAACCTCAGCACCGCCGGTGCGCAAGTCATCGCGAATGACGCCCTCAGCGTCACGACAGGCGGCACGCTGGATAACAGCAGCGGCCTGCTCGCCGCCGACCGGCTCACGTTCGCGGCAAAACGCCTGAACAACCAGAAAGGCCAGATAAGCCAGAGCGGCACGCGGGGGCTGACTTTGAACCATCAGGACGGCATCGATAACCGTGAAGGCATGATTGCCGCCAACGCCACGGTCAACGTCGACGCCGCGTCGCTGGATAACCGTAAAGGCCAGATCGTTGCCGCCGATGCCGACAGCGCCCTGACGATCGACACGGCTGGCCTGACGGACAACCGCGAGGGCGAACTGGCTGCGGCAGGCAGCATCAGCGTGAGCGCCAGCACTCTGGACAACAGCAGCGGCTTTATCAGCGCGGAATACGGCCGCATCGGGCTGACCAGCCGCAACGCGCTGACTAACGTCGGCGGGACAATTGTTGCCCGCGATACCCTGACGCTCGACAGCGTCGGGTTGAATAACGACGAAGGATTAATTCAGTCCGGGGCGGATACGATCGTCGACACCCACGGGAACCGCCTGTCAAACGACAATACTTTGACGACCGGCGGCATCGTCAGCCTTGGCACCCTGAACGTTAACGCCGGCAGCATCAGCAACCAGCTCGGCATGCTGGCCAGCGCGAAAGAAGCCGTCGTAACGGCCACGGACGTGGACAACCGCAGCGGTACCTTGAGCGCCGCAGGCGCGCTGAATCTTCGTGCCGGGTCGCTGGAGAATACGCAAGGTACGCTGGTATCCGATGAAGACGTGCGGATAGACGCCACCCGGATCGCCAACCAGAAAGGGATGATTGCCGCCCAGGGCACGCTTGCCGTCACGGCACAGCGTCTGGACAACGACAGCAGCGGGCTGCTCCAGAGCGGAGGGGATCTCACGCTGGCCGCTCAAGGTATCAGCAACCGCAACAGCGGGGACACGGGCGGCATCGTTAGCCAGGGAAACCTGACCCTAACCACGACCGATCTGCAAAATGATGCGGGCGTACTGCTCGCCAAAAAACGGGCGACGCTGGACGCCGCGCGCTTGAGCAACATCGCCGGGACGCTGTATGCCCTGGATACGCTGACGCTTGCCACGCGCAGCGATACCGACAACCGTCAGGGGGTTATTCAGGGAGACGGGCTTGTCCTTGATACCCACGGCTTCCAGCTGGATAACCGTGAGGGGACGATTTACAGCCTGGCGGACATGCAGCTCGCCACCGCCGCGCTGCACAACCAGAACGGCACGCTGGGCGCAAAAGGAGATTTCACGCTGCGGGCAACCTCGCTGGATAACCGTTCCGGCGGGCGTCTGGTGGGTGAGCAGGAGATGACCCTCAACCTCAATCGTCTTGATAACCAGGACGGGCAGATCCAGTCTCTCGGTGAACTGGCGGTGAATGCCGTAACGGGTGCGATCGACAACACGCTGGGCCTGATACGCAGCGGCGCAACGGTTACGCTCAACGCGGCTTCGCTGATCAACCGCAACACGCAGGCCGACGAAAAGGGCATTGAAGGGCTGGATGTGAACATCAACAGCCAGCAGTTTGATAACGCTCAGGGAACGACGCGGGCAGGCGATACGTTATCGATCGCCAATGCCGAAACCCTGGATAACGCGCAGGGTGAGCTGTCCGCCGCGGGCGCGCTGTCGCTGAGCGGCGCGGCTTTACGGCTTCTCAACGCTGACGGTATCGTTATTGGTGGGGAAAACGTCACGCTTGAAGTCGACGCGCTAACCGGAGACGGTCAACTCCTCTCGCTTGGCGATATGGCGATTCACACGCAGCAGAGCTTTAACAACGCGGGTGATGTGATTGCTAACGGCAGCATGACCTTCACCACGCCAGGCAGCGTGACCAACAGCGGCAACCTGCTGGCGGGCGCAAAACTGGATCTCAGCGCCGCCAGCCTGCTCAACGCCGCGTCCGGCGAGATTGCCGCCGGAGCGACCTGGCTGACCGTCTCCTCAAGAATCAGTAATGACGGTCTTATCGACGGCAGCCAGACGTGGCTGCGTGCCGAAACCCTGACGAACGCGGGCACCGGCCGCATCTACGGCGATCACCTGTCGATTCAGGCGACAACGCTCAATAACCTCGCCCAGGACGGAACGGCGGCAACCCTCGCCGGACGCCAGCGCGTGGACATCGGCGCGCGGACAATCAACAACCGCGACCATGCGCTGATCTACAGCGACGGGGCGATGGCCATCGGCGGCCGCGTGGACGGCGACGGCTTCGCCATCGGGCAGACGCAAACCCTCAACAACCACAGCGCGACCATTGAGTCCGCTGGCGACATGGCGCTCTCCGTCGGCCAGCTCAACAACATCAACGACCATTTCAGCACCGAAGTGGCGCTCATCTCCACGGAGCAGATCCACGAGTACCAGCAAAAGGGATCGCCCACCCGCTGGGATGCCAATGCTGACGGCGTGTTCGTCGACCGCAACTCGGCCGACCACCTGCTAAACCTCAACACCCCGGACGATACCGGAGCCAACAACGACAACTTTTACGAATACACCTACACCCGCACCATTGAAGAAGAGGTGATTGCCGAGAGCGACCCGGGCAAAATCCTCTCCGGCGGCAATATGCTGATTACGGCAAATCAGGTACTCAACGATAAAAGCCAGATTGTGGCGGGGGGAACGCTCGGGATCTTCGCCGATTCGGTGGATAACGTGATGCCGGAAGGCAGCCGGTGGATCACCGATGCAGGCTCGGTCACGCACTACAGCCGTAAATCCAGAAAGGGCGGCGACTCTCAGGGAAAAAGCACCTCGGACTACGCCCCGCCTGTGGTGATCCAGTCGATCACCCTGTCGCCGGGCAAAATGGAAGGCAATAGCCAGGCCGATGGCAGCGGCATGACCCTTTCGCCCGCCACCGCCCACAAAACGGATGCCACGCTCAGCGGGACGGGTAGCCTGGCGGTAGGTGTGGACACCACCTCACCAAATTCCCCTGCCCTGCCCTCCGACAATGCGCCGGGCAAATGGATTGAAACGCCCGCCAGCGATGCGCAGGACGTGGTGGTGCGTGCCGCCGGGCCGGACATCCGTCTGCCGGACAGCAGCCTGTTTAACACCCTGCCGGATCCGGACGCGCATTACCTGATCGAAACCGATCCACGCTTCACCAACAACAAGACGTGGCTCGGCAGTGATTATATGCAGAATGCGTTCACGACGGATCCGGATAACGTGCACAAGCGTCTTGGCGACGGCTATTACGAACAGCGTCTGGTGCGCGAGCAGATCGTCGCCCTCACCGGCGGCCGCTACCTGGGCGACTACCGCGACGATGAGACCCAGTTCAGGGCGCTGATGGATGCGGGCATTGCTTTCGGGCAGGCGCATCAGCTTGTCCCCGGCGTAGCGCTCACCGCTGAACAGATGAGCCTGCTGACGGAGGACATGGTCTGGCTGGTCAACACCCGCGTTCAGCTTGCCGACGGCAGCTGGCAGACGGTGATGGTCCCGCAGGTGTATGTTCGCGTACAGCCTGGCGACATCGACGGCTCCGGCGCGCTGATGGGCGGCCAGAACGTGGTGATGAACCTGAACCGCGACTTGGTCAACAGCGGCACCCTGCACGGCCGTGACGCGGTGCAGCTCAGCGCCGACAACATCACCAACAAAGCCGGAACGATACGGGGGGCTGACGTCAGCCTCTTCGCCCGCACGGACATCAGCAACACCGGCGGCACGCTCTCAAGCAAACATGCCGTACTGGCCACCGCCGGGCGCGACATCAGCCTCACCACCACCACCCGCAGCGCACAGCGCAGCAGCGGGAAAAACAGCTTTGAGCGCACCACCGTGGAGCGCGTGGCGGGGATCTACGTCCAGGGCGATGACGGTAAGCTGGTGCTGAACGCCGGACGCGATCTCACCCTGACCGGCGCGCAGGTCGTTAACCGCGGCAGCGACAGCCAGACGGTGCTTAATGCCGGGCGGGATCTGACCCTCACCACCGTCACCACCTCCGCCAGCGATAACCTGACGTGGGATAAAAATAACTGGCTGAAGCAGTCCGTCACGCAGCAGGCAGGCAGCGAGGTGGCCAGCGGAGGCGATATCCTGATGATGGCCGGCCGCGACGTGCATGCGCAGGCCGCAACCGTGGAGGCGGGCAACAGCCTCGGCGTCAGCGCGGGGCACGACATCTCCGTCACCGCCGCCACCGACAGCAGCGCGTTTGAGTCGCACCATCAGTCCACCGGCAGCAGCGGCGCGCTGTCGAAAAAAACCGTGACCACGCACGATGTGGTGAACCGCGAGACCGCCCAGGGCACCCTGTTCAGCGGCGACAGCGTCACCCTGCAGGCGGGCAATAACCTGCGGGTACAGGGCAGCGATATCGTGGGCGATAACGATGTCCGGCTGGCGGCGGGCAACGGCCTGACCGTGACCACGGCGGAAGAGCACAGCCAGGAGAGCCATCAGCGCCAGGAGAAAAAATCCGGCTTCTCCGGCACGGGCGGCATCGGCGTCAGCTACGGCAGCCAGAGCCTGAAGGTCACCGACACCGCGCAGGACACCACCCATCGCGGCAGCACCATCGGCTCCGTGAACGGCAGCGTCACGCTGAGCGCGGGCAGCGACCTGAGCGTCCACGGCTCGGACCTGATTGCCGGGCAGGACATGACGCTCGCCGGGAAAAACGTCAGCATCACCGCCGCCACGGAGAGCGGCACGCAGACCCACACCGTGGAGCAAAAATCCTCCGGCCTGACCCTTGCGCTCTCCGGCGCGGCGGGCGGTGCGCTCGACAGCAGCGTGAGCACCCTGAAGCAGGCCAGGGAGACCGATAACGACCGCCTCGCCGCCCTGCAGGCGGTGAAAGGCGCGCTGACCCTCGGACAGGGCGCGCAGTCCGTCATGCTCGACCAGGCCACCGGCAACCAGAAGGGCAACGACAACACCGTCGGCATCAGCCTCTCTTACGGCAGCCAGTCGTCAACATCCACCCAGACCAGCACGCAGGCCACCGCAAAAGGCAGCAGCCTCACCGCCGGGAATAACCTCACCGTGGTCGCAACCGACGGCGACCTGCTGGTTCACGGCAGCCAGCTAGATGCGCAGAACGACCTGTGGCTACAGGCCAGCCGGGACGTGAACCTGATTTCCGCGCTGAACACCTCCACGCTCGACGGCAAAAACGAGAGCCACGGCAGCAGCGCGGGCGTCGGTATCGGCTACGGCTCCGGCGGCGCGGGCATCTCCGTCTCCGCCAGCGTGAACGGCGGCAAAGGGACAGCGCGCGGCAACGGCACCACCCGCACCGAAACCACGGTTAACGCGGGCGAGACGCTCAGCATCGTCAGCGGGCGCGACGCGAATATCACCGGGGCGCAGGCCAGCGGGAAAACCGTCGTGGCCGACATCGGGCGCAACCTGACCCTCGCCAGCGAGCAGGACACCGACCGCTACGACAGCAGCCAGAAGAACGCCAGCGCGGGCGGCAGCTTCACCTTCGGCACCATGAGCGGCTCGGCCAGCGTTAACCACAGCCGCGACAGGATGAACAGCGACTATGCCTCCGTGAAGGAGCAGAGCGGCATCTTCGCGGGCTCCGGCGGGTTCGGCATCACGGTGGGCGGCCACACGCAGCTCGACGGCGCGGTTATCGCCTCCACCGCCACGGCGGATAACAACCGTCTCGACACCGGGACGCTCGGCTGGCGGGATATCCACAACGCCGCCGAATACGACGTGGAGCACCAGAGCGCGGGCATCAGCACCGGCGGCAGCATCGCGGGGCAGTTCGCCGGGAACATGGCGAGCAACCTGCTGGTCGGGGCGGACAGCAGCGGCAGCGCGGATGGCACCACGCGGGCGGCTGTCGGGGAAGGAACCATTACCGTTCGTGATGCAGCAAACCAGACGCAGGATGTGGCGGACCTAAGCCGCGACACGGCGAATGCAAACGGCAGCATCGACACCATCTTCGATAAGGAAAAAGAGCAGCGCAGGATGGAGGAGGCGCAGCTTATCGGGGAAATCGGCAGCCAGGTGGCGGATATCGCCCGCACGCAGGGCGAAATAAACGCGCTGGAGGAAGCGCGTAAGGTACATCCGGAGATGACCGCCGACCAGCTGAAAGACACTCAGGCCTACCGTGACGCGCAGGCAGAATACGGCACGGGCAGCGACATGCAGCGCGCCATTCAGGCGGCTACCGCTGCGGCTCAGGGTCTGACGGGTGGCGACATGACCGCCGCGCTGGCCGGAGCCGCCGCACCGTACGTGGCGGAGATTATCGGCCACCGGACGGGGCTGGACGACGGAATGGAAAAAGCCGCCGCCCACGCGGTGGCGAATGCCGTGCTGGCCGCGATGCAGGGGAAAGACGCGCTGGCGGGCGCGGCGGGTGCCGCCGCCGGGGAGCTGGCGGGTGGTATTGCGCTGGAGATGTACGGGAAGGATTTTACTGCGCTGAGCGAAAGTGAAAAGCAGACCATCAGCGCCCTGGCGACTCTTGCCGCAGGGATAGCGGGTGGCGTTGCGGGAGATGGTATGGCAAGTGCCATTGCGGGAGCGCAGTCCGGGAAGACGGTGGTTGAGAATAATGCGCTTGCAAATGTATTAGCTGCCGCGAATAAAGCCAAACCGGGAACGGCAGAGAAATGGCAGGAAGAGCAACAGGCGGCAATTAAAGAAGTCTGTAGCGGAAATACGCCGATGTCTTGCCAGATGGCAGTGGCTGCCATGGGCACGGTGATGTCAGGGGGTGTGCTCCCTGAGGCGATGGTTGTTTCTGGAGTTATCAGTAGTGGCGTAGTCAGTGCAGTTGATTATTCAATGACAGGAACGGTTGATCCCAAAAATGCCATGGCAGCATATTGGGTGGGAGCACTGACTAGAAATACAGGCCTAGAAGCAACAATAGCCATAAATGCAGCGGGAGGAGCTACAACAAGTTATCTTGACGGCAAAAATCCATGGATAGGGGGGTTGGTTAGTGGTCTCACTGGCGGAGTCGCCTATGGCATAGGCAATAAAGTTGTTGAACCTGCTATGGATGAAGTCTTCAATCCTGTTTGGAAAAACTTAGGTTGGGACGACATTGGGATGGGAATATCTAAGCCTGTTCAACCAAGCTTATGGCCTTCAGTTGCTGGAGCAACGAGCGGGACTTCAGGGGGTGAATATATTTCCAATAAGATAAATGACAAGATAGATGAAGTGAAAGGTAATCATGGAGGCGAGACTAAATGAAGTTTCTTGCCATTTTCCTATATTATTTTCTTGCTACATTTATGACCGTAGCCTTGACATTAATGATTTTAGGTACAGCTATTGATGCATTCTTTTGGCTGTTTTACAAAATACCTTTCAATTTTTCTATAGAAGACGTAGTTAACTATCTAAAAATAGCCTGTGTCGCTGGCGGAGTGTGCGGAATTGGAGGTGTATATTATTACACCAGAACAATGAAGCGGCATTGATTACGCTGGGACAGACAACAACCCCAGTTTAGTAGCTGGGTTTGTTGTGGAAAATAACCTGATGGCCGGGAGTGAGGATGCACAGGTTGCGTGGTTACAACAGCACGGAACTGATATGGCGAGCTGTGCGGATAATCCATCCGGGGCAGCATGTCAGAAAGCGCAGAACGAAGCCAATGCAGTAGCATTCGCAATGGCATCAGCAGGGCTGATTTATTTGCCAGGAGGAATGCCGGTGACTGCAGGGATAGGTGGGACGGCGAATGCAGGCATCCAATATCTCATTAACGGAACGGTTAACCCAACTGATGTACTAATTGCAAGCTATGTCGGTGCGTTTACAGCAAACACTGGTTTTTACGGAACAGTAGGCTGGAATGCGGCAGGCGGTGCCACATCAAACTGGCTGAAAGGGGATGATCCGTTGATGGGGGCTGCGGGTTCTGCAGTAGATTATGGAATAGATAATAAGATTGTTTCACCTGCTCTGGACAAGTATTTAATCCTAAATGGAAAAATTATTCGTGGATTGATATGGGGATGGGGATTAGCAAACCTTTACCACCATCCCCTGTACCAGGAATGGCGGGTGCTGCAACAGCTTCTTTTGCAACAGAAAGCACCGGGCAAGGCATTCCTAAGTCTTTAGACGAGCTAAACAAAGGTAGCGAATGATGAAAATAAGCTTGCTGCGCTGGGTTCTCACAGCCTTGATCTTAGTTATAGCGATGACGATATGTTCACTTATCATCACTGCATCTAAGTATATGATTTTATACTTTAAAACAGGCTCATTTAATGACTCATTAGTTCAGATATTGTACCTCAGTATGAAAATTGGTTTATTTACTGGCGTATTAATAACTATCGGTATTTGGATCATGTACCGTTTTAATATTCGATAGTGAGTTGAATCCCGGTAAGCATACGGGCAACTCACATTGATAGAACTGTTTTCGACCATGTTTGCATTTCCCATATGTTACCACTGGTGGGATCCTGGGCCAGGAGTCGGATGCATAAGGCATGATGAAGGAAACAGACGCACGCACTGCACGGATAAAGATGCAATCTTTCATCACACGAATTTTGACCAGCATGCCGTCAACGAAACCTGCGTTCGACAACCACTTCCTGTTTAGGGGGAGGTAGTTTCTATCCATCCGGGAATAAAGCTCACAACAGGCTGAACTGCTCTGCGGCGTTATTGCACAAATCTCACATTAGCCATTCCATCAGAATACGTCCTCGATCCATCAAGCACCCTCGACCTATTGCTACGATTAATACTTCCTGTTCTTCCTCAAAATGAAAAAGAGCACCCACCATGAAGGTATAAATTTATTCCTAATTATATGCACTAAAGCTATTCCACTCTGTTTTTATCTATCCTACTAATTTAAAATTCCTTCTCTAATAAAATACAAATGGAATATATAAATGAATAAAATATCTTTGGCTATTATTCTGGCAACTTCGGTTGCAAGCAGCGTCGTCTTCGCGAATGAACAAACGTTATCCCTTGGCTATGCTCACGCGGATGTGCAAAACTTTAATAGTCTGAGCGGTGTAAACCTGCAGTATCGCTACGAATTTAACTCACCGTTAAGTATTGTTGGCTCTTTCACCTATATGCAGGGTGATGGTTCCAACCAGTATTATGTGGTAAACGACTTTGTTAAAAACGATGCGGATGTGAAATATTATTCAGTACTTGCAGGTCCTGCATACCGTATTAATAATTACCTCTCTCTGTACTCTCTGGCAGGTGTTTCTTATGTTAAGGCCACCGGGTCAACAACCTGGATTAACTCTACGCTCGATTATACAGGTCATGACAGCATTTCTTTAAACTCGACCTCTTTTGCCTATGGTGCAGGTCTGATGGTTAATCCTGTTGAAAATATTTCAGTGACGATCGGCTATGAAGGAACGAACGCCGATCTGGATGGCAACTACGCCATCAATGGATTTAATTTGGGTATTGGCTATCGCTTCTAATACTATATGAGAGTTATCTACTAAGAAGATAACTCTCTTTTAATTGAGTTATTCCTCCTCGTTCCCACCCTCTTCATACGCGCCAAAAGGCTTCGCCGGAAGAACAATATAGGTGCCTTCAAACACCGCGCCCGGGGTTTCATCGCCGAACAGCTCAACCTGCATCTGCACGCGCGCTTTGCGGCCACGCGCCAGACGATCAAGGTCGCCACCCAGTGCGCCAAGGTCAGCCACCGCGCTCGGTTTGCCGCTGATCGGCGCGCTGTAACGAATATGGGCATCGGCCAGAATGATGGTGCCGCCAAGGTGGCGCTCGCGCAGCATCAGCCAGATCAGCCCCCAGCCGGTGAGCGTGGCCAGAGAAAACAGGCTGCCCGCAAACAGGGTGTGGTGAGGGTTCTGATTGCCGGTTTCCGGCATGGTGGTAATGAATTTTTGCCCGGTGTACTGCTGGATGCGCACGCCCATTTTTTCGCTGAGCGGAATGTGCTGATACCAGGCCTGCTGGAGCTGCCCGCACCAGTCTGCGCGATGAAGAATGTCGTCCAGCGTGGCGATGGGTTTGATCATTAAAAAGTGACGAATCGGCGTGGTTTGCGGGGCGGTGATTTCCCCCTGATTCACAAAACCGAGCTTGGCAAAGAACTCCACGGCATCTTCGCGGGCGCTACAGGTGACGCGCTTAACGCCTTCCTGACGGGCCACGGACTCCAGGGTCATCGCCATGAGCGTCCCCAGCCCTTTGTCCTGTACGGAAGGGTGAACCGCCATAAAGCGAATTGACGCTTCGTTATCGGCGTTGATATACAAACGCCCGACGGCGACGAGGTTGCCCTCTTCGTCCATCACCATCTGGTGATGGGCCATCGCGTCCCAGGCGTCGCGCTCAGAGCCTTTCGGCTGATGTAATGGCTTGCGCAGCATTTCCCAGCGAAACTGGTAATAGGCTTCTAACTCTTCTTCCGTTTGCGGTACTCGAAGGTGATACATAGCTGTACTCTCTCTTGTTACCCGCGGCCATGCCGTAAGTATGCTCATACCTGGAGCCAGAATGTGACGGGGCCATCGTTCACCAGCGATACCTGCATATCTGCAGCGAATCGTCCGGTTTGCGTATTCATTTCCTGCTGGCGACAACGCTCAACAAAGTACTCGTAAAGTGCTTCTGCACGATCCGGCGCGGCGCCCTTAGAGAAACTCGGGCGCATGCCGCGCTCGGTATCCGCTGCCAGCGTAAACTGGGACACCACCAGCACGCTGCCGCCCGCCTGCTGGACGTTCAGGTTCATCTTGCCTTCCGCATCGCTGAAAATGCGGTAGCCCAGCACGCGCTCGCACAGTCGGTTGGCTTTTTGTTCGTCATCATCCTTTTCGACACCTAACAACACCAAAAGTCCTGGGCCAATTTCACCCGTCACCTCTCCCTCCACGGTGACGCTGGCACGGGTTACGCGCTGTATCAATGCAATCATGGTTGGTCTGCTTCTTGTTGTTTTTCAGCTGCTGCTGCTTTTTTAAGTTCGCGGTATACGCCGAGAGTGACAGTTATTTCGGCACCAAGCAAGACGATACACCAGGTCCAGTAGACCCAGACAAACAAAATGGGGATCACCGCCAGCACGCCGTAAATGAGCTGATAGGACGGAAACATAGTGATGTAGAGGGCAAACCCTTTCTTACCGAGCTCAAAGAGTAACGCCGCCACCAGCGCCCCCACTACCGCATCGCGGTTAGGTACGCGCGAGGTCGGGACAACGCTGTAGAGCAGCCAGAAAGAGAGCCACGACAAAATCAGCGGAAAGATGCGCAGGACGTTATCAATGGCACCGTTAAAATCGCTCGCCCAGCGCAGCGAAAGAAGGTACGAGCTGATCGCAAGGCTTGCCCCGGCCAGCAGCGGGCCAAGCGTGAGGATCATCCAGTAGACGGCAAACGAGTAAACCTTGGGCCGCGCTTTTTTACTCCGCCAGATGGTGTTGAGCGCGCTATCAATGGCGTACATCAACAGCAGCGCGGTGACGATAAGACCGCACGCCCCCACCGCCGTCATCTTGTTAGAGTTAGCAACGAACTGCTCGATATAGTTCTGAATGATGTCGCCGGTGGCGGGAATGAAATTCGCGAAAACGAAGTGGCGAAGCTGTACGCTCACTTCCGCAAACATCGGGAAGGCGGAAAAAAGCGCAAAAATCACCGCCACCAGCGGCACTAATGAAAGCAACGACACGTAGGCGAGGTTTCCCGCCAGCGTGGTCATATTGTCCTCATCAATCCGGTGCCAGAGCAGCTTCAGCCAGGCCCGCAGCGGACGCGTATGGTGTGTGGCTTTTTGATGAACGGTTTTTAGCATAGCTGCTTCGCAAAGTAGTTGGGGATCGTCTCTTTTCCGGTCACCAGAATTGACGTGATACCCAGCTGGTTAGCTCCCTCTATATTATCGGCATTGTCGTCGAAAAAGACCGTATCGGCCGCCGTAAATCCTTCTTCCTGCAGAACAGCCTGATAAATTCGCGCTTCAGGCTTACGCATGCCCATCTCCTGCGAGAGATAGATTTTATCTGCCGCCGCCTTAACCTCAGGGTATTCCTCAGGCCAGAACGTGGTGTGGAGGCGGTTGGTATTGGAGAGAACAACCACGCGGTGCCCCTGCTCGCGCAGTTTGTGCATGATGTCGATCGTTTCGGGGCGAATCGCCACAAATACCGCCTGCCAGCCGTGGGAAAACTGCTCGTAGCTTAACGAGAGCCCCATCTCCTGGCAGAAACGTTCAGCGAATGCTTCATCGCTGATTTCGCCGCGCTCGTGCTGGTGGAAGGTCTCGCCCATCGCGAAATTTTGCTTTAACGTCGCCAGCGGAACACGGCTAAAATCGCTCCATGCGCCCAGCACCCGATTAAAATCGATATCGACGATTACGTTTCCTAAGTCAAAGATATAAAGCATGTTTATCTCCTGCTCGCCGTGGAAAATTAACTGTAGCGGGAAAGAGAAGGTTTGGCTATGCGTCAGATTCAGCTTAGAGAAAGGAGCAGCCCGAACCTGAAATCCGGGCCATAAACGGATTAACCCGCCTGCTGTTCGTCGTTTGAATTGACTTCAACGACCTCAACCTTGCTGGATTTTAGATGGTTTTGCAGCGTGGAGCCGGGGAGCTCATCAGTAAAGAGCGCCGTGGCCTGCGCCACGTTGCCAATTTCCACGGCGGCGGAAGCGGTGTACTTCGTATGATCGGCTGCCAGTAGAATATGACGCGAGTGAGCCATCATCGCTTTCACCACGCTGGCTTCATTGACGTCAAACTCCATCATCGCGCCGTCGTGCTCAATCGCGCCGACGCTGGTCACGAGATAGTCCGCCCGAAAGCCGGACACAAACGCCGTCGCCGCCGGGCCGATAATACCGCCGTTATGCGGGCGCAGCGTGCCGCCGGGGACCATCACTTCAAAGCGCGGGTTTTTATAGAGAATGTGCGCCACCCGCAGGCTGTTGGTGATAATGCGCAGATGGTTGTGATTGAGCAGCGCCCGGGCGACATGCTCTACCGTCGTCCCGATGGTGATGAAGATGGTGGAGCCATCGGGAATGTAGTCCGCAATCGCTTCGGCAATCGCCCGCTTCTCTTCGGTGAGCGAAACTTCACGCTGCTCAAACGCCGTATTCACCACGCTGGATGCCCTGCCCGCACCGCCATGATGGCGCGTAATCAGTCCCTGCTCGCTGAGCTTGCGGATATCGCGCCGCACCGTTTGCGTAGAGACATCCAGCAGCTGCGCCAGTTCATCAATATTCATATAGCCGCGATCGGCAATCAGCGTCAGCAGCTGATCGTGACGCGGGTTGCCGGTCAGTTCGGTAAGGCTCATGGGCTGTCCTCTGAAAACCATCACGCCCCGCATTTTATACAAAAAGTGACAAAAAAGAGCGGGTTTGATCACAGTCGGGTATCCCCGCACGCCCGCCGGGCCTGGTGCACTTCAGTGCGGCGACCGCGCTGGCAAACCGCACGGCGTTGTCCACAGGGACATGCTGCCCCAGGCTGACCGCCAGCGCGCCATGGAAAACGTCGCCCGCGCCGGTGGTATCAATGACATCCACCTCAAAGCCGGGCTGGTGGCATAACCTGCCGTTCTCCAGCCAGAAGCAGCCGTCTCGCCCCTGGGTCACATACACATGTCCATTTGTGAGCGTTTGTGCTTTTTTCAGCGCACCTACGGTTTCATCCAGCTGCGTTAAGCGCCGCAGCCCCGGCGCGGAGAAGGCGGCGTGGTCGCTTAAGGCGATCAGTTCCGCGATGTCCTGCGGGGTGACGTCGGCGTCCAGCAGGGTCGGAACGCCCTGCCGACGGGCAAGGGTAAACGCCTGCTTTGCCCCGTCGTGCCAGCGCACGTCCGCTAATACAAGGTCCCACTGTGAGAAGTCGATTTCATGCAGCCAGTTAGCCTCAGCGGGGAGATCGGGGCTGGGGTAGTTCGCAATGACGCGCTCCCCGCTGGCGTCCACCAGCACCGCCGATTGTGACGAGCGGGCACCCTTTACTACGCGCGTGTAGCGGGTGTTCACCCCCAGGGATTCCAGCTCCGCGAGCAGCCGTCTGCCGGTATCGTCATCCCCCACCCGGCCAATAAAATCCACTTCCGCCCCCAGTTTAGCCGCCGCCACCGCCGCAGTAGCCGCCGGGCCGCCGCCCACTTCCGTATAGTCTTTTGCGACATATTTCCCACCTTCCTTTGGTAAATCATCGAGATACCAGATGCGATCCAGCACGGTAATGCCGACACAAACGATGCGAGTCATGGTGATTCCTTGTGCGATTTCTGATGCTCTCATTTTAATTTCACCAAATGTTTAAAAAGTGACCCATGTCTATTTTTTGACTATAAATTACAAATACGATCAAAAACAGACAACACAAACGCGCAAAAATTGACACGATGTGACAGGAGAAAGGCATGTCAGCAATCGCATTTATCGGTTTAGGGCAGATGGGCGCGCCAATGGCGAAGAATCTGCTGAAGCAAGGCCACCGGCTGAGCGTATTTGATGTGAACCCGCAGGCGGTTCAGGCGCTGGTGGAGCACGGCGCACGGGCGGCGGCAACGCCCGCGCAGGCCGCAGTGGACGCCGAATTCGTCATTACCATGCTGCCAAACGGTGACCTGGTGCGCAGCGTATTGTTCGGCGAGCACGGCGTGTGCGATGGGTTATCCCGCGACGCGCTGGTGATAGATATGTCCACCATCCATCCGCTGCAAACCGACGCGCTGATCCGCGACATGGCGGCGCGCGGCTTCAGCCTGATGGACGTCCCGGTCGGGCGCACGTCTGACCATGCCATCGCCGGTACGTTACTTCTGCTGGCAGGCGGCACGGCGCAGCAGGTTGAGCGCGCTACTCCGGTACTCATGGCGATGGGCAACGAGCTGATTAACGCCGGCGGGCCGGGCATGGGCATCCGCGTGAAGCTTATTAATAACTACATGAGCATCGCCCTGAACGCGCTGTCGGCCGAGGCCGCCGTGCTCTGCGAAGCGCTCGGTCTCTCCTTCGACGTGGCGCTCAAGGTGATGAGCGGCACGCCTGCGGGCAAAGGCCACTTCACGACCTCATGGCCGAACAAGGTGCTGAAAGGGGATCTTTCACCCGCCTTCATGATCGACCTGGCGCATAAAGATCTGGGCATTGCGCTCGACGTGGCCAATCAGCTCCACGTTCCGATGCCGCTCGGCGCGGCCTCCCGCGAAGTTTACAACCAGGCACGCGCCGCCGGGCGCGGGCGCGAAGACTGGACGGCCATTCTCGAACAGGTTCGCGCATCTGCCGGGCTGAAAAAATCACACTGATACGAAAGGACTGAGGAATGACGATGTACACCCTGAAAGATATCACCCGACCTTCCGGCGGTTTTGCGATGCTGGCCGTAGACCAGCGCGAAGCGATGCGCCTGATGTTTGCGGCGGCAGGCGCGCCGGTGCCGGTCACCGACCAGCACCTCACGGATTTTAAGGTTAACGCCGCCAAAATCCTGTCGCCTTACGCCTCCGCCATTCTCGTCGACCAGCAGTTCTGCTATCGCCAGATTGTGGCGCAGCAGGCCGTTGCCAAGAGCTGCGCGATGATTGTGGCCGCCGACGAGTTCATACCGGGCAACGGTATTCCGGTCGACAGCGTGGCGATCGACAAGAACATCGACGCGCAGGCGGTCAGGCGCGACGGCGGCAAGGCGCTGAAGCTGCTGGTGCTTTGGCGCAGCGATGAAGATCCTCAGCAGAGGCTGGAGATGGTGCAGGCGTTCAATACGCTGTGCCACAGCAACGGGCTGCTCAGCATCATTGAGCCGGTGGTGCGTCCGCCGCGTCGCGGTGCCGCGTTTGACCGCGAGCAGGCGATTATTGATGCGGCGAAAGAGCTGGGCGACAGCGGTGCCGACCTCTACAAAGTGGAGATGCCGCTGTTCGGAAAAGGTACGCAGCAGGCGCTGCTGGCCGCCTCGCAAAAGCTGAACGCGGAAATCAATATGCCGTGGGTGATCCTCTCTTCCGGCGTGGATGACAAGCTCTTCCCGCGCGCGGTGCAGGTTGCCATGCAGGCGGGGGCTTCCGGCTTTTTAGCCGGTCGCGCCGTGTGGTCCTCCGTGGTGGGGCTGCCGGATACGGAAATGATGCTGCGCGACGTCTCCGTGCCAAAACTGCAGCGTTTAGGTGAGATCGTCGACGAAATGATGGCTCGCCGCTAAGAAAGGACCCGAACATGAAATGGTTTAACACCCTGAGCCATAACCGCTGGCTCGAACAAGAGACCGACCGTATTTTGGATTTCGGTAAAAACGCCGCCGTGCCGACCGGCTTTGGCTGGCTGGGCAATAACGGCCAGGTGCGTAGCGACATGGGCACGCATCTGTGGATCACCGCCCGCATGCTGCACGTGTATGCGGTGGCGGCCAACATGGGCCGTCCCGGGGCGTATGCCCTGGTTGAGCACGGCATTAATGCCCTCAACGGCCCGCTGCGCGACAAACAGCACGGGGGCTGGTACGCCTGCGTGAACGATGAGGGCGTGATCGACGCCTCCAAGCAGGGCTATCAGCACTTCTTCGTGCTGCTGGGCGCGGCGAGCGCCGTGACCACCGGCCATCCGCAGGCGCGCAGGCTGCTGGACGACGCGATTGAGGTGATCGAGCGCTATTTCTGGAGCGAGGAAGAGCAAATGTGCCTCGAATCCTGGGACGAGGCCTTTAGCAAAACCGAGGATTACCGCGGCGGCAACGCCAACATGCACGCCGTGGAAGCCTTCCTGATCGTCTATGACGTGACGCACGACCGCAAGTGGCTCGACCGCGCCCTGCGCATCGCCTCGGTGATTATTCACGACGTAGCGCGCAAAGGGGATTACCGCGTTAACGAGCATTTCGACACTGACTGGAACCCGATCCGCGATTACAACATCGATAACCCCGCCCACCGTTTCCGCGCCTACGGCGGCACGCCGGGGCACTGGATCGAGTGGGGCCGCCTGATGCTGCACCTGCGCGCCGCGCTGGAAGCCCGCTTTGAAACCCCGCCGGAGTGGCTGCTGGAAGATGCGAAAGGATTGTTCCACGCCACCATTCGCGACGCCTGGGCACCGGACGGCGCGGACGGGTTTGTCTACTCCGTGGGCTGGGACGGCAAGCCTATCGTGCGTGAACGCGTGCGCTGGCCGATCGTCGAGGCGATGGGCACGGCTTACGCGCTCTACACCGTGACCGGCGAGGCGCAGTACGAAGCCTGGTATCAGAGGTGGTGGGATTACTGCATCAAGTACCTGATGGATTACGAGAACGGCTCCTGGTGGCAGGAGCTGGACACCAATAACGAAGTGACGACCAAAGTCTGGGACGGCAAGCAGGATATTTACCATCTGCTGCACTGTCTGGTGATCCCTCGCCTGCCGCTGGCGCCGGGCTTAGCCCCGGCAACGGCCGCCGGCCTGCTGGATAGCCTGGCCAAATAATAAAAGACGGAGCTCTTATGCGTACCCTACACAATATTGACCTGAAAAATAACGAAAGGGGTTTCACCCTGCACTGGGAAAACCGCCTGATTTTGTCCCACACCGCGGAAGCGCCCTGCCTGTGGATCGGCGCGGGCGAGGCCGATATCGAGATGTTTCGCGGCAACTTCAGCATCAAGGACAGGCTCAACGAAAAGATTGCCCTGACGGATGCGACCGTCACGCAGCAAAGCGCGGGCTGGGCGATCCGCTTTACCCGGGGCGACGCGGTGAGCGCGACGCTGCGGGTGGGCGTGGATGCCGAAGGCCGTCTGGAGCTGAAGCTTAACAATGATGCCACTCGCCATAACCGCATCTGGCTGCGGCTGGCGGCCCAGCCGGAAGATCATATCTACGGCTGCGGCGAGCAGTTCTCTTATTTCGATCTGCGCGGCAAGCCGTTCCCGCTGTGGACCAGCGAGCAGGGCGTGGGCCGTAACAAGCAAACCTTTGTCACCTGGCAGGCAGACTGCAAGGAGAACGCGGGCGGCGATTACTACTGGACCTTCTTCCCGCAGCCGACGTTTGTGAGCACCCAGAAGTACTACTGCCACGTGGATAACAGCTGCTACATGAACTTTGACTTCAGCGCGCCGGACTTCCACGAGCTGGCGTTCTGGGAAGATAACGCCACGCTGCGCTTCGAATGTGCTGAAACGTACGTCGATCTGCTGGAAAAACTCACCGCTCTGCTGGGGAGACAGCCAGAACTGCCGGACTGGGTGTACGACGGCGTGACGCTGGGGATTCAGGGCGGCACCGAGGTGTGTCAGCAGAAGCTCGACGTGATGCGCAAAGGCGGCGTGAAGGTGAACGGCATTTGGGCGCAGGACTGGTCCGGCATCCGAATGACCTCCTTCGGCAAACGCGTGATGTGGAACTGGAAGTGGAACCGCGAGCTGTACCCGCAGCTTGATGCGCGTATTCAGCAGTGGAAAGAGGAAGGCGTGCAGTTCCTCTCCTATATCAACCCGTACGTTGCCAGCGATAAAGACCTGTGCGAAGAGGCGGCGAAACGCGGCTATCTGACCAAAGACGCCGACGGCAAGGACTACCACGTCGAGTTCGGTGAGTTCTACGCGGGCGTTATCGACCTGACCAATCCGGAAGCCTACGGCTGGTACAAAGAGGTCATCAAAAAGAACCTGATCGAACTGGGCTGCGGCGGCTGGATGGCCGACTTCGGGGAGTACCTGCCGACCGACACCTTCCTGCACAACGGCGTCAGCGCGGAGATCATGCACAACGCCTGGCCTGCCCTGTGGGCGAAGTGTAACTACGAGGCGCTGGAAGAGACCGGCAAGCTCGGGGAGATCCTGTTCTTCATGCGCGCGGGCTACACCGGCAGCCAGAAGCACTCGGTGATGATGTGGGCGGGCGACCAGAACGTCGACTGGAGCCTGGACGACGGCCCGGCCTCGGTGATTCCGGCGGCGCTCTCCCTGGCGATGACCGGGCACGGCCTGCACCACAGCGACATCGGCGGCTATACCACCCTCTTCGGGATGAAGCGCAGCAAAGAGCTGCTGCTGCGCTGGTGCGATTTCAGCGCCTTCACGTCGATGATGCGCACCCATGAGGGCAATCGCCCCGGGGACAACTGGCAGTTCGACGGCGATGCGGAAACCATCGCGCACTTCGCGCGCATGACCACCGTCTTCACCACCCTGAAGCCGTATATCAAAGCCGCCGTCGCGCAGAACGCGAAAAGCGGCCTGCCGGTAATGCGCCCGCTGTTCCTGCACTACGAGAACGACGCCCGCGCCTACACGCTGAAGTACCAGTATCTGTTTGGCCGCGATCTGCTGGTGGCGCCGGTTCACGAAGAGGGGCGCACCGACTGGACGCTCTATCTGCCGCAGGACAGCTGGGTGAATGCGTGGACCGGCGAAACCTGCCGGGGCGGTGAGGTGACCGTTGATGCCCCGCTCGGCAAGCCGCCGGTCTTCTATCGCCAGCACAGCGAATGGGCAGATCTGTTTAGCACCTTACGTCATATCTGATAAGGCTCGCCCGCAGGGAAACCTGCGGGCAGACGGAGAATAATAATGAGTCAACATACTTCCGATCCGGCAACCCTACGCCTGCCGTTTAAAGAGAAACTCGCCTACGGGATGGGCGATCTCGGCTCGAACATCCTGCTGGATATCGGCACCCTGTATCTGCTGAAGTTTTATACCGACGTGCTGGGGCTGCCGGGCACCTACGGCGGGATCATCTTCCTGATTGCCAAGTTCTTTACCGCCTTCACCGACATGGGCACCGGGATCATGCTCGACTCCCGGCGCAAGATTGGCCCGAAGGGGAAATTCCGCCCGTTCGTGCTGTACGCGGCGTTCCCGGTGACGCTGCTGGCGATTGCCAACTTCGTCGGCACGCCGTTTGAGGTCACGGGTAAGACGGTCATGGCGACCGTGCTGTTCATGCTGTACGGCCTGTTCTTCAGCATGATGAACTGTTCTTACGGCGCGATGGTGCCCGCCATGACCAAAAACCCGAACGAGCGCGCCTCGCTGGCCGCCTGGCGTCAGGGCGGCGCCACGCTGGGCCTGCTGCTCTGTACCGTGGGCTTTGTTCCGGTGATGAACCTGATTGAGGGCAACGATCGGCTTGGCTATATCTTTGCCGCCACCCTCTTCTCGCTGTTCGGGCTGTTCTTTATGTGGTGGTGCTATAAGGGCGTGACCGAGCGTTACGTCGAGACGCGGCCTGCCAATCCGGCGCAAAAGCCCGGGCTGCTGCAGTCGTTTCGCGCCATCGCCGGGAACCGTCCGCTGTTTATTCTGTGCATTGCTAACCTGTGCACGCTGGGCGCCTTCAACGTCAAGCTCGCCATCCAGGTGTACTACACGCAGTACGTCCTGAACGACCCGATCCTGCTGTCGTATATGGGCTTCTTCAGCATGGGCTGTATTTTTATCGGCGTCTTTATGATGCCCGGCGCGGTGCGGCGCTTCGGTAAGAAAAAGGTCTACATCAGCGGGCTGACGATTTGGGTGGCGGGCGATCTGCTCAACTACTTCTTCGGCGGCGGCTCGGTGAGCTTTGTGGCGTTCTCCTGCCTGGCCTTCTTCGGCTCCGCGTTTGTGAACAGCCTGAACTGGGCGCTGGTGTCCGATACCGTGGAGTACGGCGAGTGGCGTACCGGCGTGCGCTCCGAGGGAACGGTCTACACCGGATTTACCTTCTTCCGCAAGGTGTCTCAGGCGCTGGCGGGCTTCTTCCCGGGGATTATGCTGACGCAGATCGGCTATGTGCCCAACGTGGCACAATCCGCCGGGACGGTTGAAGGCCTGCGGCAGCTGATCTTTATCTACCCGAGCCTGCTGGCGGTCATCACCATCGTGGCGATGGGCTGCTTCTACAACCTCAACGAGAAGATGTATGTGCGCATCGTCGAAGAGATTGAACTGCGCAAGCGTACGGCATAAAAGACGAGATAGCGCGCCCTGCGGGGCGCTCTGAGGATCGACCATGACACATAACAGTGATCCGTTAACCCTGAAATTGAGCCTGCGAGAGAAGTGCGCCTACGGGATGGGCGATTTTGGCTCGAACCTGATGCTGTGTATTGGCACGCTGTATCTCCTGAAGTTTTACACCGATGAACTGGGCCTGCCCGCGTTCTACGGCGGCATTATTTTCCTGGTGGCGAAATTCTTCACCGCGCTTACCGACATGCTGACCGGCGTGCTGCTGGACTCCCGGCGCAATATCGGCGCGAGGGGAAAATTCAGGCCGTTTATTCTTTACGCTTCCGTCCCGGTGGCGCTGGTCGCGACGGCGCAGTTTATGGCCAACGACTTTAGCCTGACGGTGAAAACGGCGCTCGCCACGGTGCTCTTTATGCTGTTTGGCCTGTGCTACAGCCTGATGAACTGCTCTTACGGGGCGATGGTACCGGCCATGACCAAAAACCCCAACGAGCGCGCGCAGCTTGCCGCCTGGCGTCAGGGCGGCGCCACGGTCGGGCTGTTGCTCTGCACCGTCGGCTTTATGCCCATTCAGGCGCTGTTCGTCCACCAGCCCTCTCTCGGTTATCTGGTGGCCGCGCTGGCGTTTGTGACGGGTGGTCTGTTCTGCATGTGGTGGTGCTACAGCGGCGTGAAGGAGCGCTACGTGGAGCTCACGCCCGATCACCATAAGCCCGGCATTCTGAAATCGTTCTGCGCGATTTTCCGTAACCCGCCGCTGCTGGTGCTGTGCATCGCCAACCTGTGTACCCTCGCCGCCTTTAACATCAAGCTGGCGATTCAGGTCTATTACACCCAGTACGTGCTGAACGATCTGCATCTGCTGTCGTGGATGGGTTTTTTCAGCATGGGCTGCATTCTGATTGGCGTGTTTCTGGTGCCCGGCGCGGTGAAGCGCTTTGGCAAGAAGCCGGTCTATCTGGGCGGGCTGGCGCTGTGGGCGGTGGGTGACGTGCTGAACTTCTTCTGGGGGACCAGCTCCCTGCTGTTCGTGCTGTTTTCCTGCATGGCCTTCTTCGGCACGGCGTTTGTGAACAGCCTGAACTGGGCGCTGGTGCCGGATACCGTCGATTACGGCGAGTGGAAAACCGGCATCCGCGCCGAAGGGTCGGTGTACACCGGGTATACCTTCTCGCGCAAAATATCCGCCGCCCTCGCCGGCTTCCTGCCCGGCATCATGCTGACCCAGATTGGCTACGTTCCCCATGCCGTTCAAAGCGCAGGCACGCTGCTGGGATTGCGCCAGCTTATTTTCCTCTGGCCTTGCGGCCTGGCGATCGTGGCCGCCGTAACCATGGGGCTGTTTTATAAACTCAACGAAGCGCGCTTCGCCTTTATTATCGAGGAGATTGGAAAACGGAAAAAACAAACCGCAAATACCCCTGAGATCACCACCAACAATAAAGCGTCAGCAGTCACTTTATAACAATAAATCCGGCCACTATGTCCTTCCTGTTAATCAGGAGGGAGGCCTTTCTGTACCTGATACATGGACAAATTATGAAAAGAATCATTACCGTACTGATCGTGTCGTCTGTGTCCTGCCCGGTATTCGCCGGGGCCTATGTCGAAACGCGTGAAGCCTACAACACGGCCTCTGAGCTGCACGAGGTGATCCTGCGAGCGGGATATAACTTCGATATGGGCGCGGGGCTGATGTTCACCAACGCCTATAACGTGGGGAAATGGGACGAGCTGAAGCACAGCTATAACGAAATTGAGGGGTGGTATCCGCTCTTTAAACCCACCGACAAACTCACCTTCCAGCCCGGCGGATTAATTAACGACAGCAGCGCCGGTTCGGGCGGTGCGGTCTATCTGGACACCAATTATAAATTCGTCGACGGGTTCAACCTGACGTTTCGCTATCGCTATAACCATAACAATTACGATACGCCGGATTACAACGGGCAGATGGATAAAAACGACACGCACGAGTTTGCCAACTACTGGAATTTCAAAGTGACGGATGCCTTTTTCTACACCTTTGAACCGCACTTTTTCCAGCGGGTGAATGATTACCACAGCAAAAACGGCAAAGACCATCACTGGGAAATCACCAATAAATTCAGCTATAAGATCGACAGAAACTGGCTGCCGTACCTCGAGCTTCAGTGGCTGGACAGATGGAATGATTACAACCGCGAGCAGTACCGGATTCGGTTGGGGTTAAGGTATTCGTTCTAACAAAAAAGCCGCTGATTTCTCAGCGGCTTTTTTACTACGGATTAACCGTATTAGTCTTCTTTCGCACCGCGCATAGCACGTTTACGATCGTTCTCGGTCAGGTGACGTTTACGGATACGAATTGACTGTGGAGTCACTTCGACCAGTTCGTCATCATCGATGAATTCCAGAGCCTGCTCCAGAGTCATCTTGATCGGTGGAACCAGAACCGTTGCTTCGTCAGTACCGGACGCACGCATGTTGGTCAGTTTCTTACCGGTCAGGCAGTTTACGGTCAGGTCGTTAGAACGACTGTGAATACCGATGATCTGGCCTTCGTAAACTTCCGCACCGTGACCCAGGAACAGCTTACCGCGATCCTGCAGACCGAACAGCGCAAACGCAACCGCTTTACCCTGACCGTTGGAGATCAGCACGCCGTTGTTACGCTGGCCCACTTCACCCGGACGAACGTCGTCGTAGTGGCTGAAGGTGGAGTACAGCAGACCGGTACCGGAGGTCATGGTCATGAACTCAGAACGGAAGCCGATCAGGCCACGGCTTGGGATCACGTAGTCGAGACGTACGCGGCCTTTGCCATCTGGATTCATGTTTTTCAGGTCGCCTTTACGCTCGCCCAGAGCCTGCATGACAGAACCCTGGTGCTGCTCTTCAACGTCCAGCGTTACGTTTTCGAACGGCTCTTGTTTACGGCCGTCGATTTCGCGGAAGATAACTTTCGGACGGGAAACCGCCATCTCGAAACCTTCACGACGCATGTTTTCGATCAGAACAGACAGGTGCAGCTCACCACGACCCGAAACGCGGAATGCATCAGCGTCTTCGGTTTCTTCAACGCGCAGCGCAACGTTGTGCACCAGCTCTTTGTTCAGGCGGTCAAGGATCTGACGGGAGGTAACGAATTTACCTTCTTTACCACAGAACGGAGAGGTGTTGACGTTGAAGAACATGGATACGGTTGGTTCATCAACGGACAGGGCTGGCAGCGCTTCGACGTTCTGCGGATCGCAGATGGTGTCGGAGATGTTCAGTTCACCCAGACCGGTGATAGCGATGATGTCGCCCGCTTCCGCAACGTCACTCTCGATACGCTCAAGACCCAGGTGAGTCAGTACTTTACCGACTTTACCGTTACGGGTTTTGCCTTCGCTATCGATGATAGTGACCTGCTGGTTAGGCTTCACTTTACCGCGCTTGATACGACCAATGCCGATAACGCCAACGTAGTTGTTGTAGTCGAGCTGAGAGATCTGCATCTGCAGGGTGCCGTCGAGATCGACGCTTGGCGCAGGAACACGGTCAACAATCGCCTGATACAGCGGGGTCATGTCTTCAGCCATGTCTTCGTGGTCCAGACCGGCAATACCGTTCAGCGCAGAAGCGTAAACGATAGGGAAGTCCAGCTGCTCGTCGGTCGCGTCGAGGTTAACGAACAGGTCGAAGACCTGATCAACAACCCAGTCAGGACGCGCGCCAGGACGGTCAACTTTGTTGATAACAACGATTGGCTTCAGACCATGGGCAAAAGCTTTTTTGGTCACGAAGCGCGTCTGTGGCATTGGGCCATCCATTGCGTCAACGACCAGCAGAACGGAGTCTACCATGGACATTACACGTTCAACTTCACCACCGAAGTCGGCGTGCCCTGGGGTATCAACGATGTTGATACGGTAGTCATTCCATTTAATCGCGGTGTTTTTCGCGAGGATGGTAATCCCACGCTCTTTCTCCAAATCGTTGGAGTCCATCACGCGTTCTTGGGTTTCGGCACGCGCATCAAACGTACCGGATTGCTGCAGCAGCTTATCAACCAGGGTAGTTTTACCATGGTCAACGTGCGCGATGATGGCGATGTTACGCAAATTTTCGATCACAACTTTGCCTCAGGCATTTAGAAATAGCGCGTTATTGTACACGGATTAATCGCACTACAAAACAGGATCACAAACATCCCCCGCAAACAAGTATTGCAGAGATGCTTTGTGATCGCTTTCACGGAGCGGTAAAAGGGCACTTTAACGTAAATTGCACCAATATGGTGCTCAATGTTCACATTGAAGCACTATACTGGTGCAACAAATCCATCGTGGTGCAGCCCTTTTGCACTATGGTGCGCATGATAACGCCTTTTTGGGGTGTTTTAAAAGTTGGCACAGATTTCGCTTTATAAAAAACACATGGCACCAGCCAGTACAAACAGAAATTGAAGACCTCGTTACCACGACGACAATGACCAATCTGGAGAGTTAAGTATGTCCGCTGAACACGTTTTGACGATGCTGAACGAACATGAAGTGAAGTTTGTTGATCTGCGCTTCACCGATACCAAAGGTAAAGAACAGCACGTCACAATCCCTGCTCATCAGGTGAACGCCGAATTCTTCGAAGAAGGCAAAATGTTTGACGGCTCCTCCATTGGCGGCTGGAAAGGCATCAACGAATCCGACATGGTTCTGATGCCAGATGCAACCACCGCGGTCATTGATCCGTTCTTCGAAGAACCTACCCTGATCATCCGTTGCGACATCCTCGAGCCAGGCACGCTGCAGGGCTACGACCGCGACCCACGTTCTATCGCTAAACGCGCTGAAGAGTACCTGCGTTCTACCGGCATCGCGGACACCGTGCTGTTCGGGCCAGAGCCAGAGTTCTTCCTGTTCGATGATATCCGTTTCGGTGCCTCTATTTCTGGCTCCCACGTGGCTATCGACGACATCGAAGGCGCATGGAACTCCTCCACCAAATACGAAGGCGGTAACAAAGGTCACCGTCCAGGCGTGAAAGGCGGTTACTTCCCGGTTCCTCCGGTCGATTCCGCACAGGACATTCGTTCCACCATGTGTCTGGTGATGGAAGAGATGGGCCTGGTGGTTGAAGCGCACCACCACGAAGTGGCGACTGCGGGTCAGAACGAAGTGGCTACCCGCTTCAACACCATGACCAAAAAAGCGGACGAAATTCAGATCTACAAATACGTTGTGCATAACGTTGCGCACCGTTTCGGTAAAACCGCGACCTTCATGCCAAAACCGATGTTTGGCGACAACGGTTCCGGTATGCACTGCCACATGTCTCTGTCCAAGAACGGCACTAACCTGTTCTCTGGCGACAAATATGCCGGTCTGTCCGAGCAGGCGCTGTACTACATCGGTGGCGTTATCAAACACGCTAAAGCGATCAACGCCCTGGCGAACCCAACCACTAACTCCTACAAGCGTCTGGTCCCGGGCTACGAAGCGCCAGTCATGCTGGCCTACTCCGCGCGTAACCGTTCTGCTTCTATCCGTATCCCGGTGGTGGCATCTCCTAAAGCGCGTCGTATCGAAGTTCGCTTCCCGGACCCAGCGGCTAACCCATACCTGTGCTTCGCCGCACTGCTGATGGCCGGTCTGGACGGTATCAAGAACAAGATCCACCCGGGCGAAGCGATGGACAAAAACCTGTACGACCTGCCGCCAGAAGAAGCGAAAGAGATCCCACAGGTTGCTGGCTCTCTGGAAGAAGCCCTGCAGGCGCTGGACGCAGACCGCGAGTTCCTGACTGCGGGCGGCGTGTTCACTGACGACGCTATCGATGCTTACATCGCCCTGCGTACCGAAGAGAACGACCGCGTGCGCATGACGCCACACCCGGTTGAGTTCGAACTGTACTACAGCGTTTAATTAAGTTGTTTTACCCGGCGTGACACGCGCCGGGAGTAGTTGCCGTGGAAACTTTTAGCCCATCTCCGGATGGGCTTTTTTCTCCACCAACAACCTGATCTCACGCGCTTTTTACGCCGAAAACGCTATACTGCACTAAATTAGTGCAAACGACTCCAGGAGACTGCTGAATGGCAACTGGCACGCTGCCCGATGCTGGGCAGATCCTCAATTCTTTGATTAACAGCATCTTGCTGGTCGATGACGAGCTGGCCGTTCATTACGCCAACCCGGCGGCGCAGCAGCTGCTCGCACAAAGCGCACGCAAACTGTTCGGCACCCCGCTTCCTGAACTCCTGAGCTATTTTTCGCTGAATATTGGCCTGATGCAGGAAAGTTTGCAGGCCGGCCAGGGGTTTACCGATAACGAAGTGACGCTGGTGATCGACGGGCGCTCGCACATTCTGTCGCTGACCGCGCAGCGTCTTCCTGAAGGGCTGATCCTGCTGGAAATGGCGCCGATGGATAATCAGCGTCGACTGAGCCAGGAGCAGCTTCAGCATGCGCAGCAAATTGCCGCCCGTGACCTGGTCCGCGGTCTGGCGCATGAAATCAAAAATCCGCTGGGTGGGTTACGCGGCGCGGCGCAGCTGCTGACCAAGGCGCTTCCCGACCCCGCGCTGGCGGAGTACACCAACGTCATCATTGAGCAGGCGGACCGTCTGCGGAATCTGGTAGACCGCCTTCTCGGGCCGCAGCAGCCGGGAATGCACGTCACGGAAAGCATTCATAAGGTGGCTGAACGGGTGGTGAAGCTCGTCTCAATGGAGCTGCCGGAGAACGTCACGCTGGTACGTGATTACGACCCCAGCCTGCCGGAACTGGCCCATGACCCGGACCAGATTGAGCAGGTCCTGTTGAATATTGTGCGCAACGCCCTGCAGGCGCTGGGGCCCGACGGGGGCGAGATTATTTTACGCACCCGTACCGCCTTCCAGCTCACGTTACACGGCGTCCGCTACCGGCTGGCGGCCCGCATCGACGTCGAGGATAACGGGCCCGGCATTCCATCGCATCTTCAGGACACCCTGTTCTACCCGATGGTCAGCGGTCGCGAAGGCGGGACAGGCCTGGGCTTATCCATTGCCCGCAGTTTGATCGATCAACACTCCGGGAAAATTGAATTTACCAGTTGGCCGGGACATACCGAGTTTTCGGTCTTCCTGCCGATTAAAAAATAAAGGTGACGTTTATGCAACGAGGGATAGTCTGGGTAGTCGATGACGATAGCTCCATCCGTTGGGTGCTTGAACGCGCGCTCACAGGGGCAGGATTAAGCTGCACGACGTTTGAGAGCGGCAGCGAAGTGCTCGACGCACTCACCACCAAAACGCCGGATGTTTTGCTTTCGGATATTCGCATGCCGGGCATGGACGGGCTGGCGCTGTTAAAGCAGATCAAACAACGCCACCCTATGCTTCCGGTCATCATAATGACCGCGCACTCCGATCTGGATGCCGCAGTGAGCGCCTATCAGCAAGGGGCGTTCGATTACCTGCCCAAACCGTTTGATATCGACGAGGCGGTGGCGCTGGTTGAGCGCGCAATTAGCCATTATCAGGAGCAGCAACAGCCGCGCCACGCGCCCGATTTTGGGCCAACCACCGACATCATCGGCGAAGCGCCGGCGATGCAGGACGTGTTTCGCATTATTGGTCGCCTGTCCCGCTCGTCCATTAGCGTATTGATTAACGGTGAATCGGGGACCGGTAAAGAGCTTGTGGCGCATGCCTTGCACCGCCACAGCCCGCGGGCAAAAGCGCCGTTTATCGCTCTGAATATGGCGGCGATCCCGAAGGATTTAATTGAGTCCGAGCTGTTCGGCCATGAAAAAGGGGCGTTTACCGGCGCGAATACCATTCGTCAGGGGCGCTTTGAACAGGCTGACGGTGGGACGCTGTTCCTGGATGAGATCGGCGATATGCCGCTGGATGTTCAGACCCGCCTGCTGCGCGTGCTGGCCGACGGGCAGTTTTATCGCGTGGGTGGCTACGCGCCGGTGAAGGTTGACGTGCGCATTATCGCCGCGACCCACCAGAACCTGGAGCAGCGCGTGCAGGAAGGTAAATTCCGCGAGGATTTATTCCATCGACTGAACGTCATCCGCGTCCATCTGCCGCCGCTGCGTGAACGTCGGGAAGATATTCCCCGCCTGGCGCGTCATTTCCTGCAGGTGGCCGCCCGCGAGCTGGGCGTGGAGGCCAAACAGCTTCACCCGGAAACCGATGCCGCCCTGACGCGTCTGGCGTGGCCGGGCAACGTGCGCCAGCTGGAGAATACCTGCCGCTGGTTAACGGTGATGGCCGCCGGACAGGAAGTGCTGATTCAGGATTTACCGGCCGAGCTGTTTGAAGCGACCGCGCCTGAAAGCAGTACCGGTCACGCGTTGCCGGACAGCTGGGCGACGCTGCTGGCGCAGTGGGCCGACCGCGCGCTGCGTTCCGGTCATCAAAACCTGCTGTCTGAGGCTCAGCCAGAGATGGAGCGTACGCTGTTAACTACCGCGCTTCGTCATACGCAGGGCCATAAGCAGGAAGCCGCTCGCCTGTTGGGATGGGGGCGTAATACCCTGACGCGCAAGCTTAAAGAGCTGGGAATGGAGTAGTCCTACCCGAAGTGTAAAGGTTATTAATTGAGCGCAAATTGCCGTTATTTTGCGCTTTACTGTTCCGACGAGTTTTGTATGATCGTGCCCGGAAATTGGGGGTGAACATCATGCTGGAAACAATCGTGAATATGCTCTCTAGCGGAGCCGCTGAAAGCCACACGCCACAAACCGCCGTTGCGGCTATGCTGTGCGCGGCGCTGGTTGGGCTGTTTAGCTAGCGAGTTGAACGTAAAAGCCGGGTGGCGGCTTCGCCTTACCCGGCCTACGTTTAGTGCTTTAGGCAATGCACCTTAAATCACCCGCGAGAACTGCTGCATGCGCGCCTTCTGGCGCAGATACGCATCAAAGCACATGCAGATATTCCGGATCAACAGACGCCCCTTCGGCGTGACCTCAATCGCGCTCTCCGACACATCCACCAGCCCATCTTTCGCCAGGGGCGCAATCAGCTTCAGGTCTTCCGCAAAGTAATCGTTGAAGTGCAGATCCCACTGCGACTCAATGTCGCCGAAATCGAGACGGAAGTTGCAGATAAGCGCTTTAATCACATCGCGACGGATGCAGTCGTCGCGCGTGAGCGCAATGCCGCGCCACAGGGCGTTACCCGTTTCATCGACCTGCTGATAGTAAAGCTTCAGCTCTTTCTGGTTCTGCGCGTAGCAGTCGCCGATCATGCTGATAGCGGAGACGCCCATCCCCAGCAAATCGGTATCGCCCTGGGTGGTGTAGCCCTGGAAGTTACGGTGCAGAACGCCTTCGCGCTGGGCGATGGCCAGTTCGTCATCCGGACGAGCAAAGTGATCCATACCGATAAACTGATAGCCGGTCTCGGTCAGCGAAGTAATGGTTTCCTGCAGGATATCCAGCTTCTGCTGGGCTGAAGGCAGATCCGCATCTTTAATTTTGCGCTGGGCGGCGAAGAGCGTCGGCAGATGGGCGTAGTTAAAGACGCTCAGGCGGTCCGGATTGAGTTCGGCCACGCGCTTCAGCGTGAAGGCGAAGCTTTCCGGCGTTTGCTTTGGCAGGCCGTAAATCAGGTCAATATTGGTTGAGGTGAAGCCAATTTCACGCGCGTGGTTGAGTAAGGCAAAGATAAATTCTTCGTCCTGCTCGCGGTTCACCAGACGCTGAACCTCTTTATTGAAATCCTGCACGCCCATGCTCAGGCGGTTGAAGCCTTCGGCGCGTAAGTGATCCAGTACATCCAGCTCGATTTCACGCGGATCGACTTCGATCGAGATTTCAGCGTCGGCGTTAAAGCTGAAATTGCCGCGCAGCAGGGTCATCAGGCGGCTTATTTGCGCTTTATTCAGATAGGTTGGCGTGCCGCCGCCCCAGTGAAGCTGGCTGACGTGACGGCCAGCAAAAAGCGGCGCGCGATGCACAATTTCCTGTTCGAGCGCATCAAGATACTGGTCGGCTTTATGCTGCTGACGGGTAACGATTTTATTGCAGCCGCAGAAGTAGCAAAGCTTGTGGCAGAACGGAATATGGACGTAGAGGGACAGCGGACGCTCAGGATAGCGCGCGACGGCCTGCTGAAAATCCCCTTCGCCGAAGGCATCGGAGAACTCCAGCGCGGTGGGGTATGACGTATAGCGCGGCCCGGAATAGTTATATTTCTGGATTAGGGCCAAATCCCAGTCGATAGTTGGTGCTGACATGCTCACTCCTTCCGTTGGTGTCGCGTTCGTATACGGCGGCCCGTTCTGGCCCCGTTGCGGGCCATCATTCGGGTGCGCAGCCACTTCTGTCGCCGCGACAACCGCCGTAGTTTAACGAATAACCACACCAGATAACATATAACCGGAAGGGTTATAAGCAGGACTATCGTGCCTGCCGGGTGCAAATGCTAGTTTCCACCCTTCAGAAGACGCATCATATCTTCCTGCTTTTCGTCTTCTTCTTCATCTTCGTCATCGTCGTATGACAGGCCCAGCTTCTGCATCAGTTCATCAATGCGGTCCAGTTTGGCATCCACCCATGACTGCTCTTCCGCGGTCAGGGTTTCGCCCTCTTCAAGACGTTCCAGCAGCGCGTCCAGGCGCTCATCGTTCTCCAGCAAATCCAGCTCAGCCTGCGGTGAAAGCATAGGTTTCTCGCTCTTTGGTTTGTGCTGCTTAGTGACCGGGGTGTCTGTCACGCCCAGTGGAATGGGAGTTTTACTGCCGATACGAGGGTCTTTCTCCTGTTTACCATTTGCAGAAGCGCCCGCTGCACCACCACCGTTGGCACGGCTACCCGCAGCATGACCGCGATGTTTTTTGTCGCGTTTGCGATCGCGCGCTTCCTGGTTCAGTTCTTCGCGCGTTTTGCGGCGTGCTTTTGCAGGGCGCTTCGCGCCCGCAGCGGAGGTTGGTTTTTTCATGATGTTTTATCTTTAAGCCGTTTTATTCAGTATAGAATTGCGGCGAAATCTAGCAGAAAGCAAGCAAAGAAAAAAGGCGACAGAGCAATCTGTCGCCTTTTTTCCTGACTCACAACCCTTAGCGGGCCAGACATTCCGTGTTTGCCAACAACAAACCCTGTTTATCCCTTGGCTAATACCGTCCGTGATACGGTTCCATTTCCTGTTAACACGCCTCCAGGCGCTGGTCATCCTGACAATCCTGCGTCTTCGCCTCCTGGCGCTCCTGACCCTAATCCTTAAGTCGATATCCTGTTGGCTTCCTCGCCCTGACGCACACTTTACCTTGTTCCGTTAAACTAACAAGCAACGAAACGGTACAAAAAGAGATTTTCAGACAATTACCCAGAAATAAGCTTATGATTTAAAACAGTTTGGCTTTTTTAACACCTGCGAATTCTCTTAAATCTCCCATAGCATCACTGGCCGATCTCTCACACCGCCTGTGGCATTCGCCTACAGGTCATAGTAATCAGAAAAGCCTTTTGCCTGCATTCGGGTATAATCCCCTTCAGATTACGATTTTGGAGACGACCACGTGACTACCTGGAACTACCAACAGACGCATTTTGTCACCAGTGCGCCCGATATTCGCCACCTTCCTTCTGATACCGGTATTGAAGTGGCCTTTGCTGGCCGCTCGAATGCGGGAAAATCCAGCGCCCTGAATACGCTGACCAATCAGAAGAGCCTGGCGCGTACCTCAAAAACACCTGGCCGTACCCAGCTGATCAACCTGTTTGAAGTCGCAGAGGGCAAACGCCTGGTCGACTTACCGGGATACGGTTACGCGCAGGTACCGGAAGAGATGAAAATCAAGTGGCAGCGTGCGCTGGGTGAATACCTGGAAAAACGTCTGTGCCTGAAAGGTCTGGTCGTGCTGATGGACATTCGCCATCCCCTGAAAGATCTGGATCAGCAGATGATCGACTGGGCAGTAGCGAGCGATATCGCCGTGCTGGTGCTGCTGACAAAAGCCGATAAGCTGGCAAGCGGCGCGCGTAAAGCGCAGGTGAATATGGTTCGCGAAGCGGTGCTGGCGTTCAACGGTGATGTACAGGTTGAGCCGTTCTCCTCGCTGAAAAAACAGGGCGTGGACAAGCTGCGTCAGAAGCTCGACACCTGGTTTAGCGAGCTGGAACCCGCGACGGAAGCGGAAGAAGAGTAATACCGAGCGCGGCGATGGCCGCGTTTTTTTTGCCTGAATTTTCTTTGCCGCAATAAAAAACGCCCCAGTCATTACTGACTGGGGCGGCTAAAATATTCAGCCAAATCCGATTACGTGAAGTAAAAGGTCTGAAAGATAGAACATCTTACCTCTGTACCCTACGCCGATAACTCTACCCCTTTTTGTGCTGCAGAAAAAGCACTTTTTGTAGTTTTTTTTCATTCTTTACATAGGGAATTCTAATGATCGTCACAAAACGCGCGTTCTTATGTTGCAAACTTACATAAAAAGCGCGTTATGCGAATAATCGTTAGTGAGCCTGATCCCAGTTCTCACCACTTCCGACTTCCACCAGCAACGGCACGTCAAGCGTCATGCTGCTTTCCATCAGTTCATGGATCTTCTTCGACACGGCGTCGAGGTCGTCTTTGTGCACTTCAAACACCAGTTCATCGTGTACCTGCATGATCATTTTCACGCGAGGCTTCTCTTTTTCAAGCCAGGCATCGACGGCGATCATCGCACGCTTAATGATGTCCGCCGCGGTACCCTGCATCGGGGCGTTGATCGCCGCTCGCTCTGCGCCAGCGCGGCGCGCCGCGTTGCTGGATTTGATGTCCGGTAAGTAGAGACGGCGGCCATCCAGCGTTTCGACGTAGCCTTTTTCCTTCGCCTGCGCGCGGGTGCGCTCCATGTATTCCAGCACGCCCGGATAGCGCTCGAAGTAGAGATCCATGTACTTCTGGGACTCTTTACGCGGGATGTTGAGCTGGCGTGAAAGGCCGAAAGCACTCATGCCGTAAATCAGACCGAAGTTGATCGCCTTCGCGCTGCGGCGCTGTTCGTTGGTCACGCTGTCCAGCGGCAAGCCGAAGACTTCCGCTGCGGTTGCCCGGTGGATATCCTTCCCTTCGGCAAACGCGGTCAGCAGGCCTTTATCGCGCGAAAGGTGCGCCATAATGCGCAGTTCGATTTGCGAGTAGTCCGCCGAGACAATCAGGTAATCCTCCGGCGCAATGAAAGCCTGGCGAATACGGCGGCCTTCTTCATTACGTACCGGGATGTTCTGCAGGTTGGGGTCCGTTGACGAGAGACGACCGGTCGCCGCGACAGCCTGATGATACGACGTGTGCACGCGACCCGTTTTCGGGTTGATCATCAGCGGGAGCTTGTCGGTATAGGTCGACTTCAGCTTCGCGAGACCACGGTACTGCAGAATCACTTTTGGCAGCGGGTAATCCAGCGCCAGCTCTTCCAGCACCTCTTCAGAGGTTGACGGCGCGCCGCCAGGGGTTTTCTTCAGCGGCTTGATGCCCTGCTTTTCAAACAGAATGGTTTGCAGCTGCTTCGGTGAAGAGAGATTAAACGGCTCGCCTGCCAGCTCGTGCGCCTTTTGCTCAAGCTCGGTCAGACGCTGCGCCAGCTCCCCGGAGTGGTTATGCAGGACCGTTGGGTCGATTTTCACGCCGTTGCGTTCAATGCGGGACAGCACCGGTACCAGCGGCATCTCGACATGCTGGAACACATTCAGCGGCCCCTCCTGCTTCTGCAGTTTTGGCCACATCTTCAGGTGCAGCTGGAGCGTAACGTCGGCGTCTTCCGCCGCGTAGCGCCCCGCCTCTTCAAGAGCAATCTGGTTAAAGGTGAGCTGATTTTTCCCTTTACCGGCAATCTCTTCAAAGGTGATGGTTTTGTGCTTCAGCCAGCGATCAGATAAGGAATCCATATCATGACGACCCGCGACGCTGTCCAGAATGTAGGATTCGAGCATGGTGTCGAAGGCGATCCCGCGCAGTTCAATACCGTAGTTTTGCAGGATACCGCGGTCGTACTTGAGGTTTTGCCCCACCTTGAGCGCCTTTTCGTCTTCCAGGATCGGCTTGAGCAGCTCAAGCACGCGTTCACGGGAGATCTGCTCCGGCGCGTCCAGGTAATCGTGCGCTACGGGAACGTAGGCAGCCATACCCGGCTCTGTCGCAAACGACAGGCCAACCATATTGGCAGAAATGTTATCGAGACTGTCCGTTTCGGTATCAAAGGCAAAAACCGGTGCTTTTTTTAGCTTCTCGATCCAGGCGACCAGCTGTGACTCTTCAAGAAGGGTTTCGTAGTTGTCGAAAGAGAGCGTCGCAGCTTCTTCTTCCACCTGCTCTTCAGCATCAACGACGATCGTCTCCTTCGGCTTTGCAGCAGGTTTGGCCCCTTTTGCCTGTAGCCATTTACCGGCTTCCACGTCGGTGATCCAGCGCTTAAATTCGTATTTTTTAAACAGGGTCAGCAGATCGTCCGCAGAAGGCTGCTGTACTTCAAGCTGCTCACAGCCCAGCTCGAGTTCGACATCGGTTTTGATGGTGGCCAGCTGATAGGAGAGATAAGCCACCTCTTTGTTATCGACAAGTTTTCCGGCCATGGTTTTTGCGCCACGGAAGGAGAGCCCGGCGATTTTGTCTGATTCAGCGTAGAGCGTATCCAGTCCGCCCAGCCCCTGAAGCAGCGCCTGCGCGGTTTTTTCACCAACGCCAGGGACACCCGGAATGTTATCCGAAGAGTCGCCCATCAATGCGAGGAAGTCGATAATCAGCTCAGGCGGCACGCCATACTTAGCGACGACCTCTTCCGGCCCCAGAATGGTGTTGGTCATGGTGTTAATCAGGGTGATACCCGGCGTTACCAGCTGCGCCATATCTTTATCACCGGTGCTGATCAGCACGGGACGACCCATTTTTTCTGCCTCACGCGCCAGCGTGCCGATGACGTCATCAGCTTCAACGCCAGAGACCGCCAGCAGCGGCAGCCCCATCGCTTTTACCATGGCATGCAGCGGCTCAATCTGCGCGCGCAGATCGTCAGGCATTGGCGGACGGTGGGATTTGTAATGCTCGAACAGCTCGTCGCGGAACGTTTTGCCTTTTGCATCAAAAACGACTGCCGCATGGCTTGGTTGATACTGAAGGATCAGGCTGCGCAGCATATTCAGCACGCCGTACATTGCGCCGGTCGGTTCCCCTGCGCTATTGGTCAGAGGAGGAAACGCATGATATGCCCGATACAGGTAAGAAGAGCCATCGACGAGAATAAGAGGGTTTTCTGGGATCTGAACCATAATGTCCGTGCCTTTAATCAATTTATGGGTAAAGGATGCCACAGAAGGATGAAAACATCAGGTATTAGCGCCTGATACAGGAAAAGATTTTGCGATCGTGAGGATCGCTCGCAAAAATCAAACTGTGGATAAGTTTGTGAATATTTTCACTTCAGATGAATAACAGGAGTAAAAAACACATACGGAATAATTTTTAGATCTTAATTATCATATTGTTATGACATGAGATCTTATCTCTATGACCAACTGATGGCAATTTAATCTATGTGGATATAAGCCGTGATAAGCGAGGAATGACAGAGAAATCTTCTGCGGTGGGGTAAAATTGGCCAAAACACCACGTGAAAGCGCCATTAATTTGTCTGTTTTCTGGTAAAATCAGCGCCCTGCGTCGCATAGTCGGCCGCCCACTTACAGCTAACCATCTGAAAAAGCTCATCATGTCGAGATTGCTCGCTGCAATAACATTACCGTTAAGCATCATTTTAACTATCCTGGTGACTGTCGCCTGCTCTGTGCCGATCATTCTCGCCGGCATCATTAAACTGCTGCTGCCAGTCCCCATGGTATGGCGAGCCGTATCCACATTTTGTAATTTTATGATGTATTGCTGGTGCGAAGGGCTGGCGATCCTGTTGTGCCTTAACCCGCACCTGAAATGGGATGTTAAAGGGCTGGAGAGCCTTAACAAAAAGAACTGGTACCTGCTGATCTGCAATCATCACAGCTGGGCGGACATCGTCGTGTTATGCGTGCTGTTCCGCAAACATATCCCGATGAACAAATACTTCCTGAAACAGCAGCTCGCCTGGGTACCTTTTATCGGGCTGGCCTGCTGGGCGCTTGATATGCCGTTTATGAAACGCTATTCGCGCAGCTATTTGATTCGTCATCCGGAACGTCGCGGCAAGGATGTGGAAACCACGCGTCGTTCCTGTGAAAAGTTTCGCGCGCATCCAACGACCATCGTGAACTTTGTAGAAGGGTCCCGATTCACGGAAGAGAAGCGCCGGCAAACTCGCTCTCCTTATCAGCATCTGTTGCCGCCAAAGGCTGCGGGGATTGCGATGGCCCTTAACGTGCTGGGTGCACAATTCGATAAACTTCTTAACGCCACGCTCTGCTATCCGGAAAACGATAAGACGCCGTTCTTTGATATGCTCAGCGGTAAACTGACGCGCATCGTCGTGCGGGTCGATCTGGTCCCCATTGACGCTGAACTGCACGGTGATTACGTAAACGACAAGAATTTCAAACGTCGTTTCCAGCAGTGGCTTAATACGCTCTGGAAAGAGAAAGACGAACGGATAGACAACATTAAATCTTCATACAAAAACGCCGGTCAGTGACCGGCGTTTTTACATCAACGAAATTACTTCTTCTCAACCAGGTATTTCACGGTATCAGCATACTGCTGTACGAAGATATCCATGCTGCTGGTGTCCATGCCCTGCATGTTCAGCTGGTATTTGCCGTTAACAAACATCGCCGGAACGCCCTGAAGCTGGAGGTCAGCAGCCGCTTTTTCCTGCTGGGCCACCAGGGATTTCACCACGAAGCTGTTCCATGCGGCATCGTACTCTTCACCTTTCACGCCAGCATCAACGAACACTTTACGGATATCCGCAGTCGTTTGAACGGTCTGGGTTTTCTGCACGGCTTCAAACATTGGCGCAGTGATCTTATCTTCTACGCCCAGTGCCATAGCCACCGCCCATGCCTGAGTCAGGTCTTTACCCAACGGGCCCAGGAACTCGACGTGGTACTTGGTCATTTTGGTACCTTCCGGCAGCTTTTTCTTCACGTTGTCAGACACATGCAGAACCTGCTCGAACTGATAGCAGTGTGGGCAATAGAACGAGAAGAACTCCAGAACCTGTGGCTCGCCAGCGACCGGTTTTTCCAGCGTGATGTACTGTTTGCCGTCGGTAAATTGCGCAGCAGAAGCGCTAAATGCCAGAATCATACCTGCCAGCGCCAGCCAAATTTTTTTCATGATTAACTCTCTCCTGGGTGTGTCCTATTAATACATCGGCGTTAATTGTAGCGGGGGTTCCTGAAGAACCTTAACCTGCTCAGTGAATGTAGATATCTGGCTACGCCAGTAATCTTCTCCGGTAAGCCACGGGAAATTACGCGGAAATGCGGGATCGTCCCAACGCCTGATTAACCATGCGAGATAATATACAAAACGCATCGCACGTAAAGGCTCAATCAGGGCAATTTCGTCTGAATTAAACGGGCTAAATTCTTCATAAGCTTCAATAATGGTTTCAAGCTGCATGCGTTGCTCGGCTTTGTCACCGTTGAGCAGCATCCACAGATCCTGAACCGCTGGCCCCATTCGCGCATCATCGAGATCGACAAACAGTGGGCCATCGCGCCAGAGAATATTTCCGGCGTGACAATCGCCATGCAGGCGCAGGACGGAAATATCATCGCGCCAGCAGGTTTTCACTGCAGCAATAAGCTTATCGGTAGCGCTGAGGAAGTCATCCTTGAGCGCAGCGGGGATCATTGCAGACGCTGCGAATATTTTGCGCGGTTCCGTGAGATATTCCTGAATCCCGATAGTCGGGCGGGCAATAAACGCTTTTTTGCGTCCCGTCTGGTGTATACGCCCAAGATAGCGGGCAACCCACTCCATCTGATCGATATTATCCGCCTCAAACTGGCGCCCACCCAGGCTCGGGAATACCGCGTAGTAAAACCCTTCGTGCGTCAGGAGCGTTTGGTTATTGAATTTTAGCGGTGCGGCAACGGGTACATCATCATCCAGCAGATCGTGAGCGAACTGATGCTCTTCCTGAATTTGTTCTGCGGACCAGCGTTCAGGACGATAGAACTTTACGACAAAGCGATGACGATCCTCGTCCTGAAATTGATAGACGCGGTTTTCGTAGCTGTTTAATGGGGTTAGCCCGGAATCCACCCGAATACCCTGTTCAAACAGGGCATCCATAATGGTGTCCGGGTGTAATGTCTGGAAAGTAAAAGCCTGGTCGTTCATCCGATCATCCGGAAATTATACGAATGATTCAGGATATCATCTTGTGGCGATTTCGGTGCCACCGCTTACAAGCTTTTACTCTTTAATTACGCCTCGGGCGCGCAATAGTGCGGTCTTAAAATCTTCCTCATAATCTTTCTGAATACCAGGAATAACAGCATCTTTGGCGGAGTCGCGCATTTTAAGGTGGTAGATCAGGATGTCGTCAGAAAGGTCTGCCAGATCGCCGTCAAAACCTGACTCTTTCGCCAGTTTCTGTAAAAATTGCATCAGATTTAGCTCTGGCTCTTTTTGCCAGGCGGGCTGGAGGAGTTCAATAACTTCATTCAGACGTTTACATTTCATGGTGGTGCTCCTTTCATTTAGAGTGACACGTTAGCAGGGTCAATCCCACAATAAAAGAGGCGATATTCGTGAATCTTAGCCAGGAAATCATTGGGGTCGTTCTGGCAGGTGGCAGAGCGAGACGAATGGGGGGGGAAGATAAGGGGCTTCAGCTTCTTAATGGCAAACCCTTGTGGCAGCATGTCGCCAATACGCTCGCAGACCAGGTATCGACAATGGTCATTAGCGCTAACCGGCATATCGACACTTACCGGCAAAGCGGGTACGCCGTTTATCAGGATATTCTTGAGGATTACCCGGGACCGCTGGCCGGTATGCTTTCGGTTATGCAACAGTCTCATGGAGAGTGGTTTATCTTCTGCCCCTGCGATACCCCGTTTATTCCGCCCTGTCTTGTCGAACGCCTGTTACTGCTTCGCGGTTCGGCCCCTGTGGTTTGGGCACATGACGGCGAGCGCGACCATCCCGCTATCGCATTGATGCACCGATCGCTAGCGCCATCCCTGCATGCCTATCTGGCTTCGGGAGAACGCAGGGTGATGGTTTTTATGCGCGAATCTGGCGGCCATCCCGTTGATTTTAGCGATGTGAAATCAGCCTTTGTGAACGTGAATACGCGTGAGGATTTGCAGATGATGCAGGAGAAAAGATGATACCTGTTGTAGCCATTTCCGCCTGGAGTGGGACCGGGAAAACGACGCTGCTGAAAAAGCTCATTCCTGCGCTTTGTGCCAGAGGTATCCGTCCAGGATTGATTAAGCACACACACCATAATATGGATGTTGATACGCCGGGCAAAGATAGCTATGCGTTACGTAAAGCGGGTGCAGCGCAAACGATGGTGGCAAGTACTCAGCGCTGGGCGTTAATGACAGAAACGCCGGATGAGGTACCGCTGGATCTAGCTTATCTGGTCAGCCGGATGGATCACTCCACGCTGGATCTGGTGCTGGTTGAGGGATTTAAGCATGAGGCCGTGCCTAAGATCCTGCTGTTCAGAAGCGATGCCGGGCATGATTTCAGCGAGTTAACGCTGGATGAGCATGTGATTGCGGTGGCCAGTGATGTTGCATTGACGCTTGAGGTTCCAGTGCTGGACTTAAATGATGTGGAGAGGATAGCGGAGTTTATTGTGACATGGGGTGCTGTTTGACTTGCCGGATGGCGGCTTTGCCTTACCCGGCCTACAAAGTTAGCGGGTTCAGAAACGCAAAAAGGCCATCCTTCCGGATGGCCTCTTCACTTAATTGATGCCTGGCAGTTCCCTACTCTCACATGGGGAGACCCCACAATACCATCGGCGCTACGGCGTTTCACTTCTGAGTTCGGCATGGGGTCAGGTGGGACCACCGCGCTAAAGCCGCCAGGCAAATTCTGTTAATCTGTATCAAAGCTGAAAATCGTGTCTGTCTCACCGCCAAAACATCTTCGGCGTTGTAAGGTTAAGCCTCACGGTTCATTAGTATCGGTTAGCTCAACGCATCGCTGCGCTTACACACCCGA
>NZ_JAKLRZ010000015.1:0-70051 GCF_021892025.1 Enterobacter cloacae complex sp. ECC445 | reverse complement strand
TGCCGAACTCAGAAGTGAAACGCCGTAGCGCCGATGGTAGTGTGGGGTCTCCCCATGTGAGAGTAGGGAACTGCCAGACATCAAATAAGTGAGAAGGCCATCCGAAAGGATGGCCTTTTTGCGTTTATGCGCAGAAAAAACGGTAGGCCGGGTAAGGCGAAGCCGCCACCCGGCAGAGCAAACGACTAGTGAATCACCTGCGACAGGAATGCTCGCGTACGTTCTGACTTTGGATGCGCAAAGAACTCATCCGGCGGCGCCTGCTCAACAATCTCCCCACGATCCATAAAGATCACCCGGTCAGCCACGGTTCTCGCGAACCCCATCTCATGCGTGACGCACAGCATGGTCATGCCGGATTGTGCCAGCCCAATCATGGTGTCCAGCACCTCTTTCACCATTTCCGGATCGAGGGCTGATGTCGGTTCATCAAACAGCATAATTTTGGGTTTCATACACAGCGAACGGGCGATAGCCACTCGCTGCTGCTGGCCACCCGAAATCTGGCCGGGAAACTTGTTGGCGTGTTCTGCGATACGTACGCGCTCCAGGTAGTGCATTGCCAACGCCTCGGCTTCCTTTTTCGGCATCTTGCGTACCCAAATTGGCGCAAGCGTACAGTTCTGCAGAACGGTCAGGTGCGGAAACAAATTAAAGTGCTGAAAGACCATTCCCACTTCCTGACGTACGCGCTCGATATTGCGGATATCTTCATTCAGCTCAATCCCATCAACCACGATGCGTCCTTGCTGATGTTCTTCAAGATGATTAATACAGCGAATGGTTGTGGATTTTCCGGAGCCGGAAGGACCGCACAGGACAATGCGTTCGCCCTGCTTAACCTTAAGATTAATGTCCTTCAGAACGTGAAACTGTCCGTACCATTTATTCACGTTTTCCAGCGTAATCATCGCGTCGGCGGGTGTCATTGTTATTTGGCTCATATTTTCCTCAGTGCGGCGTACGCCCGGTGTTAAAGCGCTTTTCCAGATGCTGGCTATAGCGCGACATGCTAAAACAAAAGATCCAGTAGATCAGTGCGGCAAAGACATACCCTTCGGTGGACATGCCCAGCCAGACAGGGTCAACGGTTGCCTGCTGCACGCTGCTAAAGAGATCGAATAATCCGATGATGATCACCAGGCTGGTATCTTTGAAGAGGGCAATGATCGTGTTGACCAGACCCGGGATGACCAGCTTGAGTGCTTGTGGAAGAATGACCAGCCCCTGCGTTTTCCAGTAACCGAGCGCCAGTGATTCCGCCGCTTCGTACTGGCCCTTAGGCAACGCCTGCAGACCACCGCGCACAACTTCAGCGACATAAGCGGACTGGAAGAGAATCACCCCAACCAGGGCACGGATCAGCTTGTCGATGGTTGTCCCTTCCGCCATGAACAGCGGCAGCATGACCGAGGACATAAACAGAACGGTGATAAGCGGTACGCCGCGCCAGAATTCAATAAAGATAACCGAGAGCACGCGTACGATCGGCATTTTTGAACGCCGTCCCAGGGCAAGTAATATCCCCCACGGTAGAGCACCGGCTATCCCTACTGATGCGATAATCAGCGTCAGCGTCAGCCCGCCCCACTGGCGTGTTTCAACACGTTCCAGCCCCAGGAAACCGCCATACAACAGCATCCAGACGATAATCGGGTAAACCACCGCCCAGACGGCAATATAGCGTCCGCGATAGGGCAGCTTTTTCCAGAACATGACTGCGACAGAGATCAGGCCAACAGCCAGCGCGAGGTTGATCCGCCAGCGCTGTTCATGCGGATACAATCCATACATGAACTGCCCGAAGCGCTCATGAATAAACACCCAGCAGGCGCCCGATTTTGTACAGTCTGCTCGGGTTGAACCGACCCAGTTGGCCTGTAAAAACGCCCAGTTCAGCAGGGGAGGAATCAATTCCCACATGAGCCACAGGCAAACAATCGTCAGCAGGCTGTTACTCCAGCTGGAGAACAGATTCTTGCGCGCCCAGAGGATGAAACGTCCACCTGTCGAGTTGGCAGGGCGCGAGGAGTGCGAAAGTATCGCTTTTGTCATCATAGATCCTTAGCGCTCGACCAGTGCTATACGACGGTTATAAAGGTTCATCAGCAGTGAAATCACCAGGCTGATGATCAGATAGACAGACATCGTGATGGCGATGGTTTCAATGGCCTGTCCGGTCTGGTTAAGTACGGTTCCGGCGAAGAGTGACACCATATCCGGGTAACCAATGGCAGCGGCCAGCGACGAGTTTTTGACGATGTTAAGGTACTGGCTGGTCAGGGGCGGAATGATGACCCGTAAAGCCTGCGGAATGATGACCTGGCGAAGCGTCACGGGATGGGGCAATCCCAGCGAGCGTGCCGCCTCGTGCTGTCCGTAAGGTACGGCCTGGATCCCTGCACGAATAATCTCTGCGATGAACGCGGACGTGTAAATCGACAATGCCAGCGTCAGGGCTGCCAGCTCGGGAATTAATACCATCCCGCCCTGAAAGTTAAAGCCACGCAGATGGGGAATATCCCAGTGCAAAGCAGCGCCAAACAGCCAGTGTGCGATGAGCGGCAGGCTGACGATCAGAACAGCTGCCGTGGGCCAGGTTCTGCGAAGCTGACCGGTTTTGATCTGATGATTGCGGTTAAAGCGGAATACCCCGGCAGAGAGGGCAAGCGCTACTGCAATCGCGCCGATGAAAGCATACAGTCCTTCACCCGGCTGAGGAGAAGGAATGTACAACCCGCGGTTACTCAGGAAAAACAGCTCAAACGCGTCGACGGCCTGGCGGGGACCGGGAAGGTTACGCAGTACGGCGAAATACCAGAAGAAGATCTGCAGAAGCGGAGGGATATTGCGGAACGTCTCGATATAAACCGTAGACAGTTTCCGCAGGAGCCAGTTTTCAGAAAGACGCGCCAGGCCAATAAAGAAGCCCAGAATCGAGGCAAAGACGATACAAAGCGCCGATACCAACAGCGTATTCAGTAAACCGACCACGAACACGCGTCCGTACGTGTCACCTTCCTGGTAATCAATAAGATGCTGAACAATGCCAAACCCCGCGCTGCGATCCAAAAATGCAAAACCGGAGGTGATGCCGCGGTTATTCAGGTTGGTGATGGTGTTATGGATGAGATACACGGCGATGAGAACAACCGCAACGATAGCAATAATCTGGAATAGCCAAGCGCGGACCGCGGGATGAGAAAAGGATAGCGATCCTTTTACGGCTGAGCGGCGATGGGACATAAAGAAACCTCGGTAACCATGACTCTGGAGTGGGCACTGCCCGAGCAGTGCCCGTTACAGCTATGACTTAACGTACTGGTGGCGCGTACTGAATGCCGCCGTTGTTCCAGAGATTGTTCTGGCCGCGTTTGATCTTCAGCGGGCTTTCCGATCCCACGTTGCGTTCAAAGATCTCCGCGTAGTTGCCCACCTGCTTGATGATGTTGTAAGCCCACTTGTTATCCAGCTTCAGATCCTTGCCGAAATCGCCTTCTTTGCCGAGCAGGTGCGCCATATCCGGATTGGATGGGTTAGCCGCTTTCTCATCAACGTTTTTCGAGTTGATGCCCATCTCTTCTGCGTTCAGCATGGCAAACAGCGTCCAGCGAACAATGGAGAACCAGTCCTCATCACCACGGCGAACGACGGGGCCGAGAGGTTCTTTGGAGATCACTTCAGGCAGGACAATCCACTCTGACGGGTTGCTCAGCTTAATACGTAACGCATACAGCTGTGACTGGTCAGAGGCCAGCGTGTCGCAACGGCCGGATTCCAGCGCTTTGGCCGATTCATCCGAGCGGTCGAATGTCACCGGGGTATATTTCATGTTGTTTGCTTTGAAATAATCGGCGACGTTCAGCTCGGTATCGGTGCCCGCCTGAATACAAACGGTGGCACCATCCAGCTCCCTGGCGCTTTTCAGGCCAGCTTTATTGTGGGTCAGAAAGCCGATGCCGTCATAGTAGGTTACGCCCGTAAATGACATCCCCATTCCCGCGTCACGGGAAGACGTCCAGGTGGTATTACGGGAGAGCATGTCGACCTCGCCGGACTGCAGCGCCGTAAAGCGTTCTTTCGCCGTCAGCGGGGTATATTTTACTTTGCTGTCATCGCCAAAGACGGCAGCTGCAACGCCACGGCAGACATCCACATCAATACCGGTAAATTTGCCGTTCGCATCGGCATAAGAGAAGCCAGGCAAACCGTCACTGATACCACATTGAACAAAACCTTTCTTTTTAACGGCATCCAGTGTCGTTCCCGCATGGGCTTGACCGGCTACAGCAAACAACATGCCTGCAGCGGCCAGGCTGGCTATCATCGTCTTTTTCATAATGCATCCTGTGTGGCGAAATTTATCGTTATAGAGGCGTTTTTAAACGCTTTACCTGTCTGTGGCCTTGGCCGACGTTTATAAAGCAAACGTAATGCCAGTTTTGCGTTCGACAAAATAAGAGTGGAGTGAACGCTTAATGCTGAGTGTAGACAGGCTTAAATAAAACGAGCGCCCCGAAACGGTGCGAAATTACAACCTGTGCCACAAATCGGAGCAAAAGTTTCAGGTCTGGTCGGGAAAAAGAAGAGATAGTTTCCGGTGTGAATATTGGCAGGGTATTCAATAATATGAATGTGTGAAAATCATCACGATAGACCAGGTAATTTAAATGAGCATACGAAAAAGATGTGATGGACTTCAGGCAGGTATTAATTACGTGAATGAATACGGGGCTATTTTTTTACTTATTTGAAAATACTGCACTCATTAAAAGCAAAAGCGCGGCCGGGGCCGCGCTTTCTCAACAGACGTTACTTCGTCAGGGCAACAATACCCAACGTCAAACCCGCCACTGCGGCAGCACCGCCGGCGATAGCACCCGCAGTCTCCCAGTTATCCTGGGTGGTGCCTTTCATACAGGTATTGGTATGGACCAGTCGGCCCTGGTCGTCGTAAACCGGTACACATGGAGAGTCGTGCGCGCAACCAGCGAGCAGCGCAGCGAGAAGTGCAACGGAAATGAATCTTTTCATGATGTTACCTCAGTATTATTTCTCATCCGCAATAAAGCCAGGAGGGCTATTAACGAACTGGAGGTTATTTTACCATCGGCATAACTCCCCGTTACACGAGGAATAATCTCAAATTATGTAGTTTGTAAAAATCGTGGAGAAAAGTCGGTTTCAGGATGAATTAATGGAGACATTGTGAAGCTGCAAGAGACTGTTTTTACTTAATGCAAATCATCCTGTTATTTAAACGGCCTTCATGTAAAACCTAATTCATTGTTAATGTTAAAAATAAAAAAGGCACCAAAGGTGCCTTTTTAGGGAAACATTAATCTTTATGGTGAGTAAACCGCCGCCGGACAACCACAAAGAAGACGGGCACGAAGAAAATCGCCAGAAGCGTTGCAGAAAGCATGCCCCCCATCACTCCCGTACCAACGGCGTTTTGCGCGCCGCTGCCGGCCCCGGTGCTTATTACCAGCGGCATGACGCCAAGGATAAAGGCCAGAGACGTCATCAGGATCGGTCGAAGGCGCATTCGTGAAGCCTCCAGGGTGGCTTCAATAATGCCTTTGCCTTCTTTATCCATGAGGTCTTTTGCAAACTCGACGATCAGAATGGCGTTTTTCGCCGATAAACCAATCGTTGTCAGCAGGCCGACCTGGAAATAGACGTCATTGTTTAACCCGCGCAGTGAGGCTGCGAGAAGCGCCCCGATGACCCCCAGCGGCACAACCAGCATGACGGAGAACGGAATGGACCAGCTTTCATACAGCGCTGCCAGACACAGGAACACCACGATCAGTGAAATGGCGTACAGTGCAGGCGCCTGGTTACCCGAGAGCCGCTCCTGGTAAGACATCCCCGTCCAGTCATAGCCGATGCCTGTAGGCAGTTTTGCCGCGAGGCTTTCCATCATTACCATCGCCTCACCGGTACTTTTACCCGGGGCTGACTCACCGAGGATCTCCATAGAGGGCATCCCGTTGTAGCGCTCCAGGCGAGGCGAACCATAGACCCACTTCGCGTTGCTAAAGGCGGAGAACGGGACCATTTTTCCATTCGCGCTGCGCACGTAAAGGTTGTTGATATCTCCCGGCAACATACGGAACTTCGCATCGGCCTGTACGTAGACCTTTTTCACGCGCCCATGATCGATAAAGTCGTTCACATAGGTGCCGCCTAAGGAAGTCGAAATCGTCTGGTTAACGTCAGAAAGACTAATGCCCAGCGCCTGCGCTTTCTCCTGGTCGACATCCAGCTTGAACTGAGGCGTATCTTCAAGGCCGTTAGGACGCACGCGAACCAGCAGGTCAGGATGCTCTTTCACCATGCCGAGCAGCTGGTTACGCGCCTGCGTCAGCTGGGTATGCCCCAGGTTAGCCTGATCGATCAGTTCAAAGTCGAAGCCCGTCGCGGTGCCCAGCTCAATAATGGCAGGCAGGTTAAACGGGAAAACAAGCCCATCTTTAATCTGACTGAAGGCTTTCGTCGCGCGACCCACAATGGCTTCGACGCCATTTTCCGACCCCTGGCGCTCCTCCCAGGGCTTCAGGCTGATGAAGGCAATACCGGAGTTCTGACCCTGGCCGCTAAAGCTAAAGCCGTTTACGGTAAAGACGGATTCAACGTTTGCCTTCTCTTTGTTCAGGTAGTAATCCTGAACCTGGTCGAGGACCTGCTGAGTACGCGTTTGGGTTGCCCCTGCCGGAAGCTGCACCATCGTCATAAACACCCCCTGATCCTCTTCAGGTAGGAATGAGGTGGGCAAGCGCAGGAAGAGCACCGCCATCCCAGCGACGATAATGACGTACACCACCAGATAGCGCCCGGTCTTACGCAAAATACCGCTCACGCTGTTGCTGTAGTGATCCACGCTCTTATCAAAAAGCGCATTAAACCAGCCGAAGAAGCCACTTTTCTTCTCATGATGGTCACCGGAGACGGGCTTAAGCAACGTTGCGCAGAGGGCGGGCGTCAGGATAAGCGCAACCAGTACGGACAGCGCCATAGCGGAAACAATAGTCAGTGAGAACTGACGATAGATCGCCCCCGTTGAGCCGCCAAAAAAGGCCATCGGAATAAAGACCGCCGAGAGCACCATGGCGATCCCCACCAGTGCGCCCTGGATCTGCTCCATCGACTTCTGCGTGGCCTCTTTCGGCGGCAGTTTGTCCTCGACCATGACGCGTTCAACGTTCTCAACGACCACGATGGCGTCATCGACCAGCAGACCTATCGCCAGCACCATGCCGAACATCGTTAGGGTATTGATGGAGAAACCGAACGCCGCCAGAACCGCGAAGGTACCCAACAGAACGACCGGTACCGCGATGGTCGGGATGAGCGTCGCACGCAGGTTTTGCAGAAACAGGTACATCACCAGGAAGACGAGAACGATCGCTTCAAACAGGGTCTTCACGACTTCGTGAATGGAGATTTTTACAAAAGGCGTCGTGTCATAGGGATAGACAACCTTAAGTCCCTGCGGGAAGAACTCCTGCAGTTGCGCCAGCTTGGTCTTAATCGCTGCCGCAGTGTCCAGCGCATTTGCTCCGGTCGCCAGCTTAATCCCCAGACCGGTTGCTGCCTGCCCGTTGATTTTAGTGACCATGTTGTAGTTTTCGCCACCCAGCTCAATACGCGCCACGTCCTTCAGATGAACCATCGAGCCATCCTGATTGACCTTGAGCGTCACGCGGCCAAACTCCTCCGGTGATTTCAGGCGGGTTTGCGCGATGATCGAGGCATTCAGCTGCTGCCCGGGAATGGACGGCGCTCCGCCCAGCTGACCTGCCGCTATCTGATCGTTCTGCGTTTTCAGCTGATTGATAATATCCAGCGGCGTCAGCTGGTATTTGTTCATCGCGTTGCTGTCGAGCCAGATGCGCATCGCATACTGAGCGCCAAACAGCTGGACGTCACCGACACCAGACGTTCGGCTGATGGCATCTTTGACGTTTGAGGCGACGTAGTCTGAGATATCATCCTGCGTGAGATTTTTGTTGTCTGAAACAAAACCGGCGACCAGCAGGAAGCTGCTGCTGGATTTCTCCACGCCAATCCCTTGCTGCTGCACCTCTTGCGGCAGCAGCGGCATCGCGAGCTGCAGCTTGTTCTGTACCTGCACCTGCGCGATATCCGGGTCGGTACCTGACTCAAAGGTCAGGGTGATGGTGACGTTACCCGCTGAATCGCTGGTGGAGGACATATACATCAGGTTATCGATGCCGTTCATATTTTGCTCGATAACCTGAGTCACGGTATCCTGCACCGTTTGCGCATCAGCGCCCGGGTAGGTCGCGGATATCGCGACGGCGGGAGGGGCAATGGTCGGATACTGTGCGACGGGAAGTTTGAGAATAGCCAGCCCGCCTGCAATCATCAAAATGATGGCCAGCACCCAGGCGAAAACCGGTCTCTGAATAAAGAAATTAGCCATGTCGTCGTCCCTTAACCGGCTGGCGTCGTGGTGGTATCCGGCGTCGCGACGACGGTTACCCCTGGTCTGACTTTTTGTAGCCCGCTGACAATCACGCGGTCACCGTTTTTCAGCCCTTCTGTCACCAGCCAGCGATCGCCAATTGCCTGCGGGGCGACGACGGTACGCGGTTCAACCTGGTTTTTATCGTTTACCACCATGACGGTTGCATCGCCTCGTGGTGTACGGGTCACGCCTTGCTGTGGCACCAGAATCGCATCTGGCTGGGTGCCTTCATCAATGCGCGCGCGAACAAACATGCCGGGTAACAGCAGGTGCTGAGGGTTCGGGAAAATGGCGCGCAGGGTAATCGAGCCGGTACTTTCATCAACCGTGACGTCTGAGAACTGTAATGTGCCTTTCAGCGGATAGGGCTGTCCATTTTCCATCAGCAGCTCAACGCTGCTGGCCGTGTCGCCTTTCTGCAGGCTCGTCTGTTTCAGGCGCATAAAGTCATTGCTGGACTGAGTAACATCGACATAAATCGGATCGAGCTGCTGGACCGTTGCCAGCGCTGCGGCTTGCCCGTTCGTCACCAGCGCCCCTTCAGTCACGCTGGATTTCCCGATACGACCATCAACAGGAGAGGTCACTTTGGTATAGGCGAGGTTGATTCGTGCGCTTTCAACGCCGGCTTTTGCGGCAATCACGCTGGCATCTGCCTGCTGAGCCGTCGCCACGGCCTGGTCATACTCCTGCTTACTGACATATTGGGTGCCTACCAGCGGGAGATAACGTTTTACCGTCAGGTGCGCAATATTGGCCGCCGCCTGAGCCTTCGCCAGTTCGCCTTTCGCGCTCTCATAGGCGGCCTGATAGGTCGCAGGATCAATCTGATAAAGTGAATCACCCGCTTTTACATCGCTACCTTCCGTAAAATTACGACGCAGGATAATACCGCTAACCTGAGGACGAACCTCTGCAACGCGGAACGCATCCGTTCTGCCCGGGAGTTCAGTGGTGACAGCCAGCGGGGCGCTTTTCACAATATGCACGCTGACCTGGGGCGCCTGCGGATGTTGTTGTGGGTTTTTCTGGCCATCGCATCCTGAGAGCAGTACCGCGCAGACAATGAAACCGGCTAAGGGTAAGCGTCTGAAATGAATCGTCATTACTGTTCCTTTAAATATCCATCAACCGATATATGCCGCAAATCGGTGGCTGGGGCAGAGGGATAAAAATAAAATGTAGCTGCGTATAATAATGAGGGTATTTAATGTTTTTTAATTTATAAGTGCGAATGACCGTGCTTGTAGAAAAAAATCAGAATCAGACTCGGTCCATTCAGAGATATACTTCAGGCCTGTAAATCAGGTAAATGGATTTAACGCGCCTTAATTATTCATGTCATCAATTTAATTGGTTTGATGTATTTGTATCTCTTATAAATTAAGAGGGCTGACTTTTTTTGTGCAAAATTAAAACTGATTTTAGGGAATACTTACATTTGCATGAACGCAATATTACCTTTAAACCTTATGAGTAAAGAGTAGTTGCCTATGGCGCGTAAAAAGAAAGAAGAGGCTCTACAAACCCGGCAGCAGCTGATTGAGGCGGCAATCGGACAGTTTGCGACGCGCGGCGTAGCCAGCACGACGCTGACGGACATAGCCGATGCAGCACAGGTGACGCGCGGTGCAATCTATTGGCACTTCAACAGTAAAACTGAAATATTTAATGCCATCTGGGAGCAGCAGTTACCGCTCCGCGACATTATTCGCGACAGGCTTTCTCTCTCTGATAATGACGATCCATTGTTAAAACTTCGTGAGCAATTTATTACTGCGTTGCAGTATATTGCCCATGAACCCCGGCAGTGTGCGCTTTTACAAATTCTGTATCATAAATGTGAATTTAGCAGCGATATGATTTCAGAGAGAGAAATCAGAAAACGGATTGGATTCAATGATGACACGCTGCGCGCCACGCTCGAGACCTGTATTTCGCGGAATATCATTTCGCCAAAGATGAATGTGGATCTCACCTTGATTGTTTTCCACGGTTTTTTTAGCGGAATAATTAAAAACTGGTTAATGAATAATGACAGTTTTAATCTTTATCAGCAGGCTCCCGCGCTGGTCGATAGCATACTGGCGACACTTCCTGTCATTCGCGTGTCGCCTGATGTTGAAGCTTATAGCTCGACGCCTGGTAACATTTCCCCTCGGGCACAAAGTGCTTCTATGGTCTGCGGGCTGGCGGGTTTACCTAATAGATAACCCTGAAGGGTGTTACAGCCCAGCTCGGTTAAAAAGGCCTGCTGTGCTTCGGTTTCCACACCTTCAGCCACGACTTTCAGGTTAAGCGTTTTAGCGAGGGCCACAATCGCAGAGACAATGGTGGCATCCTCGCTTTCGCCGCTAAGCTCTTTCACGAATGCCCTGTCGATTTTCAACTCACAGGCCGGTAAGCGCTTGAGATACAGCAAGCTCGAATATCCGGTGCCAAAATCATCAATGGAGGCCTTCACACCCGCATCCGTCAGCTCTGTCAGCACCCGCACGCTCTCATCCGGGTTGCTCATTGCCGTCGTTTCCGTCACTTCGAGGATCAACATTTCCGGCGGTACATGGTGAAGTGCCAGACAGTCGAGAACTGTGTTAACCAGCGAAGGTTGTTCAAACTGCAGCGTCGAGAGGTTTACCGCCATTGACCAGCTTTGATGCCCCTGAAGATGCCACTCCCGCAGTTGACGGCAGGCTTCGTTAATCACCCAGTTACCAATAGGGATAATCAGCCCCGTTTTTTCCGCTAGCGGTAGAAAAAGGTCCGGCGTCAGGAGGCCCTGCTTAGGGTGCTGCCAGCGCAATAACGCCTCGAATCCGAGTAAAGGTCCCGCAGGGGCGTGAAATTTTGGCTGATACAGCAGGCGTAGCTCATGGCGATCGATCGCCATCCACAGATCGTTCATTAGCTGAAGATGGGTCTGCGCCAGGGAGTTCATGGAGGGCTGGAAAAAATGGTAACCGTTACGGCCCATATGCTTCGTGTGATACATCGCCGCGTCGGCGTTAAACATCAGCTCGCGCTCGGTTTTGCCGTCGTGAGGATACAGCGCGATACCTATGCTGAGGGTCACCATCAGTTCATAGGGGCCGAGAGTGAACGGACTATCGATCGCGCGCACCAGCGCATTCGCCAGCGATGCCGCGTCGTCCGGGCCTTCTCCCTCTGCCAGCAGAACAAATTCATCACCGCCGATACGTGCAAGCGTGAACTGGCCTTTCAGAAGCTGCAGCAGACGCTGCGTAACGGCGACCAGCAGCCTGTCGCCGACATCATGGCCGTAGGCGTCATTGATGGCTTTAAAGCCGTCGAGATCCATGAACATCAGGGCAAAGTGGCTCCCTTCACGATCGGCTTTGCTGATGGCCTGATCGAGTCGGTCTTCCAGCAGGATACGGTTGGGCAGGCGCGTCAGGGTGTCGTGCAACGCCAGTTGAGCAAGTTCCCGGTTCGCTTCTGCAAGCGATGAAGCCAGAAGGGCGGTACGTGCCTGAAGGCGGGCATCCAGCATCGACACCAGCAGGGTGATGCCAAGAATAGAGAGCGCGACGACGCTGACCAGCACCGCCAGCCAGCTTCCGTTAATCCCCGCATGATGAACCATTGTGGACATGGGAAACTGCGCTGCTTTCATTCCGGCATAATGCATACCGGCAATGGCAATCCCCATCGTGATGGCGGCCCCCATGCGCATCAGCACGACCTGCGCGGCTTCACGACGCAGGCGGAAGGTCAGCCACAATGCCGCGAGAGAAGCGGCAAGCGCAATCGCGACCGAAATGGCCACCCAGAGCTTGTCCCAGACAATCCCCGGCTTCACTTCCAGCGCGGCCATGCCGGTGTAATGCATAGCAACAATACCGCTTCCCATCACCAGCGCGCCGGGCAGCAGACGGCGCAAGCGTAATTGCTCGCAGCTCACGAGCCATAGCGCGAACAGTGACGAACCCACGGCGATGACCATGGATAACACCGTCAGGCTGGCGTTGTAGCTCATGCTCATTGAGAGGTCCATCGCCAGCATGCCGATAAAATGCATGGCCCACACGCCAATGCCCATAGCAATACCTCCCCCAGCGAGCCAGACGCGGGCAGCGACGCCCTCACTCCCGGCGACGCGTGCAGCCATGTTCAGTGCGGTATAGGCCGCAAGAATAGCCACAACAAAGGAGAGGACGACAAGGATAGGGTTGTATTGGCTGGCCAGCATGGACGGTTCTACTCAAGTCTGGGGTTACGCTAGAGCGGTTGAGAAGGGCGAGACATTATCACCGTCAGGTAATGGCTCAAAGGGATTTAAATCCCCGTTTTTAGTGGGTAATCACGGGGTGACGTGCGCAATCGGGTGGTTAGTCGAGCTCTGAGCAGTTCACGAGCTTCAGCGGATTGACGGAGTTCATATTGCGACACTTGTCGGTTTCGGTGCTCATCAGTTCTATCCACTGCATCAGGAGTGCATCGAAAACGAGAACGAAGATTGCAAAGACAACCAGCCACCAGTATTTACGAATCATTGTGTCATTCCGCGAGAAGAGCGCCAGTAAGGTGGGGGAAATATACACGAAAAACCGAGGTTGGAAAGCGGGATAAGCGAAGGTTTACAATGCGTTGACGGAGCGGGGCAGGGAATAAAAAAGGCGCTTCCCCATGCCGAAGAGCGCCTTTTTAAACAAGCATTTAACTGATTAGTATCAGTTCATGCCGTATTTTTTCAGTTTCTTACGCAGAGTACCACGGTTGATACCCATCATCAGCGCAGCGCGGGTCTGGTTACCGCGGGTGTATTGCATCACCATGTCCAACAGTGGCTGTTCAACTTCAGCCAGTACCAGCTCATACAGGTCATTAACATCCTGACCGTTCAGTTGAGCAAAATAGTTCTTCAGTGCCTGTTTAACCGAGTCACGCAGGGGCTTTTGAGTTACCTGGTCCTGAGAGTTAACGGTAGAAACGGTCAGTACGTCAGAATTTACGCGTTGTTCGAACATAGTTCTGTCAGCTCTTTATTTCATTACGCAAGATTTTCGAAGTATGCCTCCAACGCCTCCAGCTGTACGCTGGCATCCTCTATGGCGTTGAATGTGCGCCGAAACTGGTCATCTGGAGCGTGCTCCTGGAGATACCAGGAGACGTGTTTACGCGCAATTCGGTACCCTTTTGCCTGACCGTAGTGGTCATGCAGTTCCCGAACATGCGAACAAAGCAAGCGCTTAACCTCTGCCAAAGGCAGTGGCGCAAGCAGCTCCCCAGTGTCCAGATAATGCTGGATTTCCCGGAAGATCCAGGGTCTTCCCTGAGCGGCACGTCCTATCATCAGAGCATCAGCTCCCGTATAGTCGAGCACAGCTCTGGCTTTAAGCGGGTCAGTTATGTCGCCATTCGCGATAATCGGAATGGAAACTTTCTGCTTAACTGCCCGAATGCTGTCGTATTCAGCTTCGCCGTTGAACAAACAGGCGCGAGTGCGTCCATGAATGGTCAGGGCCTGAATGCCACAATCTTCGGCCAGTTGGGCAATCTCTACACAGTTACGGTGTTCCGGCGACCAACCCGTGCGAATCTTTAACGTAACAGGAACGTCCACCGCGCTGACAACCGCCGTCAGGATAGCTTTCACCTGGTCGGGGTATTGCAGAAGGGCTGAACCTGCAAGCTTGCGATTCACCTTTTTGGCCGGGCACCCCATATTGATATCAATAATCTGGGCACCACTTTCCACGTTAATCCGCGCGGCATCTGCCATCTCTTCAGGTACGCTTCCGGCAATTTGCACGGTGCGGATACCCGGTTCATCAACGTGCACCATCCGAAGGCGGGATTTGTCGCTTTCCCAAACCTGCGGGTTAGACGACATCATCTCGGATACGGTTAAACCGGCTCCCATCTCGTAGCACAGCGTCCTGAACGGCCGGTCTGTAATACCTGCCATAGGGGCTGCGATCAGGCGATTTCTAAGCTGGTGGTGTCCGATGCGCATGAGTTAAGAAATGACCATACTGTGACTGCAAGGCGGCGTATATTACGCATTTTTTGCACGAGATGAAAGGCCAAACTTTGAACAATCTACTGCGGTAGATCAAGGAATCGCCGCTCAATCTGTCCGTTCAAAATTATTCACTATTTAAATCATTGTGTTATACGTGAATGGTTATTTTATGGGCGCTTACAATTTCCCGTAACTTCTCATCATTTCTGAATAAATGCATTACAGAAGCGGGATAATCTGCTGTTTTTAGCAGCAGATTTTCCCACTTCTTTGCGATCTGCGTCGCATTTTAGAACATGATCGTCATGCGAAAAGTGCGTCTTATTCGACCACAACACGCCCATGCAGCGGCTGTACCGGACGGTTATTATCGTGATGCATGGTATGGGTAAATTTCTCAAGCTGTTCTGCAGACACCGTCAGGGGCTGCTTAAGCACAATCCAGGTGACGCCTTCTGAACACGGCGGGGTAGTCAGTGAACCGCTAAAGCGCCAGTACGTTTTATCCTTTGGCAGCAGTGTGTTCAGGTTAAGATCCTGTTTGATGGAGACGTTCTGTTCGGCCTGCTGCGGCATTACGCCCCACAGCTTTTCCAGCTCCGGATTCGCAGCACCTTTATCAAACATGACGGCCACCACCGTCAGTTCTCCACTGGCATTTTTATGTACCAGATGCATCTCCATCGCGTACTTCTTGCCATGCACGGTATTTTCGCTCGGCGCATGGAAGTGGAACTGCTGTAACGTCCAGGTTTGCTTATCCAGAGTGATGGTATCGCGGGTGTCAGCCTGTTCGCTGGCCTGAATGGTATGTCCGTTGTTTGTCAGCGTAACCGGGCCATCAACGTAGTGCGTTTGCAGCGGGGAGAGATGGGCGTTAGCGGTCGAATCAATATTAATAGGTGACTGGTTCATTCCGCTTTGACAGGTCTTGTAGGCCTCGTCCAGCTCGCCCCAGTGTTCCGGGGAACCTTCCCCTTCGTAGCTCCAGTGTGACGCAAATGCTGAAGCCGAAACCATGCTCAGCGCCAGCAGCGCTACCTTGCCTGTAATGTGTTTCATCATATTCTTCCGGTGAATTTTTATAATACAAATCAACATGATTTGTGAGGTTATTTTACCGAAGAATGGCCGGGGGAGAGAGGATTATCAGCGGGGGAAAGGCGTGGTCAGATGACCACGCCAAATGCTTATTTTTTACGGCCGGTGATGCGGCACCACTCTTCTTTTTCCACCACCGGGTCGAGGGCAAAGAGATCGGCGTAGGCTTCACACACGCTGTCCGCCTGGCTTGCCAGGATACCGGAAAGCCCCAGCAGACCGCCCTCAACGGGCAGCACGCTAATTAATGGTGCCAGCTCGCGCAGTGGGCCCGCCAGAATGTTTGCGACCACCACGTCGGCTTTCATGGCTTCTGGCTGGGCATCCGGCAGATACAGCTCCAGACGATCGGAGACGCCGTTACGCTCGGCGTTATCCCGGCTGGCCTGAATCGCCTGCGGATCGATATCGATCCCGATGGCTTTAGCCGCGCCCAGTTTCAGGGCGGCAATGGCAAGGATCCCGGATCCGCAGCCAAAGTCGATCACCGTTTTACCGTCCAGATCGAGACCATCCAGCCACTGCAGGCACAGGGACGTCGTTGGATGCGTACCGGTACCAAACGCCAGGCCCGGATCGAGCATCACGTTAACCGCGTTTTCATCCGGGACATCGCGCCAGCTTGGGCAGATCCACAGACGCTTGCCGAACTGCATCGGGTGGAAGTTATCCATCCACTCGCGTTCCCAGTCTTTGTCTTCCAGCTGTTCGATTTTGTGCACAAAACCCGCGCCCAGCAGAGGATGATTCTCCAGAATCGCGACAACCTCTTTCATGTCCGTCTCGGCATCAAACAGGCCAATAACGTCGGTATCACCCCACAGGCGGGTTTCGCCCGGCAGCGGCTCAAAGACTGGCGTGTCATGCGTGTCCTGGAAGGTGATAGAGACCGAACCGGCCTCCATCAGCGCGTCGCTCAGCTCTTCGGCGTTAGCGCCGGTTGTATTCAGTTTTAGTTGGATCCACGGCATGGCAAAACTCTTTATTTATCAGTAGAAATCATAGCGGGCTGTGGGACGGGCTGACCGAAACGGTTCCCGACCACAAACGCCAGTAAACTTAACAGCAACGATGGGACAATCGGATGGAAGCCCAGGTACTGAATCTTAAACGTCGCGAGAACGGCATACAGCACGCCGCCGACAATCATGCCGCTCAGCGCGCCCGCAGCGTTCGCACGCTCCCAGTAGAGCCCTAGCACCAGCGGCCACAGAAATACCGCTTCAAGCCCACCAAACGCGAGCAGGTTGAGCCAGATGATCATCTCCGGCGGCCGCCATGCGGCTAGCAGCAGCAGGGCCCCTAATACCAGCGTAATGACGGCCGACATACGCTTCAGGCGTCGTTCATTCTCTACCTGCTCAGGGCGCAGATTGAGATAGAGATCTTTAATGATAGTCGCGGAGCTTTGCAGAAGCTGGGCATTAATGGTGGACATAATAGCGGCCATTGGCGCCGCGAGGAAAATCCCGGCGGCAAATGGTGGAAGCACCTTGACCATCAGCGTCGGGATCACCAGATCCGGCACGGTAAGATCAGGGATAACCGCTCGTCCTAATGCACCCGCCAGATGCATTCCAAACATCAGGACCGCGACGACGATGGTCCCGATGATGATGCCTTTATGAACAGCTTTGCTGTCTTTATAGGATATGCAGCGCACGGCGGTATGGGGCAGACCAATGACCCCGAAGCAGACCAGCACCCAGAACGACGTCATAAATGTCGGCGAAAGAATATCGTCTGCACCCTCCGGCGAGACCAGTTTCGGGTCAATCGCTTCAAGGGTTTCCACCGCATGAGTGAGTCCACCCGCCGCATGAACAATCCCCACCAGCAGGACGATGGTGCCGATGAGCATAACCAATCCCTGCAGGGTATCGTTCAGCACGCTGGCGCGGAATCCGCCAAACGCAGTATACAGCGCAATGCTGACGCCGAAGATGATCAGGCCTGTCTCGTAGGGGATACCGGCCGCCGTTTCCAGCAGGCGTGCGCCACCAATAAACTGCACCGTCATTGCGCCAATAAAGGCCACCAGCAGGCTCAGGCTTGCCAGCCACACCAGTAAACGGCTCTGATAGCGGGCAAACAGCATATCGTTGAGCGTCACGGCATTATAACGGCGTGCAAGAATGGCGAACTTTTTACCCAGTATACCCAGCGAGAGCCAGACGGCAGGCAGCTGGATCATGGCCAGCAGCACCCAGCCTAACCCGTACTTATAGGCGGCGCCGGGTCCTCCGATAAATGAACTGGCGCTGATGTAGGTGGCAGTCAGCGTCATGGCCAGCACGACGCCGCCCATCGAACGGCTACCAAGGAAATACTCGTTCAGGAAGGTGCCGGTCGTCCGTTTACGCATGGCATAAACGGACAGCCCAAACACGACCAGCAGGTATGCGACAAGCGGCAGAATGACTTCAAGCTGCATCATCGTCCTCCAGCGGAATATCGCGATAAATAAATTTCACCATTGCCCAGCACAGCAGAATGAAGACCAGCGGTACCAACAGACACGCCATTTCAAACCAGTGCGGCAGGCCGGTGATGCCGATAGCGGAGTCTGGTAAGTAAGCAGTTACTAACCATGCAGCAAGATAGAGAAGGGTCAGCCACAGCGCCCAGCGCGCTTCTTTATGGGCCTGAACAAAACGTTTGTCCATTTTTTGTCCCTTGTGGATGAAGAAAGCGGGGATTGTACATCATGAGGCTTTCCTGGCCCCAGAAATAAAAAAGGCCGGATAATCCGGCCTTTTCGCACGCGAGCAGTCTTACTTTTCGTTAAGACCGAGTTTCTTCTCGAGATAGTGGATATTGGTTCCACCATTCTGGAAGTGCTCGTCGCTCATGATACGCATCTGCAGATCAACGTTGGTTTTGATACCGTCGATGATCAGCTCCTGCAGGGCATTCTTCATGCGGGCAATCGCCACGTCACGGTTTTCGCCGTAGCAGATGAGCTTGCCGATCATTGAGTCATAGTACGGCGGTACGGTGTAACCGGCGTAGATATGAGACTCCCAGCGCACGCCAAAGCCACCCGGCGCGTGGAAACGCGTGATTTTACCCGGGCTCGGCAGGAAGGTGTTCGGGTCTTCGGCGTTAATACGGCACTCGACCGCATGGCCTTTCACCACAACTTCTTCCTGCTTGATGGACAGCGGCTGGCCCGCTGCAATACGCAGCTGCTCTTTGATCAGGTCAACGCCGGTGATCATTTCGGTAACCGGGTGTTCAACCTGAATACGGGTGTTCATCTCGATGAAGTAGAACTCGCCGTTTTCGAACAGGAACTCGAACGTACCCGCACCGCGATAGCCGATATCAACGCACGCTTTGGAGCAACGCTCGCCGATGTAGCGACGCAGTTCCGGGGTAATGCCCGGTGCTGGCGCTTCTTCGACCACTTTCTGGTGACGACGCTGCATGGAGCAGTCACGTTCAGCCAGATAGATAGCGTTACCCTGGCCGTCTGCCAGCACCTGAATTTCGATGTGGCGTGGGTTTTCCAGGTATTTTTCCATGTACACCATGTCATTGCTGAACGCGGCTTTCGCTTCAGCTTTGGTCATGGAGATGGACTGCGCCAGTTCAGCATCGCTGCGCACAACGCGCATACCGCGACCGCCGCCGCCGCCGGACGCCTTGATGATCACCGGGTAGCCAATGCGTTTAGCATGAGCACGGTTAGCATCCATGTCGTCGGTCAGAGGGCCGTCAGAGCCTGGTACGGTTGGTACACCGGCTTTTTTCATCGCCGTGATTGCAGACACTTTGTCGCCCATCAGGCGAATGGTGTCGGCTTTCGGGCCGATGAAGATAAAGCCAGAGCGTTCAACCTGCTCAGCAAAGTTGGCGTTCTCAGAGAGGAAACCATAACCCGGATGAATTGCCACCGCGCCGGTGATTTCAGCGGCGCTGATGATAGCCGGGATGTTCAGATAGCTTTTTACGGACGGAGCCGGGCCAATACAGACCGTCTCATCCGCCAGCAATACGTGTTTTAAATCGCGATCCGCGCTTGAGTGCACAGCCACGGTCTTGATGCCCAGTTCTTTACAGGCACGAAGAATACGCAGTGCGATCTCGCCGCGGTTGGCGATAACAATTTTATCCAGCATGTTCGCCTCGTTACTCGATGACGACCAGCGGCTCGTCAAATTCAACCGGCTGACCACTTTCGACCAGAATCGCTTTCACAGTACCTGATTTGTCTGCTTCGATCTGGTTCATCATTTTCATCGCTTCAACGATGCACAGGGTATCGCCTACGTTGACTTTCTGACCCACTTCGATGAACGCCTTCGCGTCCGGGCTCGGGGTGCGGTAGAAAGTACCAACCATTGGGGAACGTACGATGTGACCACTGATTTCTGCTGCAGCGGCAGGTGCGGCTTCTGCTGCTGGCGCAACGGCTGCGGAGAGCGCAGGCTGCTGCACTGGCGCAGCATAAGCTTGCTGCATTACCGGGAAGCTAGCGGCTGGGGCTGCACGGCTGATGCGTACAGACTCTTCGCCTTCAGAAATTTCCAGTTCGGAGATGCCTGATTCTTCAACCAGCTCGATCAGTTTTTTAATCTTACGAATATCCATGAGTGGGTTCCGTACTCTTGTTTAGTGTGATTGTGACAAGCGTTTTACCGCTGTCTGTAAAGCGTATGAATAGCCGTCAGCGCCAAGTCCACAGATAACGCCAGCAGCGATATCCGACAGATATGAATGGTGGCGGAACGGCTCTCGGGCGTGCACGTTACTAAGGTGGATCTCGATAAACGGGATACTCACCGCGAGCAGTGCGTCGCGGATAGCAACACTGGTGTGCGTAAACGCGGCCGGATTGATCAGGATATAGTCCACAGTGTCTTTAGCCTGATGAATACGGTCGATGAGTGCGTACTCCGCGTTCGACTGAAAATGATCCAAATCCACATTCAGCGACGCTGCTTCCGTTCCCAGACGGTTAACAATTTCACTCAATGTTAGCGTGCCGTACTTCTCTGGCTCACGGGTGCCGAGCATGTTCAGGTTCGGTCCGTTCAAAACTAAGATATGGAACTTATCAGTCATTATGCCGCTATCTCCTGCGATTTTCGGGTAAAAAACAAAATATACCTTCGAAACGCAAATGTCACCTTTTCAGAGGCTTAAAACCGCTGTAAGGCGAACCAAGGTCGCACATTATAACGATTTCGTAGCATTTAGCAGCTAAATACTGGTCTTATCAGGGAAGATTATCAACCGCTATCCGAAAAAGATTTGCGGTTGAGGGGTAATCTGCGGGAAAACGCACAGTTTCGCGAACTATCGTAACCACTGGCGGAACTTCTTGTAACGCCATGCTAAAAGCGCCACGGCGGCCAGTGCGTACAGGATCGGCTGCGGGGAGAGGATCTTCACCGACCACAGGTAATGAATGGGCACGAGGATCGCAACAAGATAGACGAAGTTGTGCAGCAGCTGCCAGCGCCTGCCCAGTTTTCGCTGCGCATACTGCGTAGAGGTCAGCGCCAGCGCCAGTAAAACCACCCAGCTCACGATACCCAGCGTCAAATAAGGGCGCGTCACCAGTTCGCGGCCAAGCAGTGCCAGATTGTTAATTCCCAGTTCCAGCAGGGCATAGCTCGTGAGGTGCAGCGTCGCCCAGGCAAAACACCATAGCCCTAACAGCCGACGGGTGCGTATCAATAATGGCTGTTTAGCGTAGCGCGCCAGCGGCGAGACGAGCAAGGTGGCCAGTAAGAATTTCAGAGCCATCCGACCGGTAAAATGCTGGATATCCTTTGCCGGATCGGCGCTAAAGAGCCCCTGGCTGGCGGCCCAGAACAGCCATATAAAAGGAAGTAACCCGGCCAGGTGCAGCAGCACTTTCAGCCAGGTGATTTGTTTTGCCGTTAAACGCACTCAGAAGTTCTCCCGTAAATTGAGGCCACGGTACAGCGAGGCCACTTCATCTGCATAGCCGTTAAACAGCAGCGTCGGCTGGCGCTTAACGTCCAGCGCACCGCCGGAACCGATAAACCGCTCGGTCGCCTGCGACCAGCGCGGGTGATCCACGTGCGGGTTCACGTTGGCGAAGAAACCGTATTCGTCGGGCGCCGCCAGATTCCAGGTGGTTGGCGGGCGCTCGCGGGTGAGCTTAATGCTGACGATAGACTTAATCCCCTTGAAACCGTACTTCCACGGCACGGTTAAACGAATGGGGGCACCGTTCTGCGGCGGAAGCGCCTTGCCGTACACGCCGACGGTCAGCAGGGTAAGCGGGTGCATCGCCTCATCGAGGCGTAACCCTTCCACATAGGGATATTCAAGCCCGCCGCCGATAAACCGGTCTTTTTGCCCGGGCATCTCGTCCGGCGCATAGCGCGTCTGGAAGGCGACATATTTTGCGTTGCTGGTGGGCTCAACCATCGCCAGCAGCTTATGCAGCGGGAAGCCTACCCAGGGCACCACCATCGACCAGGCTTCCACACAGCGCATGCGATAGATACGCTCTTCGAGCGGGAAGCGGGTGGTGAGGTCATGATGATCCAGCGTCAGGGGTTTCGCCACTTCGCCATCAATCTTCAGCGTCCACGGATCGGTTTTGAGACTACCGGCGTTGGCGGCAGGGTCGGCCTTATCCAGACCAAATTCGTAGAAGTTATTGTAGCCAGTGACTTTATCTTCCGGCGTCAGCGTCAGTTTGTTTTGCCATTCGGCCGGTTTTGTAAAGGTGAGCGGGGCGCCGGACGGGGCCTTCGGCCGATCGTTGCCTTTAAACCAGTCGAGCAGGTCGGCGTGTGCTGCAGGCGAGAGCGATAGCGCGGTGGCGCTGATGCCAAGCATTTTCAGGATCTGGCGGCGCTGTAACATAAAGACAGACTCAGACGTTACGTCGGCTTCCGTCAGCTTTCGGTTTTTCATGGCATCCTCCGTCATGCGTTTTCCTAAGCATGACGGAGGAGAGGGATTCGCGCGAATATGTCACGAAAATTTGAAGATTAGGCGATTTTCACCAGCGCGCGACCGTGGAACTGGTTGTCCATGATCTTACTGGCATAGTCCGGCGCCTGGCTGAGGGTTATCTCCGTGGCGCTCTGGGTGTAGAACGATTCAGGCAGGTCGCGTACCAGACGTTCCCATGCCGCCGTACGACGGGCCGCAGGGGTCATCACGGAATCCACGCCCTGCAGGCGGACGTTACGCAGAATAAAGGGCATCACGGTGGTTGGCAGGGCAAATCCGCCCGCCAGCCCGCAGGCTGCCACGCAGCCGCCGTAATTCATCTGCGCCAGCACTTTCGCCAGCACCTTGTCTCCGACGGTATCCACTGCCCCGGCCCAGACCTGTTTTTCCAGCGGACGGGTTTCCGCGAATTCGTCGCGGCCAAGAATGCGGCTGGCGCCGAGCTGGCGCAGGTAATCGTGGGTGCTTTCACGACCGGTCACCGCCGCGACCTGGTAGCCCAGCTTGTGCAGCAGCGTCACTGCCGTGCTGCCCACGCCGCCGCTGGCGCCGGTGACGACAATTTCCCCCGAATCAGGGCGGATGCCCGCGTCTTCAAGCGCCATCACGCACAGCATGGCGGTAAAGCCTGCCGTGCCGACGATCATCGCCTTGCGGCCATCCATGCCTTTCGGCATCGGCACCAGCCAGTCGCCCTTCACGCGCGCCTGCGTGGCCAGCCCGCCCCAGTGATTTTCACCCACGCCCCAGCCGGTGAGCAGCACCTGCTGGCCCGGATGGAAGCGCGGATCCTCGCTGGTATGAACCCGGCCCGCAAAGTCAATTCCCGGCACCATAGGGAAATTTCGGATGATTTTACCCTTACCGGTAATCGCCAGCGCATCTTTATAATTTAAACTGGACCAGTCGATGTCGACGGTGACGTCGCCTTCCGGCAGGCGATGCTCTTCTACCGCCTGTACCGAGGCAAGCGTTCTGCCGTCCTGCTGTTCTAAGATCAAAGCCTGCATACGGGGTCCTCTCGACTCAGATGATTGGAAAATAATTTCTGAAGACTATACTCGCTCAGGGAAACGCAGTGCCGATTTAACGCAATAAATTGCCAGATACGCCCGATTTGGTAGTATGCCGCATTTGAAATGCAAGTTAGCGCTTACTCGCTACCCCATCAACCCACGGAGTAATCTCAAGGATGCGATTAACGACGAAGTTCTCAGCTTTTATCACCTTGCTGACGGGGTTGACCATTTTTGTCACCCTTCTGGGCTGTTCGCTAAGCTTTTACAACGCCATTCAGGACAAGCTGGTCAATCGGGTACAGTCCGTTGCGTCGGTGATTGATACGCGTCTGCTGACAACGCCGCTACCGGCGCTCTCCCGCGAGCTTGATGAGCTGATGGTACCTGTTGATATTGTTCAGATCGACATCCAGCAGGGAGCGCATCGTGTGTTAAGCCACGCGCGGCCCGGAAGTTACCGCCCCGCGGGCGTGGTGAGTCAGTACCGGGAGGTGACGGTGCACTCCCTTAAAAATCCGGGGATGACGATACACATGGTCTACCTCGATCCGATGGCCAGCTATTTTCGTTCCATGATGACCACCGCGCCGCTCACCGTTGCCGTTGCGTTTATCGTCCTGCTGATCTTTCTCGCGGTCCGCTGGCTGCGCCGCCAGCTCTCCGGCCAGGAACTCCTGGAGATGCGCTCCGTAAGGATCCTTAACGGCGAACGTGGCCCGCAGGTGCGTGGCTCTGTTCACGAGTGGCCGGCACGCGCCAGCAGCGCGCTCGATACACTGCTCTCCGAAATCCAGTTTGCCAGCGACCAGCGCAGCCGAATGGATTCGCTGATCCGCTCTTATGCGGCGCAGGATAATAAAACCGGCCTTAACAACCGCCTTTTCTTTGATAATCAGCTCGCCACGCTGCTCGACGATTCAGAAAAAGTGGGGACGCACGGGGTGGTGATGATGATTCGCCTGCCCGATTTCGATCTCCTGCGCGACACCTGGGGACAGCGGGTCGCGGAAGAAAATCTCTTTACGCTGATCAACCTGCTCTCCACCTTTATTATGCGCTACCCGGGCGCGCTGCTGGCCCGCTATCACCGCAGCGACTTTGCCGTGTTGCTGCCGCATCGCACGCTGAAGGAGTCGGAAAGCATCGCCAGCCAGCTGCTGAAGGCGGTGGATGCCCTGCCGCAGAGCAAAATGCTCGACAGGGACGATATGGTCCACATGGGGATCTGCGCCTGGCGCGGCGGGCAATCGACAGAACAGGTGATGGAACATGCGGAAGCCGCTACCCGCAACGCCGTGTTGCAGGGGGCAAACGGATGGGCGGTGTATGATGACTCGCTGCCGGAAAAAGGGCGCGGCAACGTGCGCTGGCGTACGCTGATTGAGCAAATGCTTAGCCGCGGCGGGCCACGTATCTATCAAAAACCCGCGGTCATGAAAAATGGGAACGTTCATCACCGTGAATTAATGTGTCGTATTTTTGACGGTACGGAAGAGGTTATCTCGGCGGAATATCTGCCGATGGTGCTGCAATTTGGTCTGTCCGAAGAGTATGACCGCCAGCAAATTACCCGGCTGATGCCGTTTTTATCCTTCTGGCCGGAAGAGAACCTGGCGTTACAGGTGACCGTGGAGTCGTTAATACGTCCACGTTTTCAGCGCTGGCTACGTGATACATTAATGCAATGCGAAAAATCGCAACGCAAACACATTATTTTTGAACTTGCTGAGGCCGATGTAGGTCAACACATCAGCCGGTTACGTCCGGTGGTCCGTTTGATCAATGCGCTGGGCGCGCGTGTCGCCGTGACGCAGGCAGGTTTAACGCTGGTCAGTACCAACTGGATCAAGGAGCTGGATGTGGAGCTATTAAAGCTCCATCCAGGGCTGGTAAGGAATATTGAGAAGCGTACGGAAAACCAGCTGCTGGTTCAGAGTCTGGTCGAAGCCTGCAAGGGAACGCGAACGCAGGTCTTTGCCGCGGGCGTACGCTCCAGAGCCGAATGGCAGATGTTAACAGAGCGCGGCGTCATGGGTGGTCAGGGGGATTTTTTTGCTGCCTCTCAGCCGCTTGACACCAACGTGAAAAAATATTTGCAAAGATACTCTGTTTGACCTGCCGTTTATGTTGTTTTCACGTAGAATATCGCGCCTGTAGCTTTGAGTATGTCGAGCAAAAAAGCCAGTGAACGACCTTTAACGCGTTACAAAGGTCAGTAAGGAATGCTGCTGTTGACTCAGCCCTGAGGGAGTCAGGGATCAATTTTGTAACATCAGGAAACGTACTGCACAAATTTTCACCGTTGCAGATGATTTTTGCGCCTTGTCGCTGCTGCGTGTGGTTGGTAAAGTAAGCGGATTTTGTTTTCCGCCCCAGCTTTCAGGATTATCCCTTAGTATGTTGAAAAAATTTCGTGGCATGTTTTCCAATGACCTGTCCATTGACCTGGGTACCGCGAATACCCTTATTTATGTAAAAGGACAAGGCATCGTATTGAATGAGCCTTCTGTTGTGGCCATTCGTCAGGATCGTGCAGGCTCGCCGAAAAGCGTCGCTGCAGTGGGTCATGACGCGAAGCAGATGCTGGGTCGTACCCCTGGCAACATCGCCGCTATTCGCCCAATGAAAGACGGCGTTATCGCCGACTTCTTCGTGACTGAAAAAATGCTTCAGCACTTCATCAAGCAGGTTCACAGCAACAGCTTCATGCGCCCAAGCCCGCGTGTTCTGGTGTGCGTGCCGGTTGGCGCAACCCAGGTAGAACGTCGCGCAATTCGTGAATCTGCCCAGGGTGCAGGTGCACGTGAAGTGTTCCTGATTGAAGAGCCAATGGCTGCGGCTATCGGTGCGGGTCTGCCTGTTTCCGAAGCGACCGGTTCTATGGTGGTGGACATCGGTGGTGGTACCACTGAAGTGGCCGTTATCTCTCTGAACGGCGTGGTGTACTCCTCTTCCGTACGTATCGGTGGTGACCGCTTCGACGAAGCCATCATTAATTATGTGCGCCGTAACTACGGCTCTCTGATCGGTGAAGCCACCGCAGAGCGCATCAAACACGAAATCGGCTCTGCGTATCCGGGCGATGAAGTGCGTGAGATTGAAGTGCGTGGCCGTAACCTGGCTGAAGGTGTGCCGCGCGGTTTCACCCTGAACTCCAACGAAATTCTGGAAGCGCTGCAGGAACCGCTGACGGGCATCGTGAGTGCGGTAATGGTTGCGCTGGAACAGTGTCCGCCAGAGCTGGCATCCGATATCTCCGAGCGCGGTATGGTTCTGACCGGTGGTGGTGCGCTGCTGCGTAACCTCGACCGCCTGTTAATGGAAGAGACAGGTATTCCTGTCGTAGTTGCAGAAGATCCACTGACTTGCGTCGCCCGTGGTGGTGGCAAGGCGCTGGAAATGATCGACATGCACGGCGGCGATTTGTTCAGCGAAGAGTAGTCGAGTTTGAGAGGGTAGCAATTTGCTACCCTTTCTCTCTGACGCGAGAATACGCATAGCCTATGAAGCCAATTTTTAGCCGTGGCCCATCGCTACAGTTTCGCCTCATTCTGGCGGTTCTGGTTGCGCTTGGGGTCATTATTGCCGATAGCCGCCTCGGTACGTTCAGCCAGATCAGAACGTACATGGATACCGCCGTCAGTCCTTTCTACTTTGTTTCAAATGGTCCCCGCGAACTGCTCGACTCCGTTTCTCAAACGCTGTCTTCGCGCGACCAACTCGAACTCGAAAACCGGGCATTACGTCAGGAACTGTTGCTGAAAAACAGCGAACTGCTGATGCTGGGGCAATACAAGCAGGAAAACGCGCGTCTGCGTGAACTGCTCGGCTCGCCGCTGCGTCAGGATGAGCAGAAAATGGTCACCCAGGTGATCTCAACCGTGAACGACCCCTACAGCGATCAGGTTGTGATCGACAAAGGGAGCGTGAACGGCGTCTATGAAGGTCAGCCTGTTATCAGTGATAAAGGCGTTGTGGGCCAGGTTGTTGCCGTGGCTAAACTGACCAGCCGCGTGCTGCTGATTTGCGATGCCACGCATGCGCTGCCGATCCAGGTTCTGCGTAACGACATTCGCGTGATTGCCGCCGGGAACGGCTGTACGGACGACCTGCAGCTGGAACACCTGCCGGCCAACACGGATATCCGCGTGGGCGACGTGCTGGTGACCTCCGGTCTGGGTGGCCGCTTCCCTGAAGGCTATCCGGTTGCAGTGGTCTCTTCGGTGAAGCTGGATACGCAGCGTGCCTATACCGTGATTCAGGCGCGTCCAACCGCCGGTTTACAGCGTCTGCGCTATCTGCTGCTGCTGTGGGGTGCCGATCGTAACGGTGCTAACCCGATGACGCCTGAAGAGGTCCATCGTGTGGCCAACGAGCGCCTGATGCAGATGATGCCGCAGGTTCTCCCGCCTGCAGATTCCATGGGGCCACCTGCGCCAGTCCCGGCACCGGCTACGGGGTTAACGCAGCCGCTGCCGGATGCGCCGCCACCGCCTAAAGTCTCTTCGGGAGGGCAGTAGTGGCAAGCTATCGTAGCCAGGGACGCTGGGTCATCTGGCTCTCGTTTCTCATTGCGCTGTTACTGCAAGTGATGCCCTGGCCGGATGACATTCTCGTTTTCCGGCCAAACTGGGTCTTGCTCATTTTACTGTACTGGATCCTTGCCCTGCCGCATCGCGTAAATGTCGGCACAGGTTTTGTGATGGGTGCCATACTGGATCTCATTAGTGGCTCAACGCTTGGCGTGCGCGCCTTGTCCATGAGTATTATTGCGTACCTCGTCGCACTTAAATTCCAGCTCTTCCGTAACCTTGCGCTCTGGCAACAGGCCCTGGTGGTGATGCTGTTGTCGCTCGCTGCGGATATCGTTGTTTTCTGGGCAGAGTTTTTAGTGATCAACGTCTCTTTCCGACCGGAAGTGTTCTGGAGTAGTGTAGTAAACGGTGTGCTCTGGCCATGGCTGTTCCTGCTGATGCGTAAGGTTCGCCAGCAGTTTGCTGTGCAATAAAAGGTTTCTATGACGTCTTTGTATCTCGCTTCCGGCTCCCCGCGCCGCCAGGAACTCCTGACGCAGCTCGGGGTCTCTTTTGAACGCATCGTGACCGGCATTGAAGAAAAACGTGCTGAGGGTGAAAGTGCTCAACAGTACGTGTCTCGACTAGCGCGCGAAAAAGCGCAGGCTGGCGTAGCGTTAGTGCCTCGCGATCTTCCCGTGCTGGGAGCAGATACCATCGTTATTCTTAACGGTGAAGTGCTTGAGAAACCGCGCGACGCCGATCATGCGGCGCGCATGCTGCGCAAAATGTCCGGGCAAACGCATCAGGTGATGACCGCCGTCGCGCTGGCTGACAGCCAGCACGTGCTGGATTGCCTGGTGGTGACAGAAGTGACGTTCAGAGTACTTACCGACGACGATATCGCCGCGTATATTGCCAGCGGTGAACCGATGGATAAAGCAGGTGCATACGGTATTCAGGGGCTGGGTGGCTGTTTTGTCAGGAAGATTCATGGCAGCTATCACGCCGTAGTCGGCTTACCGCTGGTGGAAACGTATGAGTTGCTGAGCAATTTTAACTCACTGCGTGAGGGAAGGGATAATTATGACGGCTGAATTGTTGGTAAACGTAACGCCATCGGAAACCCGTGTGGCCTATATTGATGGTGGCATTCTTCAGGAAATTCATATTGAGCGTGAAGCGCGGCGCGGAATAGTAGGCAATATCTACAAAGGTCGTGTCAGTCGTGTACTACCGGGTATGCAGGCGGCTTTTGTAGATATTGGACTCGATAAGGCGGCGTTTTTACACGCCTCCGATATCATGCCGCACACCGAGTGCGTCGCGGGCGAAGAGCAAAAGCAGTTTGCCGTGCGCGACATTTCTGAACTGGTGCGTCAGGGACAGGATCTGATGGTGCAGGTGGTGAAAGATCCCCTTGGCACCAAAGGTGCCCGTCTGACCACCGACATCACCTTACCATCCCGCTATCTGGTCTTCATGCCCGGCGCGTCGCACGTCGGCGTCTCACAGCGTATTGAGAGCGAAAGCGAGCGCGAGCGTCTGAAGACAGTGGTCAGCGCCTACTGCGATGAACAGGGCGGGTTTATCATCCGCACCGCGGCGGAAGGGATTAGCGAGGAAGACCTCGCGTCGGATGCGGCTTACCTGAAGCGCGTCTGGACCAAAGTGATGGAGCGTAAAAAACGCAACCAGACCCGCTACCAGCTCTACGGTGAGCTGGCGCTGGCGCAGCGCGTGCTGCGCGACTTTGCCGATGCGCAGCTCGACCGCATTCGCGTAGACTCTCGCCTGACGTATGAGGCCCTGCTGGAGTTTACCGCTGAATACATTCCGGAAATGCCGGGCCTGCTGGAGCATTACACCGGGCGCCAGCCGATCTTCGATCTCTATGATGTCGAAAACGAGATCCAGCGCGCGCTGGAGCGTAAGGTCGAGCTGAAGTCAGGCGGCTATCTGATCATCGATCAGACCGAAGCGATGACCACCGTCGATATCAACACCGGCGCGTTTGTCGGCCATCGCAACCTGGATGACACCATCTTCAACACCAACATCGAAGCCACGCAGGCGATCGCGCGCCAGCTGCGTCTGCGCAATCTGGGCGGCATTATCATCATCGACTTCATCGATATGAGTAATGAAGACCACCGCCGCCGGGTGCTGCATTCGCTGGAGCAGGCGCTGAGTAAAGACCGCGTGAAAACCAGCATCAACGGCTTCTCACAGCTGGGGCTGGTGGAAATGACGCGTAAGCGTACCCGTGAAAGCGTTGAGCATGTGCTGTGTAATGAATGCCCGACCTGCCATGGACGCGGAACGGTAAAGACGGTTGAGACCGTCTGCTACGAAATTATGCGAGAAATCGTCCGTGTTCATCACGCCTACGACTCCGATCGTTTTCTGGTCTATGCTTCCCCTGCGGTGGCTGAAGCGCTGAAAGGCGAAGAGTCACACGCGCTGGCGGAAGTGGAAATCTTTGTCGGCAAACAGGTAAAAGTACAAATTGAACCGCTCTATAACCAGGAGCAGTTTGACGTCGTAATGATGTAAAACGCAGTACGCTGCGTGACGAAAGCTGACAAGGAGAGATGCGTGAGGCGATTGCCGGGGATTTTATTGCTTACAGGGGCAACGCTGGTCGTGATTGTCGCGTTGCTCGTGAGCGGGCTACGCCTCGTATTGCCGCATCTGGACAGCTGGCGTCCGCAACTGCTGGCGAAAATCGAATCCACTACCGGCGTGCCGGTGAACGTCAGCCAGATTAGCGCTAGCTGGCAGAATTTTGGCCCGACGCTCGATGTCCGGGATATCAATGCCAGCCTCAAAGACGGTGGCCACCTCAACATCAAGCGCGTGACCCTGGCGCTGGACGTCTGGCAAAGCCTGCTGCATTTTCGCTGGCAGTTCCGCGATCTCACCTTTTACCAGCTCCAGTTTCTGACCAATACGCCGATCTCCGGCGGTGATAATAGTCAGGGACTGGAAGCGAACCATTTCAGCGATCTCTTCCTCCGCCAGTTCGATCATTTCGATCTGCGCGACAGCGAGGTGAGCTTTATTACGCTTTCCGGCCAGCGCGCCGAACTGGCGATCCCGCAGCTAACCTGGCTCAACGGCAAAAATCGACACCGCGCTGAAGGACAGGTGAGCCTCTCCAGCCTGAACGGCCAGCATGGCGTGATGCAGGTGCGCATGGATCTGCGGGACGATGACGGCCTGCTAAACAACGGCAAAGTCTGGCTGCAGGCCGACGACGTCGACGTGAAGCCGTGGCTGGGCGACTGGATCCAGCAGAATATGCAGCTGGAAACCGCCCGCTTCAGCCTTGAAGGCTGGCTGACCCTGACGAAAGGTGAATTTGCCAGCGGTGATATCTGGCTTAAGCAGGGGGGCGCAAGCTGGAAAGGCGAAAAACAGCAGCATCAGCTTTCCGTTGATAACCTCACCGCGCACGTGACGCAGGAAAAAGAGGGCTGGCAGTTTGCCATTCCGGATACGCGCATCACCATGGACGGCAAGCCGTGGCCGCGCGGTGCGCTGACGCTGGCCTGGATGCCGGAGCAGGACGTGGGCGGCAAGGCCAGTAAACGCAGCGACGAACTGCGCATCCGCGCCAGCAATCTCGATTTAGCTGCCATTGAAGGGCTGCGCTCGATGGCGGCAAAGATTTCCCCGGACCTCGGCGACATCTGGCTGGCAACGCAGCCGAGCGGGCAGATAGACGCTCTGGCGCTGGATATCCCGCTGCAGGCGACGGAAAAAACCCGCTTCCAGGCAACGTGGAAAGATCTTGCCTGGAAGCAGTGGAAGCTGCTGCCGGGGGCGGAGCACTTTAGCGGCAAGCTGGAAGGCAGCGTGGAAAACGGCAGGCTGACGGTAGATATGCACGACGCCAAAATGCCTTACGAGACGGTCTTCCGCGCGCCGCTGGAAATCGAACAGGGCAACGCGGTACTGAGCTGGCTCCGTAACGATAAGGGTTTCCAGCTTGATGGCCGCCATATCGATGTGAAAGCCAAAGCGGTGCACGCGCGCGGCGACTTCCGCTACCTGCAGCCTGAAGGCGACGAGCCGTGGCTGGGGATTCTGGCCGGAATCAGTACCGATGACGGCTCTCAGGCCTGGCGCTATTTCCCGGAAAACCTGATGGGCAAGGCGCTGGTCGACTATCTCAGTGGCGCGATTCAGGGCGGTCAGGCGGATAACGCCACGCTGGTCTACGGCGGTAATCCGCATCTTTTCCCGTACAAACATAATGAAGGTCAGTTCCAGGTCCTGGTGCCGCTGCACAACGCCACCTTCGCGTTCCAGCCGGGCTGGCCCGCGCTTGAAAACCTGGATATCGAGCTTAACTTCCTCAATGACGGACTGTGGATGAAGTCCGACAGCGTGGCGCTGGGCGGCGTGACGGCCAGCAACCTGACGGCCAACATTCCAGACTACTCAAAAGAGAAGCTGCTGATCGACGCCGATATCAACGGCCCGGGTAAAGCGGTGGGGCCGTACTTTGAGGAGACGCCGCTGAAAGAATCGCTGGCCGCGACGCTTCAGCAGCTCCAGCTTGATGGCGATGTGAATGCTCGCTTACATCTTGATATCCCGCTGGACGGAGAGATGACCACCGCCAAAGGTGACGTCCGTCTGAAGAACAACAGTCTGTTCATCAAACCCCTTGAGAGCACCCTCAAAAACCTCAGCGGGCAGTTCAGCTTTGTGAACGGTAACCTCAGGAGCGAGCCGCTGACCGCCAGCTGGTTTAATCAGCCGGTAAATATCGACTTCACCACCACCGAGGGTGAAAAGGCCTATCAGGTGGCCGTCAATCTGGACGGTAGCTGGCAGCCAGCGCGGATGGATGTCCTGCCGAAGCCGATTGAGGCGTCAGTGGAGGGGGCGGTCCCCTGGCAGGGGAAAGTGGCCATCGATCTGCCCTACCACGCGGGTGCCCAGTACAAGGTCGACATCACCGGCGATCTGAAAAACCTTCGCAGCCAGCTTCCTGCGCCGCTGGATAAACAGGCCGGGCAGCCGCTGCCGGTCAAGCTGAACGTCGATGGCAACCTGAACAGCTTCGCGCTGACCGGCAGCGCGGGCGGGACAAACCACTTCAACAGCCGCTGGCTGCTTAACAAAAAGCTCACCCTCGACAAAGCCATCTGGACAACCGATAGCCGCTCCACGCCGCCGCTGCCGGAGCAGGCGGGCATTGAGCTAAATCTCCCGCCGATGGACGGCGCAGAGTGGCTGGCGCTGTTCCAGAAAGGCGTTGGGCAAAACGTGGATGAAACCGCCCAGTTCCCGCAAACCATAACCGTGCGCACGCCGTCGCTGATGCTGGGCGGGCAGCAGTGGAACAACCTGAGTATTATTTCGCAGCCCGTCGCTAACGGCACGAAGGTGGAGGCTCAGGGCAGAGAGATCAACGGTACGCTGACCATGCGCAATCACGCGCCGTGGCAGGCGGCGATCCGCTACCTCTACTTCAACCCGGCAAGCGCCGCGAGCGGGAAAGACAAACCGGCAGCAACATCGCCGCTGGGTCAAACCTCCCGTATCGATTTTAGCGGCTGGCCCGATCTCCAGCTGCGCTGTGCGGAATGCTGGCTGTGGGGGCAAAAATACGGCCGTATCGACGGTGATTTCGCCATTCAGGCCAATACGCTTAGGCTGTCCGGCGGCCTGATTGATACCGGTTTTGGCCGCATGACGGCCGCAGGGGAATGGGTAAATAAGCCGGGCGAGCAGCGAACGTCCCTGAAGGGCGATATTAAAGGCAACAAGCTGGATGCGGCAGCCAATTTCTTTGGGATCAGCACGCCGCTGCGCGGCTCGTCATTTGACGTCGATTACGATCTTCACTGGCGTGATGCTCCGTGGAAGCCTGATGAAGCCTCGCTGAACGGTATTTTGAAAACCCGCTTCGGCAAAGGTGAAATCGCCGACGTGAGCACGGGGCGCGCCGGGCAGATCCTGCGCCTGCTGAGTTTTGACGCGCTGCTGCGCAAGCTGCGTTTCGACTTCAGCGATACCTTCAGCGAAGGCTTCTACTATGATTCCATCCGCAGCACGGCCTGGATCAAAGATGGCGTTATGCATACGGATGACACGCTGGTGGACGGCCTGGAGGCGGATATCGCCATGAAAGGCTCCGTAAACCTTGTGCGTCGCGAGCTGGATATGGAAGCCGTGGTGGCGCCGGAAATTTCCGCGAGCGTGGGCGTTGCGGCGGCCTTCGTGGTGAACCCGATTGTCGGTGCGGCGGTATTTGCCGCCAGCAAGGTGCTGGGGCCGCTGTGGAGCAAAGTCTCCATTCTGCGCTACCGCATTACCGGTCCGATCGATAAACCGCAGATTAACGAGGTGCTGCGCCAGCCGCGCAAAGATGCACAGCAATGATTTGACGTGGGCAGGTAATTGCCTCACTCTCAATAAATACGATCTTTATACCGCCACGGGCGGCAACGAACGAGTAGCAATACGATGAGTCTGAACCTGGTAAGTGAACATTTGCTCGCAGCGAACGGCCTGAGCCATCAGGACCTGTTCTCCATTCTTGGTCAACTGACCGAACGCCGTCTCGACTACGGCGATCTCTATTTCCAGTCGAGCTATCACGAATCCTGGGTTTTAGAAGACAGCATCATCAAAGATGGCTCTTACAACATCGACCAGGGCGTCGGCGTCCGTGCCGTCAGCGGGGAAAAAACCGGTTTTGCCTATGCCGACCAGATTAGCCTCGCCGCACTTGAGCAGAGCGCGCAGGCCGCACGTACCATCGTGCGTGATACCGGCGATGGTCGTGTGAAAACGCTGGGAGAAGTGCAGCATTCTGCGCTCTATACCAGCATCGATCCGCTCCAGAGCATGAGCCGTGAAGAGAAGCTGGATATCCTGCGCCGCGTGGACAAAGTCGCCCGCGCTGCCGATAAGCGCGTGCAGGAAGTCTCTGCCAGCCTGAGCGGCGTGTATGAGTTGATTCTGGTGGCCGCAACGGACGGTACCCTGGCGGCAGACGTCCGTCCGCTGGTGCGTCTCTCGATCAGCGTGCAGGTCGATGACGACGGCAAACGCGAGCGTGGCTCAAGCGGCGGCGGCGGTCGTTTCGGCTATGACTGGTTCCTGGCCGATGTCGACGGTGAAGCTCGCGCTGACGCGTGGGCAAAAGAAGCCGTGCGGATGGCGCTGGTGAATCTGAATGCCGTTGCGGCGCCGGCGGGGTCATTCCCGGTGGTGCTGGGTGCCGGCTGGCCGGGCGTACTGCTGCATGAGGCGGTGGGCCACGGTCTGGAAGGCGACTTTAACCGTCGCGGAACGTCCGTGTTCAGCGGTCAAATCGGACAGCTCGTCTCCTCTGAGCTGTGCACCGTGGTGGATGATGGCACCATGCGCGATCGTCGCGGCTCGGTGGCAATCGATGATGAAGGTACGCCAGGCCAGTACAATGTGCTGATTGAAAACGGCGTGCTGAAAGGCTACATGCAGGACAAACTTAACGCGCGCCTGATGGGCGTCGCGCCGACGGGCAACGGCCGCCGTGAGTCTTACGCGCACCTGCCGATGCCGCGCATGACCAACACTTATATGCTGCCGGGCAAATCCACGCCGCAGGAGATTATCGAATCCGTTGATTACGGTATCTTTGCGCCTAACTTTGGCGGCGGCCAGGTAGACATCACCTCCGGTAAGTTTGTTTTCTCCACGTCAGAAGCGTATCTTATCGAGAAAGGTAAGGTGACCAAAGCGGTGAAAGGTGCAACCCTGATTGGCTCCGGTATTGAAGCCATGCAGCAGATCTCGATGGTCGGCAACGATCTGAAGCTGGACAACGGCGTGGGCGTCTGCGGCAAAGAGGGCCAGAGCCTGCCGGTGGGCGTGGGCCAGCCAACGCTGAAGGTGGACAACCTGACGGTGGGCGGTACCGCCTGACCTGTTCATGCAAAAAAAAGGCGCTACCGATGTAGCGCCTTTTTTTTAACGTAAGTTACCCAGCGGTATCTCCGGATCCGGCTCGTGCGTGATGCGGTTACGCAAGTCACGACGAATGATTTCGATCGACCAGAACCAGACCAGATGGCCCACGATCTCTGACACGTGTTCATACCACGGCAGCTCAAACAGCGGTGGCGTCAGCCCCATCAGCGGGAAGGAGATCATATGCACAAAAAGCTGAGCTAACGCACCCGCCAGCAAACCCTGCCAGAGTTTAATTTTCGGGAAGACTTCAGCCACTACACAATAGCCTACGGCGAAGACGATGGAGAAAATAATATGCGTCACGCCGACCCAGTTAAATATATGTCCGGCAAAGGTATAAACCGCCGCGTTAGGATCGACGACGCCCAGCCAGTCGCGTAAAAATACATAGGGAGGGTTCAAAAAATTACGAGAGCAGTCAATCTGGCTTGCGGCCCTGATTAATTGCTCAGGCCCGCATGCGCCGGTGAATAAATCGGTGGGGCTGCGTGGCGGAAGCGGTACTTCGGCTCCCCATTTGACAAAGGCGGAGACAATCCCTGCAATTAAACCGATGAACGCGGCGAGACCATAGCGCCTGCGTGAAGGCGGTGTTTGTTCAAAGAGATTCATTTGTTTTCCTTGTTTAACGTCATCCTGCGAAATACATTTTATTATTCATATCAGTAACAAATTAATAACAGTCTGATGAACAGACTGCATATAAAGTAATGGGCGGGCGGCGGTAGTGTCAATTAGCTATTCCTGATAGTAACGAGGGAATATTCCAGAATGCGGATGTGATTCATCCTGGGAATATTCATCGCTCATATACTTTCAGGGATAAATCGATTATTCCTTTCTTCTTCCCCGCATTCCCTGAAACAGCTCCGCCACGTCCACAAAATACTCGGTCAGATAGTTAATACACACCTGTACCTTGAGAGGGAGTTTGTCTTTTTCGGTATACAGGGCGTACACCGGACGCGGATCGGACTGGTAGCGGGGGAAGAGGATCTCCAGCACGCCGCTGTTGATCTCGTTGATCACCCACATTAGGGGGACGTAGGCGATCCCGGCACCGGCCACCAGCCAGCGCGAAATGGTCATCGGATCGTTGGTGACGAATCGCCCTTCCGGCAGCAGCCTGGTGGAGATCCCCTCCGGGGCAATCAGCTCAAATTCATTGTCGGGCCGCACGCTGTATTCCAGCCACGAGTGGTTGGTAAGATCGGCGGGTTTCTCCGGAACACCGTACTGCGCCAGATAGCTTTTTGAGGCGCAGACGACCATCGGCATGCTGCCCAGTCGACGCGAGAACAGGCTGGAATCCTGCAGCGCGCCGACGCGGATCACCACGTCCAGCCCGTCAGCAATCAGATCCGGCGCAGGGATACCCGTCACCAGATTAACGGTCAGCCCGGGGTACTCTTTCAGCATATCCGCGGTCATGGCAGCGAGAACATTTTGTGCCATAGTTGAAGAACACCCGATGCGCAGCGTGCCGATCGGGGTGTTGTTAAAAGCGTAGAGCTGTTCGTGGACGTCCTGCACTTCGTGCATCATGCGTCGGCAGCCCTGATAGTAAATTTTACCCGCTTCCGTCAGCCCAATGCTGCGGGTACTGCGGTTGAGCAGCTTGACCTGAAGCTCATCTTCCAGTTTAGACACCGTCTGGCTGATGGATGAGACGCTCATCTGAAGCTGGCGTGCCGCGGCGGTAAACGAACCCAGTTCAACCACTTTGGCGAAGACCGACATGCGTTTTAAACGTTCCATTGTTCACTCTGGCTTAAAAGTGATTTAGATCACATATTATAGATAACAGCATAACAGTTACGTTAATATATTATTAATTACATAACGGCTGCGCCATTCTCGCCCGGCGTTTCTTGCTCTCCTGCGATGGCGCGCGCTAAAAAATTCTGAAGCCTGCACTCTCTCTTATCAAGGTCAACATGAGTCTGTTTCCCGTTATCGTGGTGTTCGGTCTGTCGTTCCCACCGATATTTTTCGAGCTACTTTTATCACTGGCGATCTTCTGGCTGGTGCGCAAGGTGTTGGTCCCTACCGGGATCTACGATTTCGTCTGGCACCCTGCATTGTTCAATACCGCGCTGTATTGCTGCCTGTTTTACCTGATATCGCGCATGTTTGTCTGAGGTTGATGTGAAAACGCTAACAAGAAAAATCTCCCGCACTGCCATCACCATGGCGCTGGTTATCCTCGCCTTCATCGCTATTTTCCGCGCCTGGGTTTATTACACCGAATCGCCGTGGACGCGTGATGCACGCTTCAGCGCCGATGTGGTGGCAATCGCCCCTGACGTGGCCGGCCTTATCACAGCGGTCAACGTCCACGATAACCAGCTGGTGAAGAAAGACCAGGTCCTGTTCACCATCGACCAGCCACGTTACCAGAAAGCGCTGGAAGAGGCCGAAGCGGACGTGGCCTATTACCAGGCGCTGGCTGCGGAGAAACGCCGCGAGGCAGGGCGCCGTAACCAACTGGGCGTTCAGGCCATGTCCCGTGAAGAGATTGACCAGTCCAACAACGTGCTGCAAACCGTGCTGCACCAGCTGGCGAAAGCGCAAGCCACGCGCGATCTCGCTAAGCTCGATCTGGAGCGCACCGTGATCCGCGCCCCGTCGGATGGTTGGGTAACCAACCTGAACGTCTATGCCGGGGAGTTCATTACCCGTGGTTCAACCGCCGTGGCGCTGGTTAAGCAGAACTCCTTCTACGTGCTCGCCTATATGGAAGAGACCAAGCTTGAAGGCGTGCGTCCGGGTTATCGTGCGGAAATCACGCCGCTGGGCAGTAACCGCGTCATTAAAGGCACCGTCGACAGCGTCGCGGCAGGGGTAACCAACTCCAGCAGCTCTAACGATACCAAAGGAATGGCGACGGTGGATTCCAACCTGGAGTGGGTACGTCTGGCGCAGCGCGTGCCGGTGCGCATCCACCTGGATGAACAGCAGGGCAACCTGTGGCCTGCGGGGACCACGGCGACGGTGGTGATTACCGGTGAAAAAGACAGGGATGCCAGCCAGGACTCGTTCTTCCGTAAAATCGCCCACCGCCTGCGCGAGTTTGGTTAATCGCTATGGGCATCTTTTCCATCGCCAGCCAGCACATTCGCTTCGCCGTGAAGCTGGCCTGTGCCATTGTGCTGGCGCTGTTTGTTGGCTTCCACTTCCAGCTTGAAACCCCGCGCTGGGCAGTGCTGACGGCCGCGATTGTCGCGGCGGGTCCCGCCTTTGCCGCGGGTGGGGAACCCTATTCAGGCGCGATCCGCTATCGCGGAATGCTGCGTATCATCGGGACGTTCATCGGCTGTATCGCGGCGCTCACCATTATTATCCTGATGATCCGCACCCCGCTGCTGATGCTGATGGTCTGCTGTATCTGGGCGGGCTTTTGCACCTGGATCTCGTCTCTGGTGAAGGTGGAGAACTCCTACGCCTGGGGGCTGGCGGGCTATACCGCGCTGATCATTATCATCACCATTCAGTCCGAACCGCTGCTCGCCCCGCAGTTTGCTGTTGAACGCTGCAGCGAAATTGTGATTGGTATTGTCAGTGCGATTGTCGCTGACCTGTTGTTCTCCCCGCGCTCCATCAAGCAGGAAGTCGACCGTGAGCTCGACGCGCTGATTGTCGCCCAGTACCAGCTGATGCAGCTCTGCATCAAGCACGGCGACAGCGAAGAGGTGGATAACGCCTGGAGCGGCCTGGTTCGCCGCACCCAGGCGCTGGAGGGGATGCGCAGCAACCTGAACATGGAGTCGTCACGCTGGGCTCGCGCGAATCGCCGCCTGAAAGCCCTCAACACCGTTTCTCTTACGCTGATTACCCAGGCATGTGAAACCTATCTGATTCAGAACACCCGGCCGGAAGCGGTCACCGATACGTTCCGCGAACTGTTTGCCGAGCCGGTGGAAACCGTTCAGGACGTACATAAGCAGCTCAAGCGCATGCGCCGGGTGATTGCCTGGACCGGGGAGCGCGATACGCCGGTGACGATCTACACCTGGGTCGGCGCCGCGACGCGCTATCTGCTGTTGAAACGCGGCGTGATCGGTAACGCCAAAATCAGCGCGGCGGAAGAAGAGGTGCTTCAGGGAGAGGTGGTGATCAAGGCCGAATCCGCCGAGCGCCATCACGCGATGGTCAACTTCTGGCGTACCACGCTCGCCTGTATGCTCGGCACGCTGTTCTGGCTCTGGACGGGCTGGACGTCCGGCAGCGGCGCGATGGTGATGATTGCCGTCGTGACCGCACTGGCGATGCGTCTGCCTAACCCACGCATGGTCGCGATTGATTTTCTGTACGGTACCATTGCCGCCCTGCCGATCGGCGCGCTCTATTTTCTGGTCATCATCCCGTCGACCCAGCAGAGCATGCTGCTGCTCTGTATTAGCCTGGCGGTGATGGCGTTCTTTATCGGCATTGAAGTGCAAAAGCGGCGGCTGGGATCGCTGGGGGCGCTGGCGAGTACGATTAATATCATCGTGCTGGATAACCCGATGACCTTCCATTTCAGCCAGTTCCTCGACAGCGCGTTAGGTCAGCTGGTGGGCTGTTTCCTGGCAATGATGGTGATCCTGCTGGTTCGCGATAATTCGCAGGCAAGAACGGGCCGCGTGCTGTTGAACCAGTTTGTGTCGGCCGCCGTGTCGTCGATGACAACCAATACCGCGCGCCGTAAAGAGAACCACCTTCCCGCGCTCTACCAGCAGCTGTTTTTACTGCTCAACAAGTTCCCGGGCGATATCGCGAAGTTCCGCCTGGCGTTAACCATGATCATCGCGCACCAGCGCCTGCGCAATGCGCCCGTGCCGATCAACGACGATCTGTCGGCCTGGCACCGCCAGTTACGCCGTACCGCCGATCATGTGCTATCCGCCAGCAGCGATGACAAACGGCGTCGTTATTTTACGCAGCTGCTTGAAGAGCTCGATATCTATCAGGAAAAGCTTAAGCGCTGGGACGCGCCGCTTCAGGTAACCGAGCCGGTAGGACGGCTGGCGCTGATGCTGCATCGCTATCAAAATGCCCTCACGGATAACTGACTGAAGTAAAAAAACCGACGCCAAAAGCGTCGGTTTTTTTGTGGCTATACTTATTTCAGCACGTTCTTACATTCAGAAAGGGAGGACACATGACGACCCAGGCGCTTCAGGATCACATCCTTTTTCAGACCGGTTATCTGGTCAACGGGATCTGGAAAACGCTGGACACGACGTTTGACGTACTTAACCCGGCCACCGGAGAAGTCATCGCCCGCGTCGCGAAAGCCGGAAAAGCAGAAACCGAAGCGGCGATTGCTGCCGCCACCCAGGCTTTCCCGGCCTGGCGTGCCAAAACCGCGAAAGAACGCTCGGCCATTCTGTACCGCTGGTACGAACTGATTATTGAGAATAAAAGCTGGCTCGGGCGGTTAATGACCACCGAACAGGGCAAGCCGCTGAAGGAGGCGGAAGGTGAGGTGGAGTACGCCGCCAGCTTTATCCAGTGGTTTGCCGAAGAGGCCAAGCGCGCGAACGGTGAAATTATTCCGCCAATCAAACCCGGCTCGCGCATTCTGGCAACCCGTGAACCTGTTGGCGTGGTCGCGGCGATTACGCCGTGGAACTTCCCGATGGCCATGCTCACCCGCAAGTTAGGCCCGGCGCTGGCGGCAGGGTGTACCGGGGTGATCAAACCGGCGAATAACACGCCGCTCAGCGCCTTTGCGCTGCTTACGCTGGCGAAACAGGCCGGCGTGCCCGACGGCGTTCTCAACGCCGTGGCCGGGAATACGCATGAAATAAGCGATGCGATCATGGCCAGCCGGGACGTGCGTAAAATCTCCTTTACCGGTTCAACCTCCGTCGGCAAAACGCTGGTGCGCAACGCCGCCGAAACCATGAAGAAAGTCTCGATGGAGCTGGGAGGGAATGCACCCTATATCGTTTTTGAGGATGCGGACATCGACGCGGCGGTTAAGGGGGCGATTGCCAACAAGTTCCGCAATGCCGGTCAGGTCTGCGTCAGCGTGAACCGTTTTTATATTCAGGAAACCGTCTACGACAAGTTTGTGAATAAACTTGCCGATGCCGTGAAGGCGCTGAAGGTGGGGGATGGTCTTGAGGACGGCGTCGTCGTCGGGCCGCTAATTGAATCTTCTGCGGTCGACAAGGTGCGGGAGCATGTCGACGACGCCGTCGCCCGAGGCGCAACCGTGCTGGCAGGCGGTAAGTCCCATCCGCTTGGCGGGAACTTCTGGATGCCAACCGTGCTGGGCGACTGCCATGAGGGCATGAAGCTGGCAGAAGAAGAGACGTTTGGCCCGGTTGCGGCGTGCTTCCGCTTTACCTCTGAAGATGAAGTCATCCAGCGCGCCAACAACACGCCCTACGGGCTGGCGGCTTACTTCTATACCCAGAATCTCTCACGGGTCTTCCGCGTTTCGCAGGCCATCGAGAGCGGGATGATCGGCATTAACGAGTGCGCCGTCTCCACGGAACTGGGACCCTTTGGCGGCGTAAAAGAGTCAGGCCTTGGACGCGAGGGCTCCGTGCTGGGGCTGGAAGAGTATCTGGAAGTGAAAACCCTGCATATCGGGGGATTATAATAAACAGGGCGGCATCTGCCGCTCGCCTGGACAGGGTCGCTGGCAATGAAAATCTATACGTTTGATTTTGACGAGATTGACGGTCAGGAAGACTTCTACCGTGAATTTATTCGCGTGTTTGAGCTTGAACGGGAAAGCGTGACGAATCTGGATACGCTGTGGGACGTGGTCACCGGCAGTCAGCTGCCGCTACCGCTGGAAATTGAGTTCATCCATTTGCCCGATAAGCTGCGCAGACGCTTTGGCGCGCTGATATTGCTGTTCGATGAAGCGGAAGAAGAGCTGGAAGGACAGCTGCGCTTTAACGCGCGGCATTGAATGAAAAAAAGCCCCTGACCATGAGGCCAGGGGCAAGTCGTATGATGAGATACGACGAGGGTTTATTTATACAGTTCTGCCGTAGCATGCCAGTGGTCGCCCTGATTCAGCTCGGTGACGCGGTAGCTGCTGGCGCCTGCTTTTTCAGCTTTGGCGGCAAGTTCATGACGGATATCCATCGGTGAGCCGGTGACTGACGTGACGGAGACGCTGCCCATACGCTGCAGATTTTGTGCCTGATCGGCATTTACCTGCTGTACGGCTGCGCTCGCACCGAAAGAGAGAACGGAAGCCAGACCGAGGGTTGCGATAATCAATTTAGTTTTCATAGTCTTTACTCCTGAATAGGGTTTTTGATTCAACGGCGAGAAGGGTTGAACCGCTATTTTTATGCCTGGTGCCGTTGAGTGGAGATTTACGTTTTCAGTTATTACTAAAACTTATTTGTACAGCTCAGCGGTGGCGTGCCAGTGGTCACCGGAACGCGCTTCGATGATGCGATAAGATGACGCACCCTGTTCTTCCGCTTTTTTGTTCAGCATCTCATGCATGTCCATTGGCGATGTACCCACCGCACCGACAGAAACCGTACCGATAGCTTCGCGGGATTGCGCCTGATCAGCATTGATTGAGTCAGCGGCGAAAGCGCCGAAGGACAGGACGGACAGGACGCTCAGCGCAGCTACAGTCGTTTTGATTTTCATGATTTTTACCTCGTCGAATTTTTTAGTGGGGTCTTGTTTCGTGACCCTCATCACAAAATCAAGTATACACTAATAACGGTAAAAATTAATACCAGACTAATGGTTTCTATTGTTATTACGTGTTAACTGCACTGTTTTTTATAACCAAAGTGCATAATATTGGGTGTTTTTTGAACATTATCGATGGGTAAATCTAATTAAATCATATGGATATCAGCTTTTGATTTTTTGTGCGATTTTTTGATTTAGCATTCACCAGATGAATGTTAATGGGTGGTAAAAAGCACTATTTGTCAAAGTGAAGGGCAGTAGAAAAGCGGGGGTAAACGCAGCGGAAGCAGAACGATCCCCGCAGCGGCGCTACGGGGAGAGGGGCTTAGAGTTCCTGTTCGAACAGAACCAGAATCGCTTCGTGGAGATCTTTAACGGAGAAACCGCTGGCCGGTGTGGTAAAGATGGTGTCATCCCCGGCGATAGTTCCGAGGATACCTTCCGTTTTACCCAACGAGTCCAGCATGCGGGCAATCAGCTGTGCCGCACCGGGGCTTGTGTGGATCACCACGACGGCGTCGTTATGATCGATATCCAGAACCAGATTTTTGAGCGGGCTGGAGGTGGTCGGCACGCCAAGTTCTGCCGGCAGGCAATAGACCATCTCCATCTTGGCGTTACGGGTACGCACCGCGCCAAACTTGGTTAACATGCGGGAGACTTTCGACTGATTGATGTTATCGAAGCCTTGTTCCTGCAGCGCCTGAACAATTTCTCCCTGAGAACTGAATTTCTCTTCTTTGAGTAGCGCCTTAAACGCCTTTACTAATTCTTCTTGCTTAGACGAGCTTCGCATAAGTCACCCGGAATATGACGATAGAAACAACATTATTATGCATGTGGATGAATTTTTATGCAAATTATCTACCGAGCGGTAGGCTGAAATAATGTTATGAAAGGGAGTGATTTTATCAGATTTCGTTATCAGAAAACATGCCTGGGTCACGCCGCGCAAATAAGCTTAAAAGTAAATTAAATGTTATCAAAATGATGTTGTTTTGGTGGCGGGGCAGGGTGTATTGTAACCACCTCTTAAAGCGTTGCTCTTTGTCGTCAGATAGTCTTCTGGTGAGAGATAAAGTCGCGTGACCTCAAATTCTTTAGCTACGAAAATTGTAATTATTTACCTGCTGAATTATGGTCGCCGCAACGGATTTACAGATACTTAAGTTAACCATAATAAGGAGTTTAGGATGAAAGTCGCAGTCCTCGGCGCTGCTGGTGGTATCGGCCAGGCGCTTGCCCTACTACTGAAAACCCAACTGCCTTCAGGCTCAGAACTCTCCCTGTACGATATTGCCCCGGTAACCCCAGGTGTGGCGGTTGACCTGAGCCACATCCCGACCGCTGTTAAAATCAAAGGCTTCTCCGGTGAAGATGCACGTCCTGCCCTGCAGGGTGCCGACGTGGTGCTGATTTCTGCAGGCGTGGCGCGTAAGCCAGGCATGGATCGTTCAGACCTGTTCAACGTCAACGCGGGCATCGTGAAAAACCTGGTGCAGCAGATTGCAGAAGTCTGCCCGAAAGCATGCATCGGCATCATCACGAACCCGGTGAACACCACCGTGGCTATCGCGGCAGAAGTGCTGAAGAAAGCAGGCGTTTACGATAAAAACAAACTGTTCGGCGTGACCACGCTGGATATCATCCGTTCCAACACCTTTGTTGCTGAGCTGAAAGGCAAACAGCCAACAGAAGTGGAAGTGCCGGTCATTGGCGGCCACTCTGGCGTGACCATTCTGCCACTGCTGTCGCAGATCCCAGGCGTGAGCTTCACCGAGCAGGAAGTGGCTGACCTGACTAAACGCATCCAGAACGCGGGCACCGAAGTGGTGGAAGCGAAGGCGGGTGGCGGTTCTGCAACCCTGTCTATGGGCCAGGCGGCTGCACGTTTCGGTCTGTCACTGGTTCGCGCGCTGCAGGGCGAGAAAGGCGTGGTTGAATGCGCTTACGTTGAAGGCGATGGCGAACACGCCCGCTTCTTCTCTCAGCCGCTGCTGCTGGGTAAAAACGGTATCGAAGAGCGTAAGTCTATCGGCACGCTGAGCGCGTTTGAACAACACGCGATGGAAGGCATGCTGGATACGCTGAAAAAAGATATCACCCTGGGCGAAGAGTTCGTTAACAAGTAAAACGCACCGTCTCCCGGCAAAAAAAACGGAGCTTATCGCTCCGTTTTTTTATGCCTGTCAGTTCGTTGCCGGGTATTCCTGAATGGTGACCTGCAGCGTCAGTTTCTTATCGTTGCGCATGACTTCAACCGGGATGATAGAGCCTGGGCGAATTTCTGCCACCTGATCCATTGTCTCCAGCGCAGAGACCGCCGGCGTGCCGTTGACCGACACAATAACGTCATTGACCTGAATCCCCGCGTTGGCCGCAGGCCCCCCCGGTGCGACCTCGTTAACCACGATGCCCTGGATCTGATCGATACCGCCGCCCTGGGTATGCATCGGCGCGATTTCGCGTCCGCCGATACCGATATAGCCGCGGATCACGCGTCCGTCGCGGATCAGCTTGTCCATAATTTTGGTTGCCAGCTGGAACGGAATGGCAAAGCCGATCCCTTCCGGCGTCTCGCCGTCGTTACTCTTATCGAACGAGAGGGTGTTAATGCCCATCAGCTCGCCCAGCGAGTTGACCAGCGCCCCCCCGGAGTTACCGTGGTTGATGGAGGCATCGGTTTGCAGGAAGTTCTGCCGCCCGGAGGGGTTCAAACCGATACGACCGGTCGCGCTGATAATCCCCTGGGTAATGGTCTGACCCAGGTTGTAAGGGTTACCAATCGCCAGGACGACGTCGCCTATATGCGGGGTACGTTTACGGTTGATCGGGATGACCGGCAAACCGCCCGTGGCGTTAATTTTCAGGACGGCCAGGTCGGTCAGGCTGTCAGAGCCAACGAGTAACGCCTCAAAGACGCGGCCATCCTGCAGGGCGACGATGATCTGGTCGGCGTCGTTGATCACGTGCTTGTTGGTAATGATGTAGCCGCGCTCGTCCATGATCACCCCGGAGCCGAGGGTGCGGATCTCCAGCTGGTTATGGGCGGAGGTATTCAGGCCACGGTTATAGACGTTAACCACGGCAGGCGCGGCTCGACGGACGGCCTGGTTATAGGTGGCCGGCGTTTCATCCGTGCTATCAAACTGGGGAGCCGACAGTTTATTAAACTGACGTAAAGACGGCAGCGCCAGCAGCAGCAGGCCAGCGACGATCAAACCGATGACAATAGAACGTAAGAGCTTTAAAAGCATGATGCGCGTGTCGTTAAAAAAGGAACGATTTGCAGCATAACATGAGTTATCCGGACATCACACGCAGCGGCGATGTCCGGGTCGCAAATGCTTAGCGCAACAGAATATAGATAGATTCATTGCCACGCATGACCTGCAGGGCAATCACCGCCGGTTTACTCTCCAGCACCTTGCGCAGTTCGGCAATAGACTGCACGCGGTTGCGGTTTACGCCGACGATCACGTCATCCTGATGCAATCCGGCCTGGGCCGCAGGGCTGCTCTTTTCGACGGTGTCGATGCTAATGCCTTTCGTCCCGTCTTTCAGCTGCCCATCGCTCAGCGTCGCCCCCTGCAGCGCCGGGGCGATAAGCTCCGCGCTGGCAGAGGAGGAGGTGCTCTTGTCCAGCGTCACTTCAACGTCCAGCGGCTTGCCGTCACGGATCAGCCCCAGCTTCACTTTGGCACCGGGTTCGGTTGTGGCAATCCGCGAACGCAGTTCTGCAAAGCTGCTCAGCGGTTTGTCGTTCAGGCTGACGATCACGTCGCCCGATTTGATCCCCGCTTTTGCCGAACCGGAGTTAGGCAATACTTCGCTGACAAACGCCCCGCGCTGTACGTTGATGTTGAACGCCTTTGCGATATCCGCGCTCATCTCCATACCTTTAATGCCCAGCAGCCCGCGCTTGATTTCACCAAACTGGATCAGCTGCTGCGCCAGCGTTTTGGCCATATTGCTGGGGATAGCAAAGCCGATCCCGATACTGCCGCCGCCCGGGGCCAGAATCGCCGTGTTGATCCCAATCAGCTCGCCGTTAAGGTTAAGCAACGCCCCGCCGGAGTTCCCGCGGTTGATTGAGGCATCGGTCTGGATGAAGTTTTCCAGCCCTTCCAGATTGAGGCCGCTGCGGCCCAGCGCGGAGACGATGCCGGAGGTGGCGGTTTGCCCTAAGCCAAAGGGGTTACCCACGGCGACGGCAAAATCACCGACGCGCAGTTTGTCTGAATCCGCGATGGCAATCTGGGTGAGGTTGCTTGGGTTTTGCACCTGCAGCAGCGCGATGTCGCTCTGGTCGTCGCCGCCGATCAGTTTGGCATCAAATTCGCGGCCATCGTTCAGCTGGACGCTGATTTTATCGGCCTGGCTGATGACGTGATTGTTGGTCAGGATATAGCCTTTCGCCGCATCAATAATGACGCCAGAACCCAGGCCTTCAAACGGCTGAGCCTGCTGGTCGGGCGACTCATCGCCAAAATATTTTTTCAGTTCTTCGGGGACGCGTTGGCTTTGTACCGCGGTGCCCTCAACCTGAACGCTGACGACCGCAGGCAACACTTTTTCCAGCATTGGCGCGAGGCTTGGAATGGCCGCCTGGCCAGGCACCTGGGTGGGAATGGCGGCGAAGACAGGGACTGACGCCGAGAGAGATAACCCGACACTTAACGCGATAGCGCTCAACAGCTGGTTTTTTTTCTTCATCGATGTTGACTCTCGTAACCTGGAATAAAGGAAAAACGGCCCCAAAAACACGTTGATGTTATTGAATTTTAAACCGCTGAACAATGAAGTGTTTAACTAAATGATAGCTGGGGTCATCAAGAAAGGACGGGCGCACTCGCTGCGCCCGTAAAATAAATTCAGGTTGTGCGGTTAATCGCGTTTTGCACCACCGCGCAGCAGGCCGGACGCGCCATCGGAATAGTCGCGAGGCATCTGAACGGGTGCCTGATCGTTACCGGCTTCAGAATCCGCCAGACGGTTGCGGAACGGGTTGGTTTCCGCGGTCATTTCCGGCAGCAGGCTGCTGGAGCTTTTTGCCATATGTTGATAGAGCTGACGATAGTCGGTCGCCATGTTGTCCAGCAGCTCGGCGCTACGGGCAAAGTGGCTGACCAGCTCTTCACGATACTCTTCCAGCTCGGCTTTGTTCTTTTCCAGTTCGTACTGCAGTGACTGCTGCTGACGCAATTTGCGATTACCGAAACGCATGGCCACAGCACCGATGACGATGCCGACGACTAAACCGATTAGCGCATATTCCCAGGTCATGAACTTCTCCCGTTGTCTTGTTGTTCCGTAGGGTGTTGGCTCGGCTCCTGCCTGTGCCTGATAATGCCACTATAACCGCTATTTCTGCAGAAGTGGAATCCTGACGTATCATCGCGTAGTGTAGAACGGCCTTTTTTTCATCAGTCACGTCCGCTGGTGTGCGTTAATTGAAGGAATAACAATAAGATTATGCAAAACCTGTCCCCTGCATCGCGATATCAACTGGCCCTGAACGAGGGCACCCATCAGCCTGATGACGTTCAACGTGAGGCGGTAAACCGTCTGGAGATGATTTATCAGGAGCTCACGGCCAAACCCGCGGAAGCCGAACAGAACGGCGGGCTAAAGGCGGCGTTTGGGCGGTTGCTCGGTAAAAAAGCGCCAGTGGTTCACGCGCCTGCGCGCGGTTTATATATGTGGGGCGGGGTCGGTCGCGGAAAAACCTGGCTGATGGACATGTTCTACCAGAGCCTGCCTGGCGCACGTAAGCAGCGTCTGCACTTCCACCGCTTTATGCTGCGGGTGCATGAAGAGCTGACCGCGCTGCAGGGGCAAACCGATCCGCTGGAGATTGTGGCCGACAGGTTCAAGGCGGAAACGGACGTGCTCTGCTTCGATGAGTTTTTTGTGTCTGACATCACCGACGCCATGCTGTTAGGCGGCCTGATGAAAGCGCTATTTGCCCGCGGGATCGCGCTGGTGGCCACGTCGAATATTCCGCCGGATGAGCTGTACCGCAATGGCCTGCAGCGGGCACGCTTCCTGCCTGCCATCGACGCCATCAAGCAGCATTGTGACATCATGAACGTTGATGCCGGCGTCGATTATCGCCTGCGCACGCTGACCCAGGCGCACCTGTGGCTCTCGCCGTTAAATGCAGAGACCACCCGCGAGATGGATAAACTGTGGCTGGCGCTGGCGGGGGCAAAACGCGAGCGCGCCCCGGAGCTCGAGATTAACCATCGCCCGCTGCCGACGCTCGGCGTTGAAAACCAAACGCTGGCGGTCTCCTTTACGACGCTCTGCGTGGATGCCCGCAGCCAGCACGACTACATCGCGCTGTCGCGTCTGTTCCACACCGTGATGGTGCTGGACGTGCCGGTGATGACGAAGCTGATGGAGAGCGAGGCCCGCCGCTTCATTGCGCTGGTAGATGAGTTCTACGAGCGCCACGTTAAGCTGGTGGTGAGTGCGGAAGTGCCTTTATACGAGATTTACCAGGGCGAACGGCTGAAGTTTGAGTTCCAGCGCTGCCTGTCGCGCCTGCAGGAGATGCAGAGCGAGGAATACCTGAAGCTGGAGCATATGCCGTAATAAATGCCACCCTCTCCCTGTGGGAGAGGGGCTGGGGGTGAGGTCACCAGACCGCACGCAACCCACCCCCGAAAAACCCATTCCAAATCACATTTAAGGGTCGATCTTTGACCTCAACTTCTCTATAATCTTGCGACCCCACGTTACGAGAAGGTTTTTTTCCCGAAACTTTCTATGTGTCGGCATGTGCTATTCGAAGGGGTAGGTTTGCCGGACTTTGTCGTGTGAACCTCAACTGACTAAACGTTTGGGTGTTCACCAACGTGTAACTTATTATTTGGGTAAGCTTTTAATGAAAACTTTTACAGCTAAACCAGAAACCGTACAGCGCGACTGGTATGTTGTTGACGCGACCGGTAAAACTCTGGGCCGTCTGGCTACTGAACTGGCTCGTCGCCTGCGCGGTAAGCACAAAGCGGAATACACTCCGCACGTAGATACCGGTGATTACATCATCGTTCTGAACGCTGACAAAGTTGCTGTTACCGGCAACAAGCGTACTGACAAAGTGTACTATCACCACACCGGCCACATCGGTGGTATCAAACAAGCGACCTTTGAAGAGATGATTGCCCGCCGTCCTGAGCGTGTGATTGAAATCGCGGTTAAAGGCATGCTGCCAAAAGGCCCGCTGGGTCGTGCTATGTTCCGTAAACTGAAAGTTTACGCAGGCAACGAGCACAACCACGCGGCACAGCAACCGCAAGTTCTTGACATCTAATCGGGATTATAGGCAATGGCTGAAAATCAATACTACGGCACTGGTCGCCGCAAAAGTTCCGCAGCTCGCGTTTTCATCAAACCGGGCAGTGGTAAAATCGTAATCAACCAGCGTTCTCTGGAACAGTACTTCGGTCGCGAAACTGCCCGCATGGTAGTTCGCCAGCCGCTGGAACTGGTTGATATGGTAGAAAAACTGGATCTGTACATCACCGTTAAAGGTGGTGGTATCTCCGGTCAGGCAGGTGCGATCCGTCACGGTATCACCCGCGCTCTGATGGAGTACGACGAATCCCTGCGTTCTGAACTGCGTAAAGCTGGCTTCGTTACTCGTGACGCGCGTCAGGTTGAACGTAAGAAAGTGGGTCTGCGTAAAGCACGTCGTCGTCCACAGTTCTCCAAACGTTAATCCATTCTGCTTGCGCAGAACGATTGGCGAAAAACCCGCTTCGGCGGGTTTTTTTATGGATAATGCGCAGGTTATCCACAATATCCATGCCTGTATCTTCTCTTTTTCCACATTTCCAGAATCGCCTCACCACAAAGCCATCAAAATCTGGTAAACTATCATCCAATTTTCTGCCCAAATATCGGTGAATACTCGATTTTTGTTCGTTTCTTGAACAATGTGTCTTCTCTGGGATGGGCGATACAACATCTGGCTGGCCCCTGTTGGGCTGGTAGCAGTAAAAATTCTGAATATACCTGGAGGTTTTCATGGCTGTCGCTGCCAACAAACGTTCGGTAATGACGCTGTTTTCTGGTCCTACTGACATTTATAGCCATCAGGTTCGTATCGTGCTGGCCGAGAAGGGTGTCAGTTTTGAGATCGAGCATGTGGAAAAGGATAACCCGCCTCAGGATCTGATCGATCTCAACCCGAGCCAAAGCGTACCGACGCTGGTGGATCGCGAGCTGACCCTGTGGGAATCCCGTATCATTATGGAATATCTGGATGAGCGTTTCCCGCATCCGCCGCTGATGCCTGTCTATCCTGTTGCGCGTGGTGAAAGCCGCCTGTACATGCAGCGCATCGAAAAAGACTGGTATTCGTTGATGAACGTGATTATCAGCGGTTCCGCTTCTGAAGCTGACGCTGCGCGTAAGCAACTGCGTGAAGAGCTGCTGGCCATTGCCCCAGTGTTTGGTCAGAAACCGTTCTTCCTGAGCGATGAGTTCAGCCTGGTCGATTGCTACCTGGCACCGCTGCTGTGGCGTCTGCCAACCCTGGGCGTAGAGTTCAGCGGTCCTGGCGCGAAAGAGTTGAAGGGCTATATGACTCGCGTCTTTGAGCGCGACTCTTTCCTGGCATCCTTAACTGAACCGGAACGTGAAATGCGTCTCGGCCGAGGCTAATGACTGTGGAAATGTCACAGCTGACCCCACGCCGTCCGTATCTGCTGCGCGCCTTCTATGAATGGCTGCTGGATAACCAGCTCACGCCGCACCTGGTTGTGGATGTGACGTTGCCGGGCGTGCAGGTTCCTATGGAATACGCGCGTGACGGCCAAATCGTACTGAACATCGCCCCGCGTGCGGTGGGTAACCTGGAGCTGGCAAACGACGAGGTGCGCTTCAACGCGCGTTTCGGCGGCGTACCGCGCGTGGTCTCCGTACCGCTGGCAGCGGTGCTGGCGATCTACGCCCGTGAGAACGGTGCAGGTACCATGTTCGAGCCGGAAGCGGCGTATGATGAAGAGGTTGCCAGCCTGAATGATGACGAGTCGCCATCAGGTACTGAAAGTGAGACGGTGATGTCCATTATCGATGGAGATAAACCGGATCATGCTGATGACAACGATCCGGATGACGATCCACCGCCGCCCCGCGGTGGTCGCCCCGCATTACGCGTTGTTAAATAATCAAACAGGCCCATGGGGCCTGTTTTGCTTTCTGCTTATAGCGGTTAGCTGTTACGTTCCCGCCACTCTTTTATCATTTCAGCAGTGACTTCATTCTGGTAACAAATGGGTGAATAGCCGCCAGCTTTACTCCATGCACTGCGACGCCCGCAGGAACTGCCATTTCGTGCCTGATTAAAAGGGCAGGCGCAGACGCCGGGATAATCAGCGATAGACTCCGCAATAATTTTATCCTTAACCTGAGCATCGGAGAGCAGTTTGGTTTTGGCGACAGCATTACCGACGCTGAAAAACAAAATAGCAAAGAGTAGCCCGGTGACGATTTTATCGAATTTCATAACTTCATTTCCGTATGTAGTATCAATCTATCAGCGGCAAAGAGGTGCCGATGCAGGATCGCACAATATAGTTAAATAAGATTATTGTCGTTTCGTATTAGAGAATACAGCTATATCAAATTTGAATATTATTTTGAATATATATACAGGCGGTGAATGTTATTGTCGGTATAGACGGACATAAATCTCACCTATGCGGTTGTATTTTCTCTCTCAAAGTCATTCATGTTCAGAAACAGAATAAAAAGCCCCGAAGGGCTTTTAAATAGCGCACATTGAGGCTTTCATCCCAAGGAGTATTACAAAGCACATCTCATTGCCCTAGGGATATACACGGAACAGAGGCGGTTGATCTAAGTCCTTAAGATGGCGCTCGCGGGCGACATGGACCGCATAACCCTTTTCCAAAGCCCAATCGGCAGCCTTTTCCTGCGTTTTCTCTGTATGTATCTCTTCGCCGTCAACAATCACCACATGATGGATAACTTCTTCATCCTCACTCGTTGATTTAGGGCGATATTCTACATAGGCATGTTTTTTAGCCATTATTTTAAATCCCTTTTGTTTACGGCGCAGATATTACGCCGCTCTTCTATTACTCCGTTATATGAACTTATGCTTCAACACTTAATTATATTTTTATTGTGGATATACGATTGCGTTCACGATTTAAAGGCAATCACGGACCGTTGATAAAGGCTCACCATTTAATGGGGCGTAATAAATCTCAGCCTGATGGAATCAGTCTGAGATTAAATGAGGGAAAAATAAGAGGAGGTGAACATGCGGTGATGATAAACCGCATGTTCAGCCGGTATTACACTTCCAGGAAGTTCATGATCCCGTCAGCCGCCTTGCGCCCTTCGGCAATCGCCGTTACCACCAGGTCAGAGCCGCGAACGATATCGCCACCCGCGAAGATTTTCGGGTTGCTGGTCTGGAACGCGTTATCGCTGCCTTCTGGTGCGATAATACGGCCCTGTGAATCCAGCTCAACGCTGTGCTTCGCCAGCCACTCCATGCTGTGGGGACGGAAACCGAACGCCATCACCACGGCATCGGTCGGGATCACGTGCTCGGAGCCTGCGACAATCTCCGCGCGACGACGGCCTTTTGCATCCGGCGCACCCATCTCGGTACGCGCCATCTTCACGCCGCTCACTTTGCCGTTGGCATTCACTTCGATACCCAGAGGCTGGATGTTGAACTGGAACTCCACGCCCTCTTCACGCGCGTTTTTCACTTCGCGTTTGGATCCCGGCATGTTCTCTTCGTCGCGACGGTAGGCGCAGATCACGTGCGCCGCATTCTGACGAATAGAGGTACGCACGCAGTCCATCGCGGTATCACCCCCGCCCAGCACCACCACGCGTTTGCCTTCCATGCTGACGAACGGCTCGTCGGCGGTTTCGCCGTAGCCCATAATCTGCTTGGTGTTGGCAATCAGGAACGGCAGCGCGTCGTAGACGCCCGGCGCATCTTCATTCTCCAGACCGCCGCGCATGGACTGATAGGTGCCCACGCCGAGGAACACGGCGTCGTAATCCTTCAGCAGGTCGTCGAGCTGCACGTCGCGGCCCACTTCCACGTTCAGTTTGAACTCAATGCCCATGCCGGTGAAGATTTCACGGCGACGGGTCATGACCTCTTTCTCCAGCTTGAAGGCCGGGATACCGAAGGTCAGCAGACCGCCGATTTCCGGATGGCGGTCAAAGACCACCGCCTTCACGCCGTTGCGGGTCAGCACGTCCGCACAGGCCAGGCCCGCCGGGCCCGCGCCGATGATCGCCACGCGCTTGTCGGTTTGACGCACGCCGGTCATGTCCGGACGCCAGCCCATCTCAAACGCTTTATCGTTGATGTAGCGCTCGATGTTGCCGATGGTTACCGCGCCAAACTCGTCGTTCAGCGTACAGGAGCCTTCGCACAGACGGTCCTGAGGACACACGCGGCCGCACACTTCCGGCAGGGTGTTGGTCTGGTGAGACAGCTCGGCGGCTTCAAAAATACGCCCCTCGTTGGCCAGCTTCAGCCAGTTCGGGATGTAGTTGTGTACCGGGCATTTCCATTCGCAGTAAGGGTTACCGCAGGACAGGCAGCGGTCTGCCTGTGCTTTGGCCTGGCCTTCTGAAAACGGCTCGTAGATTTCAACAAATTCAATTTTGCGGATCTTCAGCGGTTTCTTTGGCGGATCAACACGCTGCAGGTCGATAAACTGGTATACGTTCTGGCTCATCTGAATTCCTTACTGCGCCTGCACGCGCAGCTCTGCTGCGCTACGACTACGGTGACCCAACAGGGCTTTAACATCGCTGGACTTCGGCTTAACCAGCGCGAATTTCGCAGAGAACGCCGGCCAGTTCGCCAGGATCTCTTCGCCGCGCGAAGAACCGGTATGCTGCACGTGTTCGGTAATCAAACCGCGCAGGTGTTCTTCATGGATAGCCAGCGTATCAACGTCCAGCACTTCCACCAGCTCCGGGTTCACGCGTTTGCGGAACTCACCGTCTTCGTCCAGGACGTAGGCAAAACCGCCCGTCATGCCTGCGCCAAAGTTCACGCCGGTTTTACCCAGGACGCACACGATCCCGCCCGTCATGTATTCACAGCCGTTATCGCCAATGCCTTCCACCACGGTAATGGCACCCGAGTTACGCACCGCAAAACGCTCGCCCGCGCGGCCCGCGGCGAACAGGCGACCGCCGGTCGCGCCGTACAGACAGGTGTTACCGATGATGCTCGCTTCGTGGCTGCGGAAGGCAGAGCCGACCGGAGGACGCACCGCCAGCAGACCGCCCGCCATGCCTTTGCCGACGTAGTCGTTGGCATCGCCGGTAAGGATAAGCTCAACGCCGCCTGCGTTCCACACGCCGAAGCTCTGACCCGCGGTACCGCTGAAGTGCGCGGTAATCGGATCGGCCGCCAGCCCCTGATCGCCGTGCGTTTGCGCGATGTAACCGGACAGCGACGCGCCGACGGAACGGTCGGTGTTGCGGATATCAAACCAGAACGTTTTGCTCTGCTTGTCGTCCACGTACGGTTTCGCCTGCTGCAGCAGCTGTGCGTTCAGCACGCCGTTATCGAACGGCGGGTTGTTCTCGGTGCAGTAAACCGCTTTGCCAGGATGCGGCTGCGCGGTCTCCAGCAGCTTAGACAGCTCCAGCTTCTGCTGCTTCGCCGTGAAGCCTTCCAGCTCTTTCAGCAGGTCGGTACGGCCAATCAGGTCTACCAGACGCTTCACGCCCAGCTGCGCCATCAGCTCGCGGGTTTCGCGGGCGATGAAGTCAAAGTAGTTAGTCACTTTGAACGGCAGGCCGTGATAGTGGTTCTTACGCAGCTTCTCGTCCTGGGTCGCAACGCCGGTTGCGCAGTTGTTCAGGTGGCAAATACGCAGGTATTTACAGCCGAGCGCCACCATCGGGCCGGTACCAAAGCCGAAGCTTTCCGCACCCAGAATCGCCGCCTTGATGATGTCGAGGCCGGTTTTCAGGCCGCCGTCCACCTGCAGGCGGATCTTGTGACGCAGACCGTTAGCCACCAGCGCCTGCTGGGTTTCCACCAGGCCCAGCTCCCACGGGCAGCCCGCGTATTTCACGGAGGAGAGCGGGCTTGCACCGGTGCCGCCGTCGTAGCCGGCAATGGTAATGAGGTCCGCATAGGCTTTCGCCACGCCGGTGGCGATGGTGCCGACGCCCGGTTCGGACACCAGCTTCACGGAGATCATCGCCTTCGGGTTGACCTGCTTCAGGTCGAAAATCAGCTGCGCCAGGTCCTCGATAGAGTAGATATCGTGGTGCGGCGGCGGGGAGATCAGCGTCACGCCCGGCACGGAATAGCGCAGTTTGGCGATGTACGGGGTAACTTTGTCACCCGGCAGCTGACCGCCTTCGCCCGGTTTCGCACCCTGAGCGACTTTAATCTGAATCACGTCGGCGTTAACCAGGTACGCTGGCGTCACGCCAAAGCGACCGGATGCCACCTGCTTGATACGAGACACTTTGTTCGTGCCGTAACGCGCCGGATCTTCACCGCCTTCGCCGGAGTTAGAGTTGCCGCCGATGCTGTTCATCGCTTCCGCCAGCGCTTCGTGGGCTTCCGGGCTCAGCGCGCCGATGGACATCGCCGCGGTATCGAAGCGTTTGAACAGTTCGGACGCAGGCTCAACGTCGTCAATGCTGACCGCTTCATCGCCCGGATTCAGGGCAATAAGGTCGCGCAGCGTCGCTGCAGGACGGTTATTCACCAGCTCAGCGTACTGCTGATAATCGCTATACTCGCCGCTCTGCACCGCCTGCTGCAGGGTGCGCACCACGTCCGGGTTGTAGGCGTGGTATTCGCCGCCGTGAACGTACTTCAGCAGCCCGCCCTGGTCCAGCGGCTTACGTGCCAGCCAGGCGCGTTTGGAGAGGTTCACCAGATCCTGCTGGAAGTCAGCAAAACCGGCGCCGCCGATGCGGCTGACCACGCCCTGGAAGCAGAGGTTGGCGACCTCGTCATGCAGCCCGACCGCTTCAAACAGCTTCGAGCAGCGGTAAGAGGCAATGGTCGAGATGCCCATTTTGGACATGATCTTGTACAGACCTTTGTTGATGCCGTTACGGTAGTTCAGCATCACCGCACGGTAGTCTTTATCGATCGCGCGGGTATCCACCAGACGGGCCAGCGTTTCGTAGGCCAGGTACGGGTAGATTGCCGTCGCGCCAAAGCCTAACAGCACGGCAAAGTGGTGCGGGTCGCGGGCGCTGGCGGTTTCAACAATGATGTTGGCGTCGCAGCGCAGGCTCTTATCAACCAGACGCGTCTGGATAGCGCCTACCGCCATCGGGGCCGGTACCGGCAGACGGTTTTTCGCGATATTACGGTCGGACAGCACCAGCAGAACGGTACCGTTACGTACCATCTGTTCGGCTTTGTCACACAGCGCATTCACCGTCTCTTCGAGGCTCGCGTCGTTCACGTCGAAGGTAATATCGAGCGTGTCGGCGCGGTAGTGCTCCTCTTTCATGGTGGTGAGCTGTTTGAAGTCAGAGTACAGCAGGATCGGCGACTTGAAGGTCAGACGGTGCGCCTGTCCTTCGGCTTCGCAGAAGACGTTCATCTCGCGACCGATGCTGGTGGCCAACGACATTACGTGCGCTTCACGCAGCGGGTCGATTGGCGGGTTGGTCACCTGCGCAAACTGCTGACGGAAGTAATCGTAAATGATGCGCGGCTGGCTGGAGAGCACGGCAAACGGGGTGTCATCGCCCATCGAGCCGACCGCTTCCTGGCCGTTCTCACCGAGCACGCGGATGACGGAGTCCAGCTCTTCCGCGCTGTAGTTAAACTGTTTCTGGTAGCTGGCGAGGGTGTCGTCGTCCAGCTCGCGGCTGCCCACTTCTTCGTCCGACAGATCCTCAAACGGCACCAGACGACGCACGTTTTTCTCCATCCACTCTTTGTACGGATGGCGGCTCTTCAGGTCGTGGTCGGTTTCGGCAGAGTGCAGGATGCGCCCACCGCGGGTGTCGATAACCATCAGCTCGCCCGGCCCTACGCGGCCTTTCTCGACCACTTCGTCAGGCTGGTAATCCCAGATCCCGACTTCAGAGGCGCAGGTGATGAGCTTGTCTTTGGTGATAACGTAGCGCGCCGGACGCAGGCCGTTACGGTCCAGGTTACAGGCGGCAAAGCGTCCGTCGGACATCACGATGCCCGCCGGGCCGTCCCACGGCTCCATGTGCATGGAGTTAAAGTCGAAGAACGCGCGCAGCTCAGGATCCATATCCGGGTTGTTCTGCCATGCCGGTGGAACCAGCAGACGCATGGCGCGCACGATGTCCATCCCGCCCGCCAGCAGCAGTTCCAGCATGTTGTCCATGGAGCTGGAGTCCGAGCCGGTTTCGTTCACGAACGGGGCGGCATCGTGCAGGTCAGGGATCAGCGGCGTCTGGAACTTATAGGTACGGGCGCGGGCCCACTGGCGGTTGCCGGTGATGGTGTTGATCTCGCCGTTGTGCGCCAGATAGCGGAACGGCTGCGCCAGCGGCCAGCGAGGTACGGTGTTAGTGGAGAAGCGCTGGTGGAACAGGCAAATGGCCGATTCCAGACGCAGGTCCGCCAGGTCCAGGTAAAAGCGCGGCAGGTCAGCCGGCATACACAGACCTTTATAGATGTTCACCAGGTTGGAGAGGCTACAGACGTAGAACTCTTTATCGTCCTGGAGGCGTTTTTCAATGCGGCGGCGGGCAATAAACAGGCGGCGTTCCATATCGCGTGGACGCCAGCCCGCAGGCGCGTTGACGAAAATCTGTTCAATACGAGGCAGCGAGGAGAGGGCGATTTCACCGAGCACCCCTTCGTTGGTTGGCACATTGCGCCAGCCGACAATCGACAGGGTTTCACGCTGAAGTTCTTCTTCGACGATGCGGCGTGAGGCGGCAGCCTTTTCAGGATCCTGGTTCAGGAACAGCATGCCGACAGCGTAGTTTTTGGCTAAACGCCAGCCGCGCTCTTCCGCCACGATGCGGAAGAAACGATCCGGTTTTTGCAGCAGCAGGCCGCAACCGTCGCCGGTTTTACCATCGGCAAGGATGGCGCCACGGTGCTGCATACGGGCCAGTGCGTGAATAGCGGTACGCACTACCTTGTGGCTAGGTTCGCCTTCTATGTGGGCGATCAGGCCGAAACCACAGTTATCCTTCTCAAGGGATTTATCGTACAACATATCAGTGAACCTCCCCAGGCTCGTCGGGCTTCTCTCTGAACTTTACCGTGGCGCACAGGCGCAGAAAGAGCATGGCGACGGGGTTTGCGCTTCATACGCGGACCTCGCATTCGCCCTCTTTTTCATCCTTTCGCGCAGGTAAACAAGTTTGAGGACTTGCTTCAGAGGGAATCTCAATTACTGCATAAATATGATGAGCAGGCCGCTCATCCAGAAAGCTTCCAGCGGATTTCCAACTTATCGGGAATTGGTACACAGGTCAAATGGCAATCTTATTTATACAAAAATGTGCTAAAGCAGGTATATGTAATTGTAAATAAAAGATATTTAAGTAGTTTCACAATGATTCAAAGCCCCTAAAGAGCGCAGCGGAGTGTGATCTGACTCACTATATGAAAGCGGTATTATCAATGTAGCGTGCTGAGTAGCGGTTTTATAGCAGAATAATAATCTGGCATTGGCTGCAAACCCGCATAAACCCACTGTTTTTCAGCGGTAGCGCTATAAATGAAAAAAACAATCAGAACATAAGGAAAAGTAATCACGTACGGCGTGAATGAAATTGCAGTAATCCTGATTATTTATTCATATAGATAAAGGCCGTCCAGGGCGATTGATCCAGGTCATCGCCGACAGAGGCTAAAAATGGCAGGCTTGTCCCCTTTCTCCGGGACGGTCTATCAGATTATGCAGTTACAGAAATTAGTCAATATGTTTGGTGGGGATCTTTTGCAGCGTTACGGGCAAAAGGTTCACAAGCTGACGCTGCACGGCGGTTTTAGCTGCCCGAATCGCGATGGCACCATCGGGCGCGGCGGCTGCACCTTCTGTAACGTTGCGTCCTTTGCTGACGAAGCCCAGCAGCATAACTCTATCGCTGAGCAGCTCGCCCACCAGGCCAGCCTGGTAAACCGCGCGAAGCAATATCTGGCCTATTTCCAGGCCTACACCAGCACCTGGGCGGAAGTGGAGGTGCTGCGTTCCATGTACCAGCAGGCGGTCAGCCAGGCTAACATCGTTGGGCTGTGCGTCGGCACGCGCCCGGACTGCGTGCCGGACGCGGTGCTGGACCTGCTCAGCGAGTACAAGGAGCAGGGCTACGAGATCTGGCTGGAGCTGGGCCTGCAGACCGCGCATGACAAAACCCTGCACCGCATCAACCGCGGCCATGATTTTGCCTGCTACCAGCGCACGACGCGGCTGGCCCGCGAGCGCGGGCTGAAGGTCTGTTCACATCTGATTGTCGGTCTGCCCGGCGAAGGCCAACAGCATGGTCTGGAAACGCTGGAAAGGGTGGTTGAAACCGGCGTGGACGGTATCAAGCTTCACCCGCTGCACATCGTGAAGGGCAGCATTATGGCGAAAGCCTGGGAGGCCGGGCGGTTGAGCGGTATCGAGCTTGAAGACTATACGGTCACGGCGGGTGAGATGATTCGCCACACGCCGCCGGACATTGTCTATCACCGCATTTCAGCCAGCGCTCGCCGTCCAACGCTCCTGGCACCGCTGTGGTGTGAGAACCGCTGGACGGGGATGGTGGAAATTGACCGCTATCTGCAGGAGAACGGCGTTCAGGGTTCGGCGCTGGGCCGCCCGTGGATTCCCCGTCTAGCGGCGACGACCGCCTAACAGACTCCCCAGCATGCCGCGCACGATCTGATTGGTGACCTGTCGCGCGGCGCTTTTTGCCATGGTCTGGACCACGCCGTCGCGCTTGCCGCCGCGCGGACCGGTGCTGCCGAACAGAATGTCTTTGAGCCCGCCGAGAATACCGTCATCCACGGCGACAGACTGCCCTTTCGCGGCAGGCGCATCCTGGGATTCCGTTGTCGCCTGCACGCCTTTTTGCAGCATTTCGAACGCGGACTCGCGATCCACCTCGTCTTCGTACTTCCCGTAAACCGGAGAGTGGTTGATCAGGCCGTTACGCTCGTCGTCGGTCACCGGCCCCATGCGCGAGCAGGGCGCGATTACCATGGCGCGTTCCACCACGGACGGGCTGCCCTTCGCATCAAGGAACGAGATCAGCGCTTCACCGGTGCCTAACCCCTGAATCGCCGCTTCGGTATCAAAGGCTGGATTGGCGCGCATGGTTTGCGCGGCGGCTTTTACCGCTTTCTGATCTTTCGGCGTAAAGGCGCGCAGGGCGTGCTGCACGCGGTTGCCGAGCTGGCCGAGCACGTTGTCAGGGATATCCGACGGGTTTTGCGAGACAAACCAGACGCCGACGCCTTTAGAGCGGATCAGGCGGATAACCTGTTCTATCTTATCCAGCAGGACCTGCGGTGCATCGTTGAACAGCAGGTGCGCTTCGTCAAAGAAGAACACCAGCTTCGGTTTTTCCAGATCGCCTGCTTCGGGTAGCTGTTCGTAGAGCTCGGAGAGCATCCACAGCAGGCTGGCGGCGTAGAGCTTTGGCATCTGGTAGAGCTTTTCCGCACTCAGAATGTTGATGATGCCCTTGCCGCTGCTGTCGGTGCGCATCCAGTCTTTGATATCCAGCATCGGCTCGCCGAAGAAGTGTTCGGCCCCTTGCTGCTCCAGGGTCAGCAACCCACGCTGAATGGCGCCCACCGAGGCGCTGCTGATATTGCCGTACTGGTTCTGGAAGGATTTAGCGTTATCGCCGATGTACTGCGTAATGGCGCGCAGATCTTTGAAATCAAGCAGCAGCAGCCCCTGGTCATCGGCAATGCGGAAGATAATATTCAGCACCCCGGACTGCACGTCGTTGAGGTTAAGCAGGCGGGCCAGCAGCAGCGGACCGAGATCGGAAACGGTGGCGCGCACCGGGTGGCCTTTTTCACCGAAGATGTCCCACACCACGACCGGGTTACCGTGCGGCGTCCAGTCCGTGATGCCGATATTCTTCAGCCGTTCGAGCAGTTTTTCAGAGGCCGTCCCCTCCTGAGCCACACCGGTTAAATCGCCTTTTACGTCAGCCATAAAGACCGGCACGCCGATCTCCGAAAGCGACTCCGCCAGCTTTTGCAGGGTGACGGTTTTCCCCGTCCCGGTCGCGCCGGTGATCAGGCCGTGGCGGTTCGCCATCCCGGGCAGTAGATACAGCTCTTTTTCCAGCGTCCGGGCAATTAACAGTGGTGTACTCATGATGCGCTTCCTCTCTTAGTCCTGGGTGGAGTATAGGCAACCTGATAGCAATTTGGTTGAGTAAATTCCTGACTTTGCGGCGCATTATCCAGCGCGGACTATGCTTTTGCATACGGTTCACAAAATAGTGGGAAACTATGTCCAGATTCTTCTTTAACGATCGCAAACAGCTGGTCAACGATGCCATTGAAGGCATACTCCTTTCTGCGCCACACGCCAATCTCGTCAAGCTTGATATCGATCCGGCCATCAGGATCGTCGCACGCGGTGACTGGGACAAAAGCCGCGTGGCGGTGATCTCCGGCGGCGGCTCGGGCCACGAGCCCGCACACGCCGGGTTTGTCGGCAAAGGGATGCTGACGGCGGCAGTGTGTGGCGATCTTTTTGCCTCGCCGAGCGTGGATGCGGTGCTGAACGCCATCGTCGCGGTCACGGGCGATCGCGGCTGTCTGCTGATCGTCAAAAACTACACCGGTGACCGCCTTAACTTCGGCCTGGCGGCTGAAAAGGCCAAACGCTACGGCCTGAAGGTGGAGATGGCGATCGTGGCGGACGATATCGCCCTGCCGGATAACAAACAGCCGCGCGGTATTGCCGGTACGGCACTGGTGCACAAGATCGCGGGCTATGCGGCGGAGCAGGGGAAATCGTTGAGTGAAGTGCGGGATATTGCGCAACAGGCCTGCGACAGCCTCTGGAGCCTGGGCGTGGCGATGCAAACGTGCAACCTGCCGGGCAGCGACGATGAAGAGGGGCGGATCAAGCAAGGCCACGTGGAGCTGGGGCTGGGCATTCACGGCGAGCCGGGGGCTTCCGTCGTGGATACGCAGAACAGCAAAGCCATTATCGATACGCTGGTGACGCCGTTACGCGCGCAGGCGGGAGAGGGGCGCTTTGCGGTGTTGATTAACAATCTCGGCGGCGTATCGGCGCTGGAGATGGCGTTATTGACCAAAGAGCTGGCGCATTCGGCGCTGAAGGAGAATATCGCGTACCTGATTGGCCCTGCGCCGCTGGTGAGCGCGCTGGACATGAAAGGCTTTTCGCTCACGCTGCTGAAGCTCAACGATTTCTTTGAAAAGGCGATTCATGCTGACGTCGAGACGCTGGGCTGGCAGAAGCCCGTCGCGTTTGCGCCGCTGCGCACCGTGGCGCATAGCGCTATTCACGATCGCGTGGAATATACCCCGTCTGACAACCCGCAGGTGCGCGCGTTTGTCTCCGCAGCGTCAACAACGCTGATCCAGCTGGAAAATCGCCTGAACGCGCTGGATGCCAAAGTGGGCGATGGCGATACCGGCTCCACCTTTGCGCAAGGGGCGCGGGATATTGCGCTGCGTCTGGAGGAGAACGCGCTTCCGCTTGATGATGTCTCTAAGCTTCTGCTGCTGGTGGGCGAACGGCTGGCGACGGTGATGGGCGGATCGAGCGGGGTGCTGATGTCGATCTTCTTTACGGCAGCCGGGCAAAAGCTCCACGATGGTCAGCCGCTACCCGAGGCCTTGCTCAGCGGGCTGGCGCAGATGAAGCAGTATGGCGGCGCGGATCTCGGCGATCGCACCCTGATCGACGCGCTGCAGCCGGCGCTTGAAGCATTGAAGGATGGCGATATTCAGGCGGCAGCGCAGGCCGCGCAGCAGGGCGCAGAAGCAACGGCGAAAATGGCGAAAGCCGGCGCGGGACGCTCGTCGTATGTCAATAAAGAGAACCTGGATGGCGTGATGGATCCGGGGGCGGTCGCGGTAGCTGAAGTCTTTAACGTATTGGCGCAGCGGTGAAAGTAGGCCGGGTAAGGCGAAGCCGCCACCCGGCACAGTTACATCAGAAATCCGCTTTCAACACCACGCGGTAGCGGGCTTTGCCGTCACGCACGTGCTGGATTGCTTCGTTGATTTTCGACATCGGATACAGTTCGGTGGTCGGCGCCACTTTGGTGCGTCCGGCAAACTTCATCAGCTTGCGCAACTCGTACGGCGTACCGGTCGCGGAGCCTGACACGCTGCGATCCCCGCCGATCAGGGTAAACGCCGGAACCGGCAGCGGCTTCATTACGGCACCGACGGTGTGGAAGTTACCGCCGTAGGCCAGCGCTTCAAAGTACGGCTGCCAGTCGAGATCCACGTTCACGGTGTTGATGATCAGGTCAAACTGCCCGGCCAGCGCGTTCAGCGCGTCCGGATCACGGCTGTTCACCACTTTATCTGCACCCATCGCCAGCACTTCTTTCTCTTTCGCCGGGTTCGAGCTGAACGCCGTGACTTCACAGCCCATCGCGTGCAGCAGCTTGATGGCAATATGCCCCAGACCGCCGATACCGATGACGCCTACGCGGCTGGTGGCGGTGACGTGATGCATCAGCAGCGGTTTGAAGACGGTGATGCCGCCGCACAGCAGCGGACCGGCGGATTCGATATCAATGCTGTCCGGGAGCGGGATAACCCATTGCCAGTCGGCGCGCAGTTTGTCGGCGAAACCGCCTTTGTTCATAATGGTGGGAACGGCGCCTTCGAGGCAGTTGATCTGGTTGCCGCTGATACAGGCATCGCAGTGGCCGCAGCTGCGTGCCGTCCAGCCAATCCCCACGCGCTGGCCCACTTTAAGCCCTTTGTCCTGCGCGGCGCTACCGAGCGCCACGACGCGGCCAATGACTTCGTGCCCGGCAATCAGCGGATAGTTGGAGAAGCCCCATTCGTTGTCGATCATAGAGAGATCCGAGTGGCAGATCCCGCAGTAATCAACCTGTACTTCGACGTCTTCTGCTTTTAGTTCGCCCGCATCGTACTCGTACAGCTCAAGTTCTGCACCCGCCTGCGGTGCGGCGTAGCTTTTTATCTTCGACATCGTGTTTCCCCCGTTGTGGTGTGAACTGAGAGTGTAGAGCATTCAGTTTACGGCCGCTTAACAGAAGGGGGCAGGAACGAAATTTACAGACTTTTCAGCATTCTCACTTCGCAGTCGACGTGGCCCGTGCAGCCCAGCGGCGCATCGATATGCTCAAAGCCAAGATGTTCATACAGGCCGATGGCCTCTTTGAGGAAGGCGGTTGTTTCAAGGTAGCAGCGGGTAAAACCCTGCTTGCGCGCGTGGTCCAGTGCGATCAGCGCCAGCTTTTTCGCCAGTCCTTGCCCGCGCGCCGCTGGCAGGAAATACATTTTCTGCAGTTCGCAGATATCCGGCTCGCTGCAGCTGAGGGGCGCCACGCCGCCGCCGCCGACAACCTGGCCGTTTTGCTCGATGACCCAGTAGGCGTGCCCAGGCTGGCTGTAGAGCTGGAAAAGCGCGTCCAGATTGGGATCTGCAACCGTGTAGCCTTTGTCAGCCGTCAGGCCATATTCGGCAGAAACGGTGCGGATAACGGCGGCGATAGCCGGGTTATCCTGCTCAGCGATCCGGCGCATCGTCGTCGCGACGGGGATAATCACGCTCATAGCATTACTCATTACAAAAATTGACACATAACTGCTGTTAATAGCACCGCAGAAAGGGGAGTGCAAGCGAGGAGTTTTCAGGAAGGTTACCCCTTACGCCCTGAAGCGTAAGGGGTAAAAGCATTACAGCGCGGCGATAACCGCCTGCTGCTCAATCAGCTTGGTCTTCGCATCGGCGAAGGCAACCAGACGCTCACGCTCTTTCGCGATGACCGCTTCCGGCGCGCGGGCGACAAAGCCTTCGTTCGCCAGCTTGCCTTCGATTTTGCCAATTTCCACGTCGACTTTCGCCACTTCTTTCGCCAGACGAGCCAGCTCAGCGTCTTTGTCGATCAGACCTGCCATCGGGATCAGCAGCTCGGCGCCGTCGATGATTTTGGTCACGGAAACCGGACCTTTGTCATCCGCAGGCAGCACGGTGATGCTTTCCAGGCGCGCCATGGTCTTGAGGAAGGTGTTGTTCTCGGTGACACGGCGAACAGCCGCTTCGCTGCAGCCGCGCAGCAGCAGTTCCAGCGGTTTGCCAGGAGCGATGTTCATTTCAGCACGAATGTTACGCACCGCCACAATCGCCTGTTTCAGCCACTCGGTATCCGCGGACGCCGCTTCATCAACTTTAGCCGCATCGAATTCCGGGAACGGCTGCAGCATGATGGTGTCAGCGTTGATGCCTGCAATCACCTTCACGCGCTGCCAGATGGTTTCGGTGATAAATGGAATGACCGGATGCGCCAGGCGCAGCAGACCTTCAAGCACGGTAATCAGCGTGTTGCGCGTGCCGCGCAGCTCTGCCTCAGTGCCGCCGTTCATGACCGGCTTCGCCAGCTCCAGATACCAGTCGCAGAACTGGTTCCAGGTGAATTCATACAGGATGCCCGCCGCGATATCGAAGCGGTAGCTGTCCAGCGCCTCGCGGAACGCTTTCACCGTCTGGTTGAATTCCGCCAGGATCCAGCGGTCCGCCAGAGACAGGGTCATTTCGCCGCCGTTGAAGCCGCAATCCTGATCTTCGGTGTTCATCAGCACGAAGCGGCTGGCGTTCCACAGCTTGTTACAGAAGTTACGGTAACCTTCCAGACGCTTCATGTCCCAGTTGATGTCGCGGCCGGTTGAGGCCAGCGCCGCCAGGGTAAAGCGCAGGGCGTCGGTACCGTGAGACTCGATCCCGTTCGGGAACTGCTTCTCGGTGCGCTTGCGGATTTTCTCTGCCAGCTGCGGCTGCATCATGTTGCCGGTACGTTTTTCCAGCAGGTCTTCCAGCGAGATACCGTCAACCATGTCCAGCGGGTCGATAACGTTACCCTTGGATTTGGACATCTTCTGGCCTTCATCGTCGCGGATCAGACCGGTCATGTAGACGGTATGGAATGGAACCTGCGGCTTGCCGTCTTCGTCTTTGATGAAGTGCATGGTCATCATGATCATGCGGGCGATCCAGAAGAAGATAATGTCGAAACCGGACACCATCACGCTGGTCGGGTGGAACTGACGCAGCGCGTCGGTGTTCTCAGGCCAGCCGAGGGTGGAGAAGGTCCACAGCGCGGAGGAGAACCAGGTGTCCAGGACGTCTTCGTCCTGACGCAGCGCAACGTCCGCGCTCAGGTTGTTTTCCTGACGCACTTCGTCTTCGCTGCGGCCAACATAAACGTTGCCTTCGTTGTCGTACCAGGCCGGGATACGGTGACCCCACCACAGCTGACGGGAGATACACCAGTCCTGAATGTCGCGCATCCAGGAGAAGTACATGTTTTCGTACTGCTTAGGCACGAACTGAATACTGCCGTTTTCAACCGCTTCCACCGCCGGTTTTGCCAGCACGTCGGCACGGACGTACCACTGGTCGGTCAGCATCGGCTCGATCACTACGCCACCGCGGTCGCCGTACGGCACGGTCAGATCGTGAGGTTTAATCTCTTCCAGCAGGCCGAGGGCGTCAACGGCAGCCACGATGGCTTTACGCGCGGCAAAACGTTCCAGCTTCTGGAACTCCGCCGGGATGTCGCTGGAGTAAACGTCGGATTCGTTGCCTTTGGTGTCGTACACCTCTGCGCTTTCGCGGATATCGCCGTCGAAGGTCAGAATGTTGATCATCGGCAGAGCGTGACGACGACCCACTTCATAGTCGTTGAAGTCGTGGGCCGGGGTGATTTTCACGCAGCCGGTGCCTTTTTCCATGTCGGCGTGTTCGTCGCCCACAATCGGAATACGGCGGTTTACCAGCGGCAGCACCACGAATTTGCCGATCAGATCTTTATAACGCGGATCTTCCGGGTTAACGGCCACGCCGGTATCGCCCAGCAGGGTTTCCGGACGGGTGGTTGCGACCACCAGATAATCTTTACCGTCTGCGGTTTTTGCGCCGTCGGCCAGCGGATAGCGGATGTGCCACATGGAGCCTTTAGACTCGCGGTTTTCCACTTCCAGGTCAGAGATGGCGGTGCGCAGTTTTGGATCCCAGTTGACCAGGCGTTTGCCACGGTAAATCAGGTCTTCTTTGTACAGGCGGACGAAAACTTCTTTTACGGCGTTGGACAGGCCTTCATCCATGGTGAAGCGCTCGCGCTCCCAGTCCACGGAGTTGCCGAGGCGGCGCATCTGACGGGTAATGGTGCCGCCGGATTCCGCTTTCCACTGCCAGATTTTGTCGATAAAGGCGTCGCGACCGTAGTCGTGGCGGGTTTTACCTTCTTCAGCGGCAATTTTACGCTCAACCACCATCTGGGTCGCGATACCCGCGTGGTCCGTCCCCGCCTGCCACAGGGTGTTTTTGCCCTGCATGCGCTGGTAGCGGATCATGGTGTCCATGATGGTCTGCTGGAAAGCATGACCCATATGCAAACTGCCGGTGACGTTCGGCGGCGGGATCATGATGCAGAAGGACTCTTTGCTTTCGTCGCCGTTAGGCTTGAAATAGCCCTGCTGTTCCCAGTGCTCGTAAAGCGGCTGTTCGATATCGCGTGGGTTATATGTCTTTTCCATTATTTCCAGGTTGCCGTATTCAGGTTAAAACCAGCCAGGCGGTACGCTTTATAGCGTTCGCGCGCCAGTTGTTTCAAAGATTCTTCGTAAGGGACAAAGTCTACCACTTCTGTGAAAGCGGTGGCAAAATCTGCAAAATCTATCCGCAGGCTAATCAGAATATCGCGCGCGCTGCTGTTGCGCTTTTGCGGCCAGGCAATTTCAACCGGTGCGCCACCGCGCGGACCTTCGCCCGACAGGTTATGCGGCACAAAACTCTCCGGCGGGCGCGCCCACAGCGCTTCATCGAGACGAATCGCCTGCTGCTCATCTTCACAGGCTATCAACACGCGTTTGCCTGCGCGCCAACGTTCTGCGGCAATTTCACACACCAGCTGTTCGACGGCGCTGAGGCCATCCTGATGGGTGTCGTTGTCCAGAAGGTAGAACGTTGCATTCTTCATATATGGGGCTTCTTGTCGTGGATTTAAATGCAAAGCCGGGTGGCCGGTTGGGTTACCCCCCCCAGGGGTTGGTTGCGGTTTTGCCGGGGGAGGGGAGCCGCCCCCCCCCCCGGTTAAAAAAAAGTGGCGCGGTATAACCCCCCCCGGG
>NZ_JAKLRZ010000014.1:0-94752 GCF_021892025.1 Enterobacter cloacae complex sp. ECC445 | reverse complement strand
TTTTGTGGGGTGTGTGGGTGTTTTTATAAAGCGGGGGGGGGGGGGGGGGGGCCCCCCCCGCGGGGTTTTTGTGCGGGGTGGGGGGGCGTTGCCCCCCCCCCCCCCCCCCCCGGCACTTTACATCACTCGTCGCCGTTAAAACCCGCACGGTTCAGCAGGAACTGCGACAGCAGCGCCACTGGACGACCGGTTGCGCCTTTGGCCTTACCGGAGCGCCATGCGGTGCCCGCGATATCCAGGTGCGCCCAGTTGTACTTGCGGGTGAAGCGCGCCAGGAAGCAGCCCGCGGTGATCGCACCGCCAGGACGTCCGCCAATGTTCGCCATATCCGCAAAGTTAGACTCCAGCTGATCCTGGTACTCGTCACCCAGCGGCAGACGCCACGCGCGGTCCCCGGCCTGCTCTGAGGCACCAATAAGCTCGTGCGCCAGCGGGTTGTGGTTCGACATCAGGCCGGTGATGTGGTGGCCTAGCGCAATCACGCAGGCACCGGTGAGGGTCGCGACGTCAATCACCGCTTCAGGCTCGAAGCGCTCAACGTAGGTCAGCACGTCACACAGGACCAGACGGCCTTCGGCGTCGGTGTTCAGCACTTCAACGGTCTGGCCGGACATGGTGGTCAGGACGTCACCCGGACGATAGGCGCGGCCGCCAGGCATGTTTTCGCAGCCCGCCAGGACGCCGATCACGTTGATGGGCAGCTGAAGTTCCGCGACCATGCGCATGACGCCGTAAACCGCCGCCGCACCGCACATGTCGTATTTCATCTCGTCCATGCCTTCGGCTGGCTTGATGGAGATACCGCCGGAGTCGAAGGTCAGGCCTTTACCGACGAGCACGACAGGGCGCGCGTCTTCGGACGGATTGCCTTTGTACTCAATGACCGACATCAGGGATTCATTCTGTGAGCCGTTACCGACCGCCAGGTAAGAGTGCATGCCCAGCTCTTTCATCTGCTGTTCGCCGATGACGCGGGTAATGACGTTTTTGCTGTAGGCGTCGGCCAGCTGGCGCGCCTGAGAGGCCAGGTACGCCGCGTTACAGATGTTAGGCGGCATGTTGCCGAGATCTTTCGCCGCTTTAATGCCGGCAGCGATTGCCAGACCGTGCTGGATCGCGCGTTCGCCGCTGGTCAGTTCGCGACGGGTTGGTACGTTAAAGACCATTTTACGCAGCGGACGACGCGGCTCGCTTTTGTTGGTTTTCAGCTGATCGAAGCTGTACAGGCTCTCTTTTGCGGTTTCGACCGCCTGACGCACTTTCCAGTAGGTGTTGCGCCCTTTGACGTGCAGCTCGGTCAGGAAGCAGACGGCTTCCATTGAACCGGTATCATTCAGTGTGTTGATTGTTTTCTGAATCACCTGCTTATACTGACGTTCATCCAGCTCGCGTTCTTTGCCGCAGCCAATCAGCAGAATACGCTCTGACAGTACGTTCGGAACATGGTGCAGTAACAGCGTCTGCCCAGGTTTGCCTTCCAGTTCGCCACGGCGCAGCAGGGCGCTAATATAGCCGTCACTGATTTTATCGAGTTGTTCGGCGATCGGGGAGAGTCGGCGTGGTTCAAAGACGCCCACAACGATGCAGGCACTCCGCTGTTTCTCCGGGCTACCACTTTTTACACTGAACTCCATGCACTACGCTCCTGAATCTTAAAGACAACGGCGGCTGCTACGGATAGAATTGAAACCTTTCGTAACTCATGTCCGCTGTTGTGGTGACTTCGTGTTAATCTTACGTTACTACGGTTTCGACACGTCAGAAAAAGTCCTGAAGCGTGAATCCGCTGGATGTTTTAATCTTAGCGATGATTTCGACGACTCAAGAGAATAAATGACGTTTAAGCCATGAAACAAGCGAAATTCCTGCAAAGAGACGGGTTTTTACGGGCGTATTTAAAGTGATAATCATAAGATATCTGGTGCGGGAGACGCTCAAAAGCCAACTGGCGATCCTCTTCATCCTGCTGCTGATTTTTTTCTGTCAGAAGCTGGTTAAGATCCTCGGTGCGGCCGTTGACGGCGAAATTCCAACAAATCTGGTGCTTTCCCTGCTTGGGTTAGGGATCCCGGAAATGGCGCAGCTCATCCTGCCGCTAAGTCTTTTCCTTGGCCTGCTCATGACGCTTGGGAAACTCTACACCGAGAGTGAAATCACGGTGATGCATGCCTGCGGCCTAAGCAAAGCCGTACTGGTGAAAGCGGCCATGATACTGGCGCTGTTCACGGGTATCGTTGCGGCGGTGAATGTGATGTGGGCGGGCCCTATGTCTTCCCGTCATCAGGACGAAGTGCTGGCCGAAGCGAAAGCCAACCCCGGCATGGCGGCGCTAGCCCAGGGGCAGTTCCAGCAGGCGACCGACGGCAACTCCGTGCTGTTTATCGAGAGCGTTGACGGCAGTAAATTCAACGACGTATTTTTGGCGCAACTGCGTCCGAAAGGTAACGCGCGTCCATCAGTCGTGGTAGCAGACTCCGGTCAGCTTGCTCAGCGCAAAGATGGTTCTCAGATCGTGACGCTGAACAAAGGCACCCGGTTCGAAGGCACCGCGATGCTGCGCGACTTCCGCATTACGGATTTCCAGAACTATCAGGCCATTATCGGCCACCAGGCGGTGGCGCTCGATCCCACGGATACCGAGCAAATGGACATGCGTACCCTGTGGAATACCGATACCGACAGAGCGCGCGCTGAGTTCCACTGGCGCATAACGCTCGTCTTCACCGTGTTTATGATGGCGCTGATTGTCGTCCCGCTGAGCGTGGTGAACCCGCGCCAGGGGCGCGTGCTCTCTATGCTGCCGGCGATGCTGCTTTATCTGATCTATTTCCTGCTGCAAACCTCGATTCGTTCTAACGGCGCGAAGGGCAAGCTGGACCCTATGGTCTGGACATGGTTCGTCAACAGCCTGTACATCTTACTGGCGCTGGGATTAAACCTGTGGGATACGGTGCCTGTGCGCCGCATACGTGCCCGATTCTCGCGTAAAGGAGCCATCTAATGCAGGCGTTTGGCGTTCTTGATCGCTATATCGGTAAAACCATTTTTACCACCATCATGATGACGTTATTCATGCTGGTGTCGCTCTCCGGCATTATCAAATTTGTCGATCAGCTGAAAAAAGCCGGACAGGGGAGCTATGACGCGCTGGGCGCGGGGATGTATACCCTGCTCAGCGTGCCGAAAGATGTGCAGATCTTCTTCCCGATGGCGGCCCTGCTGGGGGCGCTGCTGGGGCTGGGTATGCTGGCGCAGCGCAGCGAGCTGGTCGTTATGCAGGCCTCGGGTTTTACCCGCATGCAGGTCGCGCTGTCGGTAATGAAAACCGCCATCCCACTGGTGCTGTTGACCATGGCGATTGGCGAGTGGGTCGCGCCGCAGGGCGAACAGATGGCGCGTAACTATCGTGCTCAGGCCATGTACGGCGGCTCACTGCTCTCGACTCAGCAAGGTTTATGGGCGAAAGACGGTAAAAACTTCGTCTACATCGAACGGGTGAAGGGGAATGATGAACTGGGCGGGGTGAGCATCTACGCTTTCGATGACCAGCGTCGCCTGCAGTCCGTACGCCACGCCTCGTCGGCGAAGTTTGACGCCGAGCATAAGCAGTGGCGCCTGTCCCAGGTGGATGAATCTGACCTGACCGATCCGAAACAGATCGCCGGTTCCCAGACGGTAACCGGTACGTGGAAGACCAACCTGACGCCCGATAAGCTCGGCGTTGTGGCGCTGGATCCTGACGCGCTCTCCATCAGCGGTTTGCACAACTATGTGAAATACCTGAAGTCGAGCGGACAGGATGCGGGGCGTTATCAGCTCAACATGTGGAGCAAAATCTTCCAGCCGATGTCCGTGGCGGTAATGATGCTGATGGCGCTGTCGTTTATCTTCGGCCCGCTGCGCAGCGTGCCGATGGGCGTGCGCGTCGTGACCGGCATCAGCTTCGGCTTTGTGTTCTACGTGCTCGACCAGATCTTCGGTCCGCTGACGCTGGTTTATGGCATTCCGCCGATTATCGGCGCCCTGCTGCCAAGCGCCAGCTTCCTCCTGATCAGCCTGTGGCTGCTGCTGAAGCGCTCCTGACTCACCTCTCCTCGCTTCCGGTTGACCGGGAGCGAGGCTAATCTCCTGTTTCACGCCGCACTTTTTCTCACAACCTTCAACGCCTCGCCCTGAATTTGAGTATTATTGAGCGATAACGTCGTGAAGGGATCCTCTATGAAGCAAATCCGAATGCTTGCCCAGTATTACGTCGACCTGATGATGAAGCTTGGGCTGGTGCGTTTTTCCATGCTGCTTGCGCTGGCGCTGGTCGTTCTGGCCATTGTCGTGCAAATGGCCGTTACCATGGTTCTGCATGGCCAGGTCGAGAGTATCGACGTCATCCGCTCCATCTTCTTTGGCCTGCTCATTACGCCCTGGGCGGTCTATTTCCTTTCCGTAGTGGTTGAACAGCTGGAAGAGTCCCGCCAGCGTTTGTCTAAGCTGGTCGATAAGCTGGAGGAGATGCGCGAGCGCGACCTGAAGCTCAACGTCCAGCTCAAAGACAACATTGCGCAGCTGAACCAGGAGATCTCAGACCGTGAGAAGGCGGAGGCCGAGCGTCAGGCCACGCTGGAGCAGCTGAAAATCGAAATGAAAGAGCGCGAGGTGACGCAGATCCAGCTTGAGCAGCAGTCCTCTTTCCTGCGCTCGTTCCTCGATGCGTCGCCGGATCTGGTTTTCTACCGTAACGAAGATAAAGAGTTCTCCGGCTGTAACCGGGCGATGGAGCTGCTCACCGGGAAAAGCGAGAAGCAGCTGATTCACCTGAAGCCGCAGGACGTTTACTCTGAAGAGGCGGCGGCCAAGGTTATGGAGACGGACGAAAAAGTCTTCCGCCATAACGTCTCGCTGACCTATGAACAGTGGCTGGACTACCCGGACGGACGCAAAGCCTGCTTTGAGATCCGTAAGGTGCCCTACTATGACCGCGTGGGGAAACGCCACGGCCTGATGGGCTTTGGCCGCGATATCACCGAGCGTAAGCGCTATCAGGATGCCCTGGAGCGCGCCAGCCGCGACAAGACCACCTTCATCTCCACCATCAGCCACGAGCTGCGTACACCGCTTAACGGCATTGTCGGGCTGAGCCGTATTCTGCTGGATACCGACCTGACCGCAGAGCAGGAAAAATACCTCAAGACTATCCATGTCTCAGCGGTCACGCTGGGGAATATCTTCAACGATATTATTGATATGGATAAGATGGAGCGCCGTAAGGTTCAGCTTGATAACCAGCCTGTTGATTTCACCAGCTTCCTTGCCGATCTGGAAAACCTGTCCGGCCTGCAGGCGCAGCAGAAGGGACTGAGCTTTGTTATGGAGCCCACCCTGCCGCTGCCGCATAAAGTGGTGACTGACGGCACGCGTCTGCGCCAGATCCTGTGGAACCTGATCAGCAACGCGGTGAAATTTACCCAGAAGGGGCAGGTGGCGGTACGCATCCGCTATGACGAAGGCGACATGCTGCACTTCGAGGTAGAGGACTCCGGGATGGGTATTCCGCTGGAGGAGCAGGACAAGATCTTCGCCATGTACTATCAGGTGAAGGACAGCAACGGCGGGAAACCGGCGACCGGGACAGGCATTGGCCTGGCGGTCTCTAAACGACTGGCGAAGAGTATGGGGGGCGATATCACCGTGGCCAGCCAGCCGGGCAAAGGGTCTACCTTCACGCTGACGGTGCATGCGCCGGCGGTGGCGGAAGAGGTAGAAGATACCTTTGAAAACGACGATATGCCGCTGCCTGCCCTGCACGTCCTGCTGGTGGAAGATATTGAGCTGAACGTGATCGTGGCGCGCTCCGTGCTGGAAAAACTGGGCAATAGCGTGGATGTCGCGATGACCGGAAAGGCCGCGCTCGAAATGTTTAAACCGGGCGAATACGATCTTGTCCTGCTGGATATTCAGCTGCCGGATATGACCGGGCTGGATATCTCGCGTGAGCTGACGCGTCAGTATGCGGCCGACGAACTGCCGCCGCTGGTGGCGTTGACGGCGAACGTACTGAAAGATAAAAAAGAGTATCTCGATGCCGGTATGGATGATGTACTCAGCAAGCCGCTGGCGGTGCCTGCTCTGACCGCTATGATCAAAAAGTTCTGGGATACCCATGATGAAGAGGAGAGCACCATGACGTCTGTTGATAGCGCAAAAGCCCAAACGATACTCGATACCGCGATGCTGGAGCAGTACATCGATCTGGTCGGCCCGAAACTGATTACCGACGGCCTGACGGTGTTCGAAAAAATGATGCCGGGCTATCTGAGCGTGCTGGAATCAAACCTGACGGCGCGCGACCAGAAGGGCATCGTGGAAGAAGGTCATAAAATCAAAGGTGCAGCCGGCTCGGTTGGGTTGCGCCACCTGCAGCAGCTGGGTCAACAGATTCAGTCGCCTGATTTACCTGCATGGGAAGATAACGTGGGTGATTGGGTTGAAGAGATGAAGCAAGAGTGGCAAAACGATGTTGCGGTGCTTAAAGCCTGGGTCGACGCCAGAAAAAAATGACCCCGGCTTAACCGGGGTGCGCGAATACTGCGCCAACACCAGGGAAATCGTGGCTGCGCCTGTTTTTTAAAGTTATTTTCGAAAGGGCGCCGCCTGAAAAATTTAGGCCGCACGCAGATAAGATAGCAAATCTTAAATGGTTTGTTACATGAATCAGTGAAATGTGTGAAGCATAGCGTTTTAATCAAAATTATTAATGTGCTTCAGCAAGTTGCAGAAAAGGATTGTCATGATGAAAAAGATTGGTGTCGTGCTGAGCGGGTGCGGTGTTTACGATGGTTCTGAGATACATGAAGCCGTCATTACGCTGTTGGCCCTGGCTAAACAGGGGGCAGAGGTGATTTGTTTTGCGCCCGATAAAAACCAGGCGGATGTGATTAATCATCTGACCGGCGAGCCGATGGCGGAAACCCGCAACGTACTGATTGAGGCCGCGCGTATTGCGCGGGGCGATATCCATCCTCTTATTCAGGCAGACCCTACAGAGCTTGATGCGCTCATTGTGCCGGGTGGCTTTGGCGCGGCCAAAAATCTCAGTACCTTTGCCGCACAGGGGGCGGAGTGCCAGATCGATCCTCATCTTAAGGCGCTGTCGCAGGCCATGCATGCAGCAGGAAAACCGCTGGGCTTTATCTGCATCGCGCCGGCAATGCTGCCGAGGATTTTTGATTTTCCGCTGCGCCTGACTATCGGGACGGATATTGATACCGCAGAGATCGTCGAGGAAATGGGGGGCGAACACGTTCCGTGCCCGGTTGATGACATTGTGGTTGATGAAGATAACAAAATTGTCACCACGCCGGCGTATATGCTGGCGAATAACATCGCAGAAGCTGCCGCAGGTATTGAAAAGCTGGTAGCCCGCGTGCTGGTGCTGACGGAATGAGGCGACACGCTTCCGCAGGAAAATGGGTGAAATACCTTCTTTTGCGCCTCTTCCTCGTGCTGGCGGTGTTCTGGGGCGGCGGACTGGCGGTGTTCAGCATTTTGCCGGTGCCGTTCTCTGCCGTGATGGTTGAGCGCCAGCTCGGCGCGTGGTTCAGCGGTAATTTCGGCTATGTCGCCCATTCTGACTGGGTAAGCATGGACGAGATCTCGCCGTTCATGGGGCTGGCGGTCATCGCGGCGGAGGATCAGAAATTCCCGGAGCACTGGGGATTCGATGTGGCCGCGATTGAGAAGGCACTGGCGCATAACGAACGTCATGAAAACCGCGTGCGTGGCGCGTCAACGTTGTCGCAGCAGACGGCCAAAAATCTGTTTCTGTGGGACGGCCGCAGCTGGGTGCGAAAGGGGCTGGAAGCGGGATTAACTCTGGGCATGGAAACGGTCTGGAGCAAAAAGCGCATTCTGACCGTATATCTCAACGTTGCCGAGTTTGGCGACGGGGTATTTGGTGTCGAAGCCGCATCACAACGCTATTTTAATAAACCCGCCAGCAAGCTGAGCATGTCGGAGGCGGCGCTGCTCGCGGCTGTTCTGCCTAATCCCATCCGTTTTAAAGCCAGTGCCCCATCAGGCTACGTGCGTAGCCGTCAGGCGTGGATCATGCGCCAGATGCGTCAGCTAGGTGGGGAAGGGTTTATGGAGAGCAACAAACTTATGTAGGGCGGGTAAGCGCAGCGCCACCCGCCTGAAGGAAAGAGACCTTAATCTTCGTCGAACCCTGCGTTAAACAGGGCAATCACCGCCGCCAGCGCTTCCTCTTCCTGAGGACCGGTGGCTTCGACTTCAATCTGGCGCCCTTTGGCAGAGTCCAGCATCAGCAGCGCGATGACGCTGTTCGCCTCCGCCTCGGTGCCTTCGTCATTGCGCAACAGAACCTCTGCATCGAAACCCTGCATCAGCTCAAACAGCTTCATCGCTGGGCGCGCATGCATACCCAGCTTGTTGGTGATCTCAACGGTTTGTTTTACGGTCATGTTTTACGTTTTTCCAGCGTGCGATGACGGGACTGAACGTTCTTCCCGCGCGAGCGGAAATAGTCGGCCAGCTGTTCGGCGATGTAAACCGAACGATGTTTACCGCCGGTACAGCCAATCGCCACCGTCAGATAGCTACGATTGTTTGTCTCCAGCATAGGTAACCATAGCTCAAGGTAGCTTCGCGTCTGGTAGATAAAATTGTGAACTTCTGTGTGCCGGTCGAGGAAGGCCGCGACGGGTTTATCCAGGCCGGTCATGGGACGCAGCTTTGGATCCCAGTGCGGGTTGGGCAGGAAGCGCACGTCGAAAACATAATCCGCATCGATCGGAATACCGTGCTTAAAGCCGAAGGATTCGAACACCATCGTCAGTTCACGCTCGCGCTTACCCAGCAGCCGGGTACGCAGCATTTCCGCCAGCTCGTGAACGGACATCTCAGAGGTGTCGACAATCAGGTCGGCACGAGAACGCAGCGGCTCCAGCAGGTCGCTCTCTTCATCGATCGCGCTCTCGAGAGAGAGGTTCTTACTGGATAGCGGGTGTAAACGACGGGTATCGCTGTAGCGGCGGATCAGCGTATTGCGATCGGCATCGAGGAACAGCAGCTGAGGCGAGAACGCGTCAGGCAGGTTGCTCATGGCCTGTTCGAAGATCTCTGGCGATTCCGGCATGTTACGGACGTCGATACTGACGGCGGCAGAGGTTTGTCTCTCCGCAAGCGTGCGGGCCAGGTCAGGCAATAACACGACCGGCAGGTTATCGACGCAGTAAAAACCCATGTCTTCCAGGGCGCGCAGAGCAACGGATTTCCCCGACCCTGAACGACCGCTGACAATCATCAGCACCATGTTCCGTTTCTCCTCAGGACAACAGATGTGAAGGCCATCTCCTGGTTATGCATCATCCTGATTGCCTTCTGCTTCAGTGATAATTTGATAGAGCTCTTCATCACTTTGGGCCGAACGCAGTCGACGGCAAATGGTTTTATCGGCCAGACGCTTAGCGACCAGCGACAGCGTATGCAGATGGGTTTTCGTCTGATCGGCAGGCACCAGCAGCGCGAAGAGGAGATCGACGGGCTGGTTATCAATGGCATCAAAAGCGATGGGTGTTTCAAGCTGCACAAACACGCCCACGGCACGAAGGGTATCCTCTTCCAGTTTGCCGTGCGGGATCGCGATGCCGTTGCCGATACCGGTACTGCCCATTTTTTCACGGGTCAGAATCGCTTCGAAAACCACCTGCGGCGGCAGGCCAAGCTGTTTTGCGGCCAGTTCACTGATAATCTCCAGCGCACGTTTTTTGCTCTGGCAGTGAACCGCACTGCGGGTACATTCCTGGTTAAGGACATTGCTCAGTTGAAGAGCGGAATCGTTGTTCATCATAATTTCACCTAAGCGCTAACTGTACAAATGGCCTGTTGTGTTTCACAACAGGCCGTCCTGCACCCGTTAACTGCCCGGACAATTAGTGTTGTTTCAGTTTATCTTTATGTTTATTGAGCTGTCGCGCAAGCTTATCAATCAAGCCGTCGATAGCAGCGTACATGTCTTGCCCTTCCGCACTGGCATGCAATTCACCCCCGTTAACGTGCAGGGTGGCATCCGAGATATGAGTCACTTTCTCCACTTTCAACACAATATAGACCTGATTAATCCTTTCGAAATACTGCTCGAGTTTTGCAAACTTCGCGTTCACGAAGTCGCGTAAAGCCTCAGTAATTTCGACGTTTTGTCCAGTGATGTTGAGCTGCATAGTGTCTTCCTTATCGGTTGTGTCAGACCAGCTGTTTACGCTGGTTGGACGGCGGAATGGATAAAGACTCTCGATACTTCGCAACAGTACGGCGCGCCACCATAATACCCTGATCGGACAGCATGGTGGTTAACTTACTGTCGCTTAGCGGCTTCGCGGGGTTCTCCGCGGCGATCAACTTCTTCACCAGCGCGCGAATGGCCGTTGACGACGCTTCGCCGCCGCCCTCGGTATTCACATGGCTGGAGAAGAAATACTTAAGCTCAAAAATACCGCGTGGACTGTGCAGATACTTCTGCGTGGTGACACGGGAAATGGTTGATTCATGCATCTCGACGGCCTGGGCGATATCCGCCAGCACCATCGGTTTCATATACTCTTCGCCCTGCTCAAAAAAAGCCTGCTGCTGTTCGACAATACAGCGGCTGACGCGCAGCAGCGTATCATTTCGACTCTCCAGACTTTTGATCAGCCATCGCGCTTCCTGAAGATTGCTGCGAATATATTGATTGTCGGAGTCGTTACGCACGCTGGTGCACATGGAGGCATACTGCTGGTTGATTTGCAGGCGAGGAATGCTGTCTGAATTCAGTTCAACGACCCAGCGGCCATTGTGTTTCCTGACCAGCACATCCGGGATCACGTATTCCGGCTCGCTGGTCTGGATCGACTGCCCCGGGCGCGGATCGAGCGACTGGATCAGGTTCACCGCTTCTTTCAGCACCTCTTCCTTCAGGCGCGTGACGCGCATCAGGGAGCGGAAATCGTGGTTCGCCAGCAGATCCAGATGATCGCTGATGATTAGGCGCGCCTCGTCGAGCCATGGCGTCTCTTTGCTGAACTGAGAAAGCTGGATCAACAGGCAGTCGCGCAGATCTTTTGCGGCTACGCCGACCGGATCGAAACGCTGGATGCGCTTCAGAACGGCTTCAACTTCCTCAAGCTCAATATCATCATCGCCCATGCTTTCCAGAATATCGTCGAGGGTGACGGTCAGATAGCCGGTGTCATCGACGGCATCGACAATGGAGGTGGCAATCGCGCGGTCGGTATCGGAGAAGGGGGTGAGTTCCACCTGCCACATCAGGTAATCCTGCAGCGACTGGGTGGTTTCTCCCTGATAAACCGGTAGCTCATCGTCCTGGTAGTCTGCACGCGTACCGGAAGGCGTTCCGGCGGTGTAGATTTCATCCCAGCTGGCATCCAGCGGAAGCTCGTCGGGCATCTCTTTTTGTTCGAGTGCGTCCGCGGTGTCGAGCGCTTCTGTATCCTGCGATTGCTGGGTATCTACCTCGTCATGAAGATCGGTTTGTTCCAGCAGGGGGTTGCTGTCCAGCGCCTGCTGGAGCTCCTGCTGAAGTTCTAACGTGGACAGTTGCAACAGGCGAATTGCCTGCTGTAGCTGCGGCGTCATCGCCAGTTGTTGGCTGAGCCTTAATTGCAAACCTTGCTTCATGTTCAGAGCATTTTTCTCCGGTTCGGCGTTACGTTACCTCTACCCTATCAGAGTCTGAAGTCTTCCCCAAGATAGACGCGCTTAACATGATCGTCTTCGAGGATCTGCTGCGGCGTACCGTGGGCGATCAAATTGCCCTGGCTCACAATATACGCGCGTTCACACACGGCCAGCGTTTCACGGACGTTATGGTCGGTGATCAGTACGCCAAGCCCGCTGTCGCGCAGGTGTTCAATGATACGTTTAATGTCGATAACCGAGATCGGGTCAACGCCCGCAAACGGTTCATCCAGCAGGATAAATTTCGGGTTGGCGGCCAGCGCGCGAGCAATCTCAACACGACGGCGTTCGCCCCCGGAGAGCGCCTGACCGAGGCTGTCGCGCAGGTGCTCAATGTGGAACTCTTCCATCAGCTCGTTGGCACGGTCCTGACGCTGTTCGCTGGTCAGATCGTTACGAATTTGCAGGACCGCCATCAGGTTATCGTAAACGCTAAGACGACGGAAAATGGAGGCTTCCTGCGGCAGATAGCCGATCCCGCGACGCGCGCGCGCGTGCAGCGGCAGCAGGCTGATGTCTTCATCGTCAATGATAATGTTGCCGGCATCGCGCGGCACAATTCCAACGACCATGTAGAAGGTGGTGGTTTTACCCGCACCGTTGGGGCCAAGCAGCCCTACAATTTCGCCGGAGTTGACGGTCAGACTGACATCTTCTACGACACGGCGGCCCTTGTAGGCCTTCGCGAGATTTTTTGCAGTTAATGTTGCCATAACGAATTAGTTACTCTTCTTCTGTGCCGGGGCCTGGCCTTTGCCTTTGTCCTGCAGCTGCGACGGAACCAGTACGGTGGTGACGCGTTTGCCTTTCTCGCTCGAGGCCTGCATTTTTTGCTCTTTAACCAGATAGGTGATCTGGTCGCCGGTAATGTTGCTGTCCAGCTGTTCCAGATACGCATTTCCGGTCAGGATGACCAGGTCCTTCGCCAGCTCATAGTGCATATGCGAAGCGTGGCCTTTCACCGGCTTGCCGTTGTCCTGCATCTGGTAGAAGGTGGCCGGGTTGCCGTAACCATCAATGATCTCTTTGCCCTGCTCGCCACCCGGACGGGTCACGACCACTTTGTCGGCGTTAATTTTGATGGTGCCCTGAGTCATGACGACGTTACCGGTGAAGGTGACGACGTTCCCCTGCATATCGAGGGACTGAGTGTCGGACTCGATATGGATCGGCTGGTCGGTATCGCCCGTTACAGCAAGCGCGGGGAGACTGGTCGCCAGCATCGCGCTGGCGATAATTACTTTAAGGCTGAGTTTGTTTGTTTTGAATTTCATAGGAGGTTCTAACCTTTTCAATCAGCTCGGCGTTTTTGCTGCGTAAGTTCCCGCGCATTCTCAAACCGCTGGAATTAAATGTTGTGCCATACAGTGTGACCAGATCCTGCGAGGTCACGTCCTGGGTAACCAGGTTGATCTGAGCATTATCCGTCGTAATTTTTCGCAGTTGCGAGTCCGCGGTCAGGGCGTTGACTTCAACGTGGCCATATAGATAAAGCATACGGTCATTTGTCAGTTTTGCCCGATCTGACTTAATTGACCACGTCGGCACTTTGTCTTTATCAAATGTGGTCATAACGGGCTGGGTAAACCATGAAACACCGTCATCTGAAAAATATTCAACATGCTGGGCAATCAGGCGATAGTTCAGCGCGCCTTCCGGGCTATAGACCACGGTGTCGCTGTGATCGCTTTTATAGGTTGGATCGTTATTGTTGATCGCTTCCGTTTGCGTTTCGTCGCGATCGGCAAGGTTCACGCCAATCAATACCAGTGCGACAAGCGCAAGCAAAATGATAATCCAACGTCTGGTTTTACTCATATCGATTGCCCTTTGGCCTCATCAAGCTTGCCCTGCGCCAGCAGAAGCAGATCGCAGACTTCACGGACGGCACCGCGGCCACCGTTGATGTGGGTAACGTAGTCCGCGCGCGGGATCAGAAGCGGATGCGCATCAGCAACGGCGATACTCAGCCCGACTTCAGCCATCACGGGCCAGTCAATCAGATCGTCCCCGACGTAGGCCACCTTTTCTGGTGCGATAGCCAGTTTACCCAGTAAATCCTTAAACGCCGCCATTTTATCGGATTGACCTTGATAAAGATGGGTAATGCCTAAGGTTTCACAGCGATCTTCTACCAGTTTAGCGTTTCGCCCGGTGATGATCGCCACCTCAATACCGGAGGTGAGCGCACAGCGGATACCGTAGCCGTCGCGAACGTTAAACGCTTTCAGCTCTTCACCATTGTTGCCCATGTAGATCAGACCATCGGAAAGTACCCCATCCACATCCAGAATGAGCAGACGAATGTTTTCCGCCTTTGCCATCATTTGGGTACTCACCGGGCCATAACAGGTTGCAAGGGATGCACCCGCATTACTCATTGTCTTATCCTTCATTACACTACGCCTGCGCGCAGCAGATCATGCATATGTACCACACCCAGCAACTGGTCGCCATCGGCAACCATAACGGAGGTGATATGGCGGGACTGCATCAGGTTCAGCACATCCACGGCCAGCGTACCCGGACGCACGCGGATACCGCCCGGCGTCATCACATCGGCAATGCCGAGCGTGCGGACATCGACACCCATGTCGAACACGCGACGCAGGTCGCCATCGGTGAAGATCCCCTGAATTTTCATTAGATCGTCGCACACCACCGTCATACCCAGATTCTTACGGGTGATCTCCAGCAGCGCATCACGCAGGGAGGCCTCTTTACTGACGTGAGGAATCTCATCCCCGGTGTGCATGATATCGTTTACCCGAAGCAGCAGCTTGCGCCCCAGCGCACCGCCCGGGTGGGAAAGCGCGAAATCTTCCGGCGTAAAACCGCGGGCTTCGAGCAGTGCGACGGCAAGCGCATCCCCCATGACCAGCGCGGCGGTGGTGCTGGACGTCGGCGCCAGGCCGAGCGGACAGGCCTCCTTGGGCACTTTCACGCACAGGTGAATATCGGCCGCACGCGCCATGCTACTTTCTGGACGGCTGGTCATGCAAATAAGCGGTACCTGCAGTCGCTTCAGCACCGGGATCAGCGCCAGAATTTCATTGGACTCACCGGAGTTGGACAGCGCGATGACGATATCCTGCGGCGTGACCATACCCAGGTCGCCGTGCGCGGCTTCCCCCGGATGGACAAAGAAGGAGGAGGTTCCGGTGCTGGCAAACGTGGCCGCCATTTTGCGTCCAATGTGGCCGGACTTACCCATCCCCATCACCACGACTTTGCCGGCACAGTAGAACATCTTCTCACAAGCCAGACTAAAATCCTGATTAATGTACTGATCTAACTGCGCCAGACCTTCACGTTCAATCTCCAGAACCTCTTTGCCTGCCTTCTGAAAGTCAAAACCCGGCTGCAATTCTATTTGCGACATAATGCGTTTCCGTTTACCCAGAGAGAAGAGGCGAGAGCCAGTACAGCATCGCCATCCATACGATAAATCCACCCGTCAGCAGCGCGCCTGCGCCTTTGCCGATCTGTCGTTGCCGCCGCCAGCAGAGCAGGGCAAATATCACGCTGACCAATAACATCACGCCGTAGTCGCGTGAGAACGCCAGAGGATTAAAGGGCCCTGGCGTAATCAGGGCCGGCAGCCCCATCACAATGGCGATATTAAAAATGTTAGAACCGATGATATTACCAATGGCAATGTCATCCTCACCTTTACGCGCCCCCGCAATGGCCGTGGCCAGCTCCGGCAGGCTGGTACCGATGGCAATCACCGTCAGGCCAATGGTCAGTTCGCTGATGGCGAAATAGTTCGCCAGCACCGTCGCGTTATCCACGACCATGCGCGTTGCCATCGGCATGATGATCAGCGCAACGCCAAGCCAGAGCAGGGCAACAGGCAGCGTGCCTTCCCGCGGCAGTTCAGCGACCTGCTCGCGCGTGAGGCTATCCTGGCCCTGTTTCTCAGCCAGACGGGCGATTTTAACACTATACAGCAGCCAAATGACGGCCAGCGCCAGCAGGAAAATGCCGTCGCTGTAGCTCAGTACACCATCATAAAATACGCAGCCTGCCAGCAGGCTTACAATTAACATTAGCGGCAATTCACGGCGCAGAACATCAGAATGCACGCGAAATGGATGGAGCAGGGCGGCCAGGCCTAAAATCAAGAGTATATTGACGATGTTCGAGCCAATCGCGGTGCCTACCGCGAGGTCTAACTGACCATGCAGCGAAGCCGTGACCGAGACGATGATTTCCGGAAGTGACGTTCCCACGCTGACTACGGTCATCCCGATGACCACAGGCGGTACGCCCGTCAGGCGACACAGGATAGATGCAGCAAACACTAAACGGTCAGCACTGTAGACCACCAAAAGTAAACCAATTATTAACAGTGCTGTTGCTAAAAGCATCAAAAGTCCTTTCTTCAGGTATACTCGTCGGTCCATCGCGCGGGAATGGCTGGACTGCATACAGTCTGAGGCGTAACGAATTCCTAATTTTGACTTTATGCGCCGGAAAAGTAAAACAAATGCCAGCTTTCGCTAACCTCAACGGCTATTATTCTGTAAAAATGCGCAGTTGAGGGCTGATTCAGGCGGCATGCCTTAACGTGAGCTGGGTAATAAAGGATCCATAAATGAGCCAAACGATGGCGAATTTAGTCGATGTTCGCGGTGTGAGTTTTTCTCGCGCCAACAGGTTGATATTTGATGATATTTCGTTGACCGTACCGCGTGGCAAGATCACTGCCATCATGGGGCCGTCCGGGATCGGTAAAACGACCCTGCTGCGCCTTATTGGTGGGCAGATCCCACCGGATAGCGGCGAAATCCTCTTTGATGGCGAAAACATCCCGGAGATGTCACGCTCGCGCCTGTATACTGTCCGCAAACGCATGAGCATGCTCTTTCAGTCGGGGGCTTTATTCACCGACATGAACGTCTTCGATAACGTGGCCTATCCGCTGCGCGAGCATACCAGCCTGCCGCCTGAACTGCTGAAAAGTACGGTAATGATGAAGCTCGAAGCCGTCGGTTTGCGGGGCGCCGCGAAGCTGATGCCTTCGGAGCTGTCCGGCGGCATGGCGCGCCGCGCCGCGCTGGCACGCGCAATTGCATTGGAACCTGATTTAATCATGTTCGACGAACCGTTTGTTGGACAGGATCCCATCACGATGGGCGTGCTGGTGAAGCTCATCTCTGAGCTGAACAGCGCGCTGGGCGTTACCTGCATTGTCGTCTCTCACGATGTACCGGAAGTATTGAGCATTGCCGATTACGCCTATATTGTGGCGGACAAAAAGATCGTCGCACACGGCAGCGCCCAGGCGCTGCAGGAAAATTGCGATCCGCGCGTGCGGCAGTTCCTTGACGGTATTGCAGATGGCCCCGTGCCGTTCCGCTACCCGGCGGGCGACTATCGTGACGATTTACTGGGAATAGGGAGTTAAGCCACTCATGCTGCTAAATGCGTTGGCCGCTCTCGGACACCGTGGCATAAAAACCATCAGGACGTTCGGGCGCGCCGGATTGATGTTATTCAACGCGCTGGTCGGCAAGCCGGAATTCCGCAAGCACGCGCCGCTGCTGGTGCGGCAGCTTTATAATGTCGGCGTGCTGTCGATGCTCATCATCATCGTCTCCGGTCTGTTTATCGGCATGGTGCTTGGGCTGCAGGGCTATCTTGTTCTGACAACGTACAGTGCAGAAACCAGCCTCGGGATGCTGGTGGCGCTTTCGCTGCTGCGTGAACTGGGCCCGGTTGTGGCGGCGCTGCTGTTCGCCGGGCGCGCGGGGTCGGCATTGACGGCTGAAATTGGCCTGATGCGAGCGACCGAGCAGCTCTCCAGCATGGAGATGATGGCGGTCGATCCGCTGCGTCGCGTGATCTCGCCGCGTTTCTGGGCGGGAGTGATCTCTTTACCGTTACTGACTATTCTGTTTGTCGCCGTGGGTATCTGGGGCGGTTCGCTGGTTGGCGTGCACTGGAAAGGCATTGATGCCGGTTTCTTCTGGTCCGCGATGCAGGACGCCATCGACCTGCGAATGGATCTGGTTAACTGCCTGATTAAAAGCGTTGTATTTGCCATTACGGTCACCTGGATTGCATTGTTCAACGGTTACGATGCAATCCCAACGTCGGCGGGCATTAGCCGCGCAACTACACGTACAGTCGTACATTCGTCGCTGGCCGTACTGGGTCTGGATTTTGTGCTCACCGCACTGATGTTTGGGAATTGAGTTCATGCAAACGAGAAAAAATGAAATTTGGGTCGGTGTATTCCTGCTGCTGGCGCTGCTGGCCGCGCTGTTTATCTGCCTGCGAGCGGCGGATATCACCTCAGTGCGCACCGAACCAACGTATCGCATCTATGCCACCTTCGATAACATCGGCGGTCTGAAGGCGCGTTCACCGGTCCGCATCGGCGGCGTGGTGATTGGACGCGTAGCGGATATCACGCTTGACGAGAAAACCTATCTGCCGCGCGTCGCGATGGATATCGAAGAGCGTTACAACCATATCCCGGACACCAGTTCCCTTTCTATCCGTACTTCCGGTCTGCTGGGTGAACAATATCTGGCCCTGAACGTCGGCTTTGAAGATCCCGAGCTGGGAACGACTATCCTTAAAGACGGTAGCGTTATCCAGGACACCAAGTCCGCCATGGTGCTGGAAGATATGATTGGTCAGTTCCTTTACAACAGTAAAGGGGATGATAAAAAGTCTGACAATGCCCCTGCGCAGAGTGAAGACCATACCAATGCGGCACCGACCCCAGGTGCGGCGAATTAATATCAGGAGAAGTCATTCATGTTTAAACGACTGTTAATGGTTGCCATGCTGGTCATCGCTCCTCTTACCGCGGCTCATGCTGCGGATCAGAGCAACCCGTACAAACTGATGGACGAAGCGGCGAAAAAGACTTTCGATCGTCTTAAAAACGAACAGCCTAAAATTCGTGCGAATCCTGATTATCTGCGTGACATCGTTGACCAGGAGCTGCTGCCGTATGTGCAGATTAAATACGCGGGTGCGCTGGTGCTGGGCCGTTATTACAAAGACGCAACCCCTGCGCAGCGCGAAGCCTACTTTGCCGCGTTTCGTGAATACCTGAAGCAGGCGTATGGTCAGGCACTGGCGATGTACCACGGTCAGACCTATCAGATTGCGCCTGAGCAGCCGCTGGGCGATGCGACTATCATTCCTATCCGCGTGACGATCAACGATCCAAACGGTCGTCCGCCGGTGCGTCTGGATTTCCAGTGGCGTAAAAACAGCCAGACCGGTCACTGGCAGGCGTATGACATGATTGCCGAAGGGGTAAGCATGATCACCACCAAACAGAACGAATGGAGCGACCTGCTGCGCACCAAAGGCATCGATGGCCTGACCGCGCAGCTGCAGTCCATTGCTCGTCAGAAAATTAGTCTGGACGAGAAGAAGTAATGTCACAGCAACTGAGCTGGTCGCGTGAAGACGAGACGTTAAAGCTGTCCGGTGAACTGGATCAGGATCTGCTGAACCCACTGTGGGACAAACGCCATGAAGCGATGCAGGGCGTGACGCTTATTGACTTAACCGACGTCTCGCGGGTGGATACGGCGGGTGTGGCGCTGCTGGCCCATCTGGTTGCGGTAGGGAAAAAGCAAGGGGCAAGCGTCACGCTTCACGGCGCGAGCGATAATGTCGTCACCCTTGCACAGCTCTACAATCTGCCTCAGGACGTCCTGCCTCGTTAATATTTTCAGTGCGTTACTTCCGAAAGCCCTGACAGTTTCATCGTCGGGGCTTTTTGCTTGTTTAAGACGACGCCACTTTGCTCTAAGATGTTGGGCTTGTTTTCTCTATCAGATGATTAAGAGCCCATGGAAAATCATGAAATCCAGACAGTGCTGATGAATGCACTCTCCCTTCAGGAAGCCCACGTCACTGGCGATGGCAGTCACTTCCAGGTTATTGCTGTGGGTGAGATGTTCGACGGTATGAGCCGTGTGAAGAAGCAGCAGGCTGTGTACGCGCCGCTGATGGAATATATTGCGGATAACCGCATCCACGCCCTGTCGATTAAAGCGTTCACCCCCCAAGAGTGGGCACGCGATCGCAAACTAAACGGTTTTTGAGCTGAGGGCGACAGGCCCGCAGCACGGTTGAATTTATAAGAGAGCACACAATGGACAAATTTCGTGTACAGGGGCCAACGCGTCTCCAGGGCGAAGTCACAATTTCTGGCGCGAAAAACGCCGCGCTGCCAATCCTCTTTGCTGCGCTGCTCGCGGAAGAGCCGGTAGAAATTCAGAACGTACCGAAGCTGAAGGATATCGACACCACCATGAAGCTGCTCACCCAGCTGGGCACGAAAGTTGAGCGCAACGGTTCCGTCTGGATCGACGCCAGCAAGGTGAACAACTTCTCTGCTCCTTACGATCTGGTGAAAACCATGCGTGCATCCATCTGGGCGCTTGGCCCGCTGGTGGCGCGTTTTGGTCAGGGTCAGGTCTCTCTGCCGGGCGGCTGCGCCATCGGTGCGCGTCCGGTTGACCTGCATATCTTTGGCTTAGAGAAACTGGGCGCAGAGATCAAGCTGGAAGAAGGTTACGTTAAGGCGTCCGTGAACGGTCGTCTGAAAGGCGCGCACATCGTCATGGACAAAGTGAGCGTGGGCGCAACGGTCACCATTATGTCTGCGGCGACGCTGGCAGAAGGTACCACTATCATCGAAAACGCCGCGCGCGAGCCGGAAATTGTGGATACCGCCAACTTCCTCGTGGCGCTGGGCGCGAAAATTTCAGGTCAGGGCACCGACCGTATCACCATCGAAGGCGTTGAGCGCCTGGGCGGTGGCGTATACCGCGTACTGCCGGACCGTATCGAAACCGGGACCTTCCTGGTCGCCGCGGCGATCTCTGGCGGCAAGATTGTTTGTCGCAACGCGCAGCCTGATACTCTGGATGCGGTGCTGGCGAAGCTGCGTGATGCGGGCGCGGATATCGAAATCGGTGAAGACTGGATCAGCCTTGATATGCACGGCCAGCGTCCAAAGGCGGTCAATGTGCGTACGGCGCCGCATCCGGCGTTCCCGACCGATATGCAGGCGCAGTTCACCTTGCTGAACCTGGTCGCCGAAGGTACGGGCTTCATCACTGAAACGATTTTCGAAAACCGCTTTATGCACGTACCGGAGCTGATCCGTATGGGGGCGCATGCTGAGATCGAAAGTAATACCGTGATTTGTCATGGCGTTGAGAAACTGTCAGGTGCTCAGGTGATGGCAACCGATCTGCGTGCATCTGCAAGCCTGGTGCTGGCGGGTTGTATCGCGGAAGGCACAACGATCGTGGATCGTATCTATCACATCGATCGCGGTTATGAGCGTATCGAAGATAAACTGCGCGCGCTGGGTGCCAATATTGAGCGTGTGAAGGGCGAGTAATCGTTCCGGCAGCCCCCTGCCAGACATGACCGGGGGGTTGCTGTTCCTGTCAAAAAAACGCGTTATTCCTGCGGTTCTTTTTTCACTTTTCTCTGGCGAATCATGCGCGATCTGTCGATAAATTCATGGGTAATGGGATCGTGATAGCGTGAAGGCCAAATCACCCACGGGTGCGTTTCCAGCGCCGTCGCGATAATTAATTCTCCCTTGGGCCAGGGGCGGGTGAGGGCGTTTGCCAGAGTTGAAGAACTCAGTCCATGGCGGCGGGACTCTGCTGCCAGTGAAGTGCCTCTTTTGCGCAGAGCGGCAATAATATCAGCCGTGTGCCAGTCGATAAATTTCGTATCCATAACGCTGTCCTTAAGTTCGGATTCAACTACGCCGTTTCTTCTGAAACGACGAGGTTTACTATACCCATTTCAAACTTTTGTTCTAAAAAGTTCGCGTTACTTGATGGGATATTCAGAATAAGACACGGCTTTATTCATGCGGTCTCTAAACCGATGAATTTACAGGAATGCGGAATTTACAGGAGTATACTCGCCTCTCCCCGTCATGGTCGCGGGGAGAGGCAAGAGGGGATTAACGGTCGCGCTGAACAGCGATGTGGGCAAGGCCAATCAGTGCATCGCGCCATGGGCTATCGGGAATAACCTGGAGAGCTTCGATGGCTTTATCGGCTTCTTCTTCCGCACGCTGACGCGTCCATTCCAGCGATCCGCAGATAGCCATGGCTTCCAGCACGGGTTCCAGAAGATGGCGGCCATTTCCCTGCTCGATCGCCTCACGGATCATTTTCGCCTGGTCTGCCGTTCCGTTGCGCATAGCATGGAGCAGCGGCAGGGTCGGTTTGCCTTCGTTCAGGTCGTCACCCACGTTTTTGCCGAGCGTTTCGCCGTCCGCACTGTAGTCCAGCAGATCATCAATCAGCTGGAAGGCCGTACCCAGATAGCGGCCATAGTCCTGCAGGCCTTTTTCCTGGGCTTCGGTACAGTCAGCCAGAATGCCGGAACACTGGGCAGCCGCTTCAAACAGGCGCGCGGTTTTGCTGTAGATGACGCGCATGTAGTTTTCTTCGGTAATGTCCGGATCGTTGACGTTCATCAGCTGCAGCACTTCGCCTTCAGCAATCACGTTTACGGCTTCAGACATCACTTCCAGCACTTTCAGGGAACCCAGGCTGGTCATCATCTGGAAGGCGCGGGTATAGATAAAATCTCCCACCAGGACGCTGGCAGCGTTACCGAATGCGGCGTTTGCCGTGGCTTTGCCACGACGCATATCCGATTCATCCACCACATCGTCATGCAGAAGCGTCGCCGTGTGAATAAATTCGATGAGCGCTGCGATAGTGATGTGGGCATTTCCCTGATAACCAACGGCTCTGGCAGCCAGAATAGCGATCATCGGACGAATGCGTTTACCGCCGCCGCTGACGATGTAATAGCCCAACTGATTGATCAGTTGAACGTCAGAGTTGAGTTGCTCCAGGATTGCTGCATTCACACCCGCCATATCTTGCGCGGTTAACTCGTTGATTTTTTCTAAATTCATCGCAAAAGCCGGGCTTTTTATCCTGTTGATCCCATCTTCAATGGGGTAACGAAGGGTTTCGGTTTATCAATAGTAGTGCTGATTGTACTGAAAAAACGGCTCAGATAAACGTTACCGTACGTGTTGTGTTTTTTTTCTTCATGTATTGACGGTAGCACTTGTCAAAGGCTCGCGTTTTGCGTAATATTCGCGCCCTATTGTGAATATTTATAGCGCACTCTGATTCATACGAGGACGTGCGCGGAAGCGGAGTTTATATGTACGCGGTTTTCCAAAGTGGTGGTAAACAACACCGAGTAAGCGAAGGTCAGACCGTTCGCCTGGAAAAGCTGGACATCGCAACTGGCGAATCTGTTGAGTTCGCAGAAGTTCTGATGATCGCAAACGGTGAAGAAGTCAAAATCGGCGTTCCTTTCGTTGATGGCGGCGTTATCAAAGCTGAAGTTGTTGCACACGGTCGTGGCGAGAAAGTTAAAATCGTTAAGTTTCGTCGTCGTAAGCACTACCGTAAGCAGCAGGGCCACCGTCAGTGGTTCACTGATGTGAAAATTACTGGCATCAGCGCCTAAGACCTGAGGAGAGATTTAAATGGCACATAAAAAGGCTGGCGGCTCCACACGTAACGGTCGCGATTCAGAAGCTAAACGCCTGGGCGTTAAGCGTTTCGGTGGCGAATCCGTTCTGGCGGGTAGCATCATCGTTCGTCAACGTGGTACCAAATTCCACGCTGGCAACAACGTAGGTTGCGGTCGTGACCACACTCTGTTTGCTAAAGCAGACGGTAAAGTGAAATTTGAAGTTAAAGGCCCGAACAACCGTAAATACATCAGCATCGTTGCTGAGTAAGGTTTTCTCGGTCCGGTAACGGATTAAAGCCCCGCAACCTGTTGCGGGGCTTTTTACATTGGAAACCCGGTAATTTTTTCTGTAGGGAAAACGGGCATGAAGCAGCAGGCCGGCATAGGAATTCTTTTGGCGCTCACCACCGCAATGTGCTGGGGTGCGCTGCCAATTGCAATGAAGCAGGTACTGGAAGTGATGGAGCCGCCTACGGTGGTCTTTTATCGCTTTCTGATGGCAAGCATCGGCCTCGGGGCCATTCTGGCCGTCAAAGGTAAGCTTCCTCCCCTGCGGCTCTTCCGTAAACCGCGCTGGCTGGTGTTGCTGGCTATTGCGACGGGCGGTCTGTTCGGTAACTTCATCCTGTTCAGCTCTTCCCTACAGTATCTCAGCCCCACGGCGTCGCAGGTGATAGGTCAGCTTTCACCGGTGGGGATGATGGTTGCCAGCGTCTTTATCCTCAAGGAGAAGATGCGCGGTACCCAGATTATCGGGGCGAGCATGCTGTTGTGCGGTCTGGTGATGTTCTTCAACACCAGTCTGATAGAGATTTTTACCCGCCTGACGGATTACACATGGGGTGTAATTTTTGGTGTGGGGGCAGCAACGGTCTGGGTGAGCTATGGCGTCGCACAAAAGGTGTTATTGCGCCGACTTGCCTCACAGCAGATCCTCTTTTTGCTGTACACTTTGTGTACAATAGCATTGCTGCCGTTAGCGAAGCCGGGTGTCATTACCCAGCTTAGCGACTGGCAACTGGCGTGCCTCATTTTTTGTGGTCTCAACACGCTGGTTGGCTATGGCGCGCTGGCCGAAGCGATGGCGCGCTGGCAGGCAGCACAGGTGAGCGCGTTAATCACGCTCACCCCGCTGTTTACGCTGTTATTTTCAGATTTGTTATCAATGGCCTGGCCCGATGTCTTCGTCAGACCGATGCTCAACCTGTTGGGTTATCTCGGTGCGTTTGTCGTGGTTGCGGGCGCGATGTATTCCGCCATTGGTCATCGTCTTTGGGGACGTTGGCGCAAAAATGAAGCGGTTGTAGTAGTCCCCCGCTCAGGCGAATGAGTTACGGAGAGTAAAATGAAGTTTGTTGATGAAGCGACGATCCTGGTCGTGGCTGGTGATGGCGGCAATGGTTGCGTGAGCTTCCGCCGTGAAAAGTATATCCCACGTGGCGGCCCTGACGGCGGCGACGGCGGGGATGGTGGTGACGTGTGGCTGGAGGCGGATGAGAACCTCAACACGCTGATCGACTACCGTTTCGAAAAATCTTTCCGCGCTGAACGCGGCCAGAACGGCCAGAGCCGTGACTGTACCGGCAAACGCGGTAAAGACGTCACCATTAAAGTTCCGGTCGGTACGCGCGTGATTGACCAGGGAACCGGTGAAACCATGGGTGACATGACCAAACACGGTCAGCGCCTGATGGTGGCTAAAGGCGGCTGGCACGGTCTGGGTAACAGCCGTTTCAAATCTTCCGTTAACCGTACCCCGCGTCAGAAAACGATGGGTACGCCGGGCGATAAGCGCGACCTGCAGCTGGAGCTGATGCTTCTGGCTGACGTGGGCATGCTGGGTATGCCAAACGCCGGTAAATCGACGTTCATTCGCGCCGTTTCTGCGGCGAAACCAAAAGTGGCGGACTATCCGTTTACCACGCTGGTACCAAGCCTGGGCGTTGTCCGTATGGATAACGAGAAAAGCTTTGTGGTTGCCGATATTCCGGGCCTGATTGAAGGCGCTGCGGAAGGCGCGGGTCTGGGTATTCGCTTCCTGAAACACCTTGAGCGTTGCCGCGTGCTGCTGCACCTTATCGATATCGATCCTATCGACGGTTCCGATCCGGTTGAAAACGCCCGCATCATCATCGGTGAGCTGGAAAAATACAGCGAGAAACTGGCAAATAAACCACGCTGGCTGGTCTTCAACAAGATCGACCTGATGGACAAAGCTGAAGCGGAAGCCAAAGCGAAAGCGATTGCTGACGCAATGGGTTGGGAAGATAAGTACTACCTGATCTCTGCGGCAAGCCAGGTTGGCGTGAAAGACCTCTGCTGGGATGTGATGACCTTCATCATCGAGAACCCAATCGTTCAGGCGGAAGAAGCTAAACAGCCTGAAAAAGTCGAATTCATGTGGGATGACTACCACCGCCAGCAGCTCGAAGAGCTGGAAGCGGAAGAGGACGATGAAGACTGGGACGATGACTGGGATGAAGACGACGAAGAAGGCGTCGAGTTCATCTACAAGCACTAATCGCTGTCCAGAGCCCCCATTATGGGGGCTTTTTTATTCCAGCGTTGCGGGCAGCCAGCAGCTGGCGATTAACCCGCCTTCAGCACCATTCTCAAGCGTCAGCCTGCCGTGGTGAAGCTGCACGATGCGCTGCACGATGCTCAGGCCCAGACCGCTGCCGCCGTAGCGCTGGTCAAGACGGCGGAACGGCTCGGTAATCGACTGCCGGTGCGCTTCATCAATCCCCGGCCCCTGATCGATAACGCCGATCTGCGTTCCCCCGTCGACCTCGGTTAATGTCACCGTAATTGTTGTCCCTGTCGGGCTGTAGCGCCCGGCATTCTCCAGCAGGTTACGCAGCATCAGGCGCAGGAGCACGGCGTCTCCCTGAACCGTGAGAGCGCTTTTGGCGGGCCAAATCACCGTATGCTCTTTGGCTTCATGCCCCAGGCCGAGAGGTTCAATGATATTTTCCGTCCAGCTCACGGTTTCGTAGTGGCCGCTGGCCATTGCCTGCCCCGCACGGGCCAGCATCAGCAGCTGTTCAACGGTATGCATGAGCTGATCGATACGGCTTATCAGCGTTTCGGCCTGTGGCGCGCCAGACTGCGCCATCAGCTCCAGATGAAGCCGGATACCGGCAAGAGGCGTTCGGAGCTCGTGTGCGGCGTCTGCGGTGAAGAGACGCTCCTGTTGAATGGTATTGTCCAGCCGGGCGAGTAGCTGGTTCAGGGAGGTCGTCACCGCGCCGATTTCTTCCATGTCGGAATACATAGGTAGCGGGGTTAAGTTATCGGCCGAACGGTTAGCGAGGCTGTCGCGGAGCTTATTCAGCGGCCGGGTTATCCAGGTGACCGCCCAAAAAGAGAAGAGCAGGGTGAAGCTGACCATGACCAGGGAAGGGACCAGCAGCGAGGCAATCGCTTCGCGGATCTCTTTTTCGACATGGTTATTGCGCGCTTTCGCCGACAGCGTTTCATTCACCAGAAAGCCAATCTGCTCACGGCTTTCGTGCCACAGCCAGATGACGCTTATCAGCTGGAAAAACAGGAGGATCACCGCCAGCAGCACCATCAAACGCCGACGCATGCTGTTCATTTCTGGCTCTCCAGACGGTAGCCGACGCCGCGAACGGTTTTGATCCTGTCCTTGCCGAGCTTACGCCGCAGGTTGTGGATGTGGACCTCAAGGGTATTTGAGCCGGGATCGTCCTGCCAGGAGTAGATATCCTGCTGGAGCGTCTCTCTGTGCACCGTTTGCCCGCTGCGCATGATCAGACGCGTAAGCAAGGCGAACTCTTTTGGCGTCACCTCTACGGCCTGGTCCTGTCGCAATACCTGCTGGGTCTGCAAATTCAGCGTAATATCGCCGTCGGTCAGTAAGTTATCACTATGCCCCTGATAGCGGCGAATCAACGCTCGCACCCGAGCCTGCAGCTCCGCGAGCGCAAAGGGCTTCACCAGGTAATCATCTGCGCCGGCGTCGAGGCCGGTGATACGATCTTCTATGGCATCGCGTGCCGTCAGGATCAATACCGGGTTGGCGATACCGCGGCGTCGCCACTGGCTGAGCAGCGTGGCGCCGTCTTTATCCGGCAAGCCCAAATCGAGGATCACCAGGCTGTATTCGCCGCTCTGGATCAGGGCATCCGCCTCTGCTGCGGTGCCGGCACAGTCGAGGGCATACCCTTCATTAGCCAGCCCAAGCGCCAGCCCTTCCTGCAATAACAGATCGTCTTCAACTATAAGTAGTTTCATCGCTAGTTATTCTGGTAGATGTCCTTATAAAGCCTGCTTTCGAAGCGAACAAGCGGAATACGGCGGTTGCGCTGGTCGGTCGGTTCGACGGCATAGCCAGAAAGATACTGCACGAATGCCATGCGCTGTCCGCTGGCGGTAGTGATGAAGCCTGCAAGGTTGTAAACCCCCTGCAGCGAGCCTGTTTTCGCGGAGACTTTGCCGTCCACGCCGGCTGCGTGAAGCCCCGCGCGATACTGCAGTGAACCGTCATGCCCGGCCAGCGGCAGCATTGAAATAAAGTTTAGCTCAGTGTCATGCTGTGCAATGTACTGAAGCACCTGCATCATCGTGGCCGGAGAGATCAAATTATGGCGCGAAAGGCCGGAGCCATCGACGGCGATGGTATTCCCCAGATCGATCCCGGCCTGCTGGCGCAGGATCTGACGAACCGCGTCTGAGCCCGCGCGCCAGGTTCCAGGCACGCCGAAACGGGCGTGACCAATCATGCGGAACACCGTGTCGGCAATCATGTTGTCCGACTTTTTCAGCATAATTCGCAGTAAATCGTGCAGCGGCGCAGACTGTTTGCTGGCGACGACCGTACCGGGCTGGTTGACCTGCGTCTGACGAAGCAGCGTGCCGGTGTAGGTGATGCCCGCTTGTTTCAGTTCATCCTTCAGAATGGCGCCCGCATAGCTTGCGCCATCCTGTATTGCAAAGGCCAACGGCAGCGGATCGGTGCGCTGCGTCAGGCAGCCGGTAAGCGTGAAGCGGTTAAGATCGCCGGGCACGACGTCCAGCTCACAGTACTGCGCATCCGGGGATCCTTTCGCCAGCGTGCGGACCTGGCTAAACATCGTGACCGGATAGTAGGACGCGATGCGGATGAACGCTAAATCATCAGGCTTTGGCGCGCTGTAAAGCGAAACCGAGAAGCAGTTTCGGTCAACAATCGCGGCGGCGGGCGGAGCGCTAAAGCACTGGGTCATGTCGTTCCACGGCCAGCCGGGTGCTTTATCGTGGCTGGCAAAAATGGAGGTATCGATCAGCACGTTACCATCGATTTTCTGCACGCCAGATTTTTTCAGCACCGCAACCATGTTGCGGATATCCTGGCGCTTAAAGGTCGGATCGCCGCCAAAACGGGCGATAAGATCGCCTTTCAGTTCGCCAGCCTCGACGTTACCTTTAGTCTCGAGTGTGGTCGTAAAGCGGAAGTCGGGCCCGAGCTGGAGCAGGGCGGCGAGGGCAGTGATCACCTTTTGGGTACTGGCAGGCAGCGCCATCTGTTGACTGTGATAGTCAATCTCCGGAGCCTGTGCGCCAACCTTCTGCACCATCAGGGCGAGGTTCGCGCCTGCGGGGAGCTGATTAATGTACTCATCAACGTTCGCGGCCTGGGCGGTGAACGTTATACTGGTAGTCAATCCGATGATAAATCTGGAAAATCGCATAATCTCGCGCTAACAACCCGAAAACAAACCGTCATACTACGGTGCATGGCACTGCAAAGTAAACGATGACCCATAGTGAACTTCGCGGTAAAATGCATATCAAATTGAAAAATTGCTGCTGACCTGGGGCGCTGCTCCCGGGTCGGTTTTCTTTTTGCTTCTTGCCCGCTTAGGGGGGCAGGAGCAGGGAACACTGCTCCCAACAGGAATGTTTAAGAGGTATAACAAATGCAAGCTATTCCGATGACCTTACGTGGTGCCGAAAAACTGCGCGAAGAGCTGGATTTCCTGAAATCCGTGCGTCGTCCTGAAATCATCGCCGCTATCGCGGATGCGCGCGAGCATGGCGACCTGAAAGAGAACGCTGAATATCACGCTGCGCGTGAACAGCAGGGCTTCTGTGAAGGGCGTATTAAAGATATCGAAGCCAAACTCTCCAATGCACAGGTTATCGATATCACCAAAATGCCTAACAATGGCCGCGTGATCTTTGGTTCTACCGTTACCGTGCTGAACCTGGATAACGACGAAGAACAGACCTATCGCATCGTGGGTGATGATGAAGCAGACTTCAAACAGAACCTGATTTCAGTGAACTCGCCTATTGCTCGTGGCCTGATTGGCAAAGAGCAGGACGATGTCGTCACCATCCGTACCCCTGGCGGCGAAGTGGAATACGAAATTATTAAGGTTGAATACCTGTAATTCGCTTCTCTACTAAGATGTTGATACATTGTAAAGAAAAGAAAAAGGCCGCATAGCGGCCTTTTATCAACTCAAGGAGCATGGCATTTTGCTCGCCTGCTGACAGAAATCCCTCGTTTCACACAGAAAATGTGTTCGATTCAGGATATCCTTAGCGTGGCAGCGAGATTTTACGCTCTTTAGATGGGCGGTAGAGCACCAGCGTTTTACCGATGACCTGTACATTACAGGCGCCGGTTTCGCGCACGATGGCTTCCACGATCAGGTTTTTAGTGTCTCTGTCTTCAGAGGCGATTTTCACCTTGATCAGCTCGTGGTGTTCCAGCGCTTGTTCAATCTCGGCAAGCACCCCTTCGGTCAAACCATTGTTGCCAAGCATCACTACAGGCTTGAGCGGATGTGCCAGACCTTTAAGGTGCTGTTTTTGTTTAGTACTCAGATTCATCGTATATTTTTGCTTACGTTGGGATTGAAAACGGTTCATTCTACCGCCATCTCCCTTATATCGCCAAATAGCTGCGTAGAAATTTACGTCACAGGCAAGAAACGATGAACCAGGACGGAAATGTTAAATGACAGGTAAAAAGCGTTCTGCCAGCTCCAGCCGCTGGCTTCAGGAACACTTTAGCGATAAATATGTTCAACAGGCACAGAAAAAGGGGTTACGTTCCCGTGCCTGGTTTAAACTTGATGAAATACAGCAAAGTGACAAACTTTTTAAGCCGGGGATGACGGTTGTTGACCTCGGTGCGGCACCTGGCGGATGGTCCCAGTATGCGGTAACGCAGATCGGCGGAACGGGCCGAATCATCGCGTGCGATCTTTTACCAATGGATCCCATCGTCGGTGTCGACTTCCTTCAGGGCGACTTTCGTGATGAATTAGTGCTGAAAGCGTTACTTGATCGTGTAGGTGACAGTAAGGTCCAGGTTGTCATGTCAGATATGGCACCAAATATGTGCGGAACACCGGCGGTGGATATCCCCCGCGCCATGTATCTGGTGGAGCTAGCGTTAGAAATGTGTCGTGATGTACTAGCGCCTGGTGGTAGTTTTGTTGTGAAGGTGTTTCAGGGCGAAGGTTTCGAGGAGTATCTTAAGGAAATTCGCTCCCTGTTTGCGAAGGTTAAAGTTCGTAAGCCGGACTCTTCCCGGGCCCGTTCCCGTGAAGTGTATATTGTAGCGACCGGGCGAAAATGATAACCGGGAGATTTCAGACGAAAGTTTGAATGAAACTGGATATAGAGTATCCTGACGCTGTTTTTAACACAGTTGTAATATGAGGTTAATCCCTTGAGTGACATGGCGAAAAACCTAATACTCTGGCTGGTCATTGCCGTTGTGCTGATGTCAGTATTCCAGAGCTTTGGGCCCAGCGAGTCGAATGGCCGCAAGGTGGATTATTCTACCTTCCTGCAGGAGGTCAATCAGGACCAGGTTCGCGAAGCGCGTATCAACGGACGTGAGATCAACGTTACCAAGAAAGATAGTAACCGTTACACGACTTACATCCCGGTGAACGATCCTAAGCTGCTTGATAACCTTCTGACCAAAAACGTCAAGGTGGTCGGTGAGCCGCCAGAAGAACCAAGCCTGCTGGCTTCTATCTTCATCTCCTGGTTCCCGATGCTGCTTCTTATCGGCGTCTGGATCTTCTTTATGCGCCAGATGCAGGGCGGCGGTGGCAAAGGTGCCATGTCGTTCGGTAAGAGCAAGGCGCGTATGCTGACGGAAGACCAGATCAAGACCACGTTCGCGGACGTTGCCGGTTGTGACGAAGCGAAGGAAGAGGTGGGGGAACTGGTTGAATACCTGCGCGAACCGAGCCGTTTCCAGAAGCTGGGCGGTAAGATCCCGAAAGGCGTGCTGATGGTTGGCCCTCCGGGTACCGGTAAAACCCTGCTGGCGAAAGCCATCGCGGGTGAAGCGAAGGTGCCGTTCTTTACTATTTCAGGTTCTGACTTCGTTGAAATGTTCGTAGGTGTCGGTGCATCTCGCGTGCGTGACATGTTCGAGCAGGCCAAGAAGGCAGCACCGTGCATTATCTTCATCGATGAAATCGACGCCGTGGGCCGCCAGCGTGGCGCAGGCCTGGGCGGTGGTCACGATGAACGTGAACAGACCCTGAACCAGATGCTGGTTGAGATGGACGGCTTCGAAGGTAACGAAGGTATCATCGTTATCGCGGCGACTAACCGTCCGGACGTACTTGACCCGGCGCTGCTGCGCCCAGGCCGTTTCGACCGTCAGGTTGTTGTCGGTTTGCCGGATGTTCGCGGTCGTGAACAGATTCTGAAAGTCCATATGCGTCGCGTACCGCTGGCGCCAGATATCGACGCGGCCATCATTGCGCGCGGTACCCCGGGCTTCTCCGGTGCCGATCTCGCTAACCTGGTCAACGAAGCTGCACTGTTTGCCGCTCGCGGTAACAAGCGCGTCGTATCGATGGTGGAGTTCGAGAAAGCGAAAGACAAGATCATGATGGGTGCGGAACGTCGCTCCATGGTGATGACGGAAGCGCAGAAAGAGTCCACGGCGTACCACGAAGCCGGTCACGCGATTATTGGTCGACTGGTGCCGGAACACGACCCGGTGCATAAAGTGACGATTATTCCGCGCGGTCGCGCACTGGGTGTGACCTTCTTCCTGCCTGAAGGCGACGCGATTAGCGCCAGCCGTCAGAAGCTGGAAAGTCAGATCTCTACCCTCTACGGCGGTCGTCTGGCAGAAGAGATTATCTACGGTGCGGAACATGTTTCGACCGGTGCGTCTAACGACATTAAGGTCGCGACAAACCTGGCGCGTAACATGGTGACGCAGTGGGGCTTCTCCGACAAACTCGGTCCGCTGCTTTATGCAGAGGAAGAGGGGGAAGTCTTCCTGGGTCGCTCCGTGGCGAAAGCGAAACATATGTCCGATGAGACGGCTCGTATCATCGACCAGGAAGTGAAAGCGCTGATTGAACGTAACTACGGTCGCGCGCGTCAGATCCTGAACGACAATATGGATATCCTGCATTCGATGAAAGATGCGCTCATGAAATATGAGACCATCGATGCACCGCAGATTGACGACCTGATGGCGCGCCGTGAAGTGCGTCCGCCAGCGGGCTGGGAAGACCCAGGCGCTTCCAACAATTCTGACAACAATGGCACCCCGCGTGCGCCGCGTCCGGTCGATGAACCGCGTACGCCAAACCCGGGCAACACCATGTCAGAACAGTTGGGCGATAAGTAAGTCCCCGCTGTTGAAGCGTTCGTCTGTACCTCAAACCCTGGAGCTTGCTCCGGGGTTTTTCATTTCTGTTTAACTATAAAGATACCAGGGATTTCGCCATGAAATTATTCGCTCAGGACTCGCATCTCGATCTTTCCCATCCCCATGTGATGGGGATCCTGAATGTTACCCCTGACTCCTTCTCTGACGGCGGCACGCATAACACGCTTATCGAGGCGGTTAAGCACGCGAATTTAATGATTAATGCGGGTGCTACCATCATTGACGTTGGCGGAGAATCAACGCGTCCTGGTGCGGCAGACGTGTCTGTGGAAGAAGAGCTGGCGCGCGTGGTGCCGGTGGTTGAAGCAATAGCACAACGTTTTGAGGTATGGATCTCGGTCGATACGTCTAAACCAGAAGTGATTCGTGAAGTAGCGAGAGTAGGCGCTCACATTATTAATGATATTCGTTCGCTCACCGAGCCTGGCGCACTTGAAGCCGCGGCAGAGACGGGGTTGCCGGTATGTCTGATGCACATGCAGGGGCAACCGAAAACCATGCAGGAAGCACCGAAGTATGACGATGTCTTTGCCGACGTAAATCGCTTCTTTATTGAGCATATCGCACGCTGTGAACGTGCAGGTATCCCAAAAGAGAAATTGCTGCTCGACCCGGGGTTCGGTTTCGGTAAAAATCTCTCCCACAACTATGCACTGCTTGCGCGCTTATCGGAATTCCATCACTTCGGCCTGCCGCTGCTGGTGGGGATGTCGAGAAAATCGATGATTGGTCAATTGCTTAACGTGGGGCCGAGCGAGCGCCTGAGCGGCAGCCTGTCCTGTGCGGTGATTGCAGCGATGCAGGGTGCGCACATTATCCGTGTCCATGACGTCAAAGAAACAGTAGAAGCCATGCGCGTGGTGGAAGCCACACTGGCAGCGAAGGAAAACAAACGCTATGAGTAATCGTAAATATTTTGGGACCGATGGTATCCGTGGGCGTGTCGGCGATGCGCCTATCACGCCTGATTTTGTCCTTAAGCTCGGCTGGGCTGCTGGCAAGGTACTCGCACGTCATGGCTCCCGTAAGATCATTATTGGTAAAGATACCCGTATTTCAGGTTATATGCTGGAATCCGCGCTGGAAGCCGGTCTGGCAGCGGCCGGGCTGTCTGCCTCCTTTACGGGCCCAATGCCGACGCCAGCCGTTGCGTATCTGACGCGCACCTTTCGCGCTGAAGCGGGAATTGTGATTTCGGCCTCGCACAACCCGTTCTATGACAACGGCATCAAGTTCTTCTCCATTGATGGCACCAAGCTGCCGGATGACGTGGAAGAAGCCATTGAAGCCGAAATGGAAAAAGAGATCACCTGCGTGGACTCCGCAGAGCTGGGTAAAGCGAACCGTATCGTTGATGCGGCGGGTCGCTATATCGAATTCTGTAAAGGTACCTTCCCGAATGAGCTGAGCCTGGCCCACCTCAAAATTGTGGTGGACTGTGCCAACGGTGCGACCTACCACATTGCGCCAAACGTATTCCGCGAGCTGGGTGCGAAAGTGATCGCCATTGGCTGCGAGCCGGATGGTCTGAACATCAACGAGCAGGTGGGCGCTACTGACGTGCGTGCCCTGCAGGCGCGCGTTCTGGCCGAAAAAGCCGATCTGGGTATTGCTCTGGACGGCGACGGTGACCGCGTGATCATGGTTGACCACGAAGGTAACAAGGTCGACGGCGATCAGATCCTTTACATCATTGCACGCGAAGGGCTGCGCCAGGGCCAGCTGCGCGGCGGTGCCGTCGGCACGCTGATGAGTAACATGGGCCTGGAACTGGCGCTGAAACAGCTCGGTATTCCGTTTGTTCGCGCGAAAGTGGGCGATCGCTATGTGCTGGAAAAATTGCAGGAGAAGGGCTGGCGCATCGGTGCAGAAAACTCGGGTCACGTGATCCTGCTCGATAAAACCACCACCGGTGACGGCATTGTGGCCGCGCTGCAGGTGGTTGCCGCAATGGCGCGCAACCATATGAGCCTGCACGATCTCTGCAGCGGCATGAAAATGTTCCCACAGGTCCTGGTAAACGTCCGTTTCACTGCTGGCAAAGGCGATCCGCTGGAAAATGACAACGTGAAAGCCGTAATGGCTGACGTTGAGGCGGCCCTGGGCAGCCGTGGACGCGTGCTGCTGCGTAAGTCCGGAACTGAACCTTTGATCCGCGTGATGGTAGAAGGTGAAGACGAAGCGCAGGTAACCGAATTCGCGCACCGTATTGCGGATGCCGTGAAAGCTGCATAATCTTGCATGCTAAATGTTTAAAAAGGCGGCGTTTGCCGCCTTTGTTTTAAGCAATTAATGGCTTTTTGCTGTTTTTTTCCGCAGTTGATACAATGCGTCGAAAATGCCCTTGCGAAGGTGATTCGCTTTGGTTAGTATTCACACCCGCTTCAGTGGGAAACAGAAATCCTGCTAATTGGTCGAAGCATTGGTATGCGGCAAATCCGCAAGGAACAGGTTGATTATGTACGAAGCTCTTTTAGTTGTTTTCCTTATTGTAGCCATCGCTCTCGTAGCGCTGATTATGCTGCAGCAAGGTAAAGGCGCTGATATGGGAGCCTCCTTCGGAGCAGGCGCTTCCGGTACGCTGTTCGGTTCAAGTGGTTCTGCGAACTTCATGACCCGCACCACAGCGATTCTGGCTACGCTGTTCTTCATCATCAGCCTGGTGCTTGGCAATATCAACAGCAACAAGACCAGCAAAGGAAGCGAGTGGGAAAATCTGAGCGCGCCAGCAAAAACTGAGCAGGCTCAGCCAGCTGCACCGGCTAAGCCAACCAGCGATATCCCGCAGTAAGTATTCCGTACCGAGGTGGTGGAATTGGTAGACACGCTACCTTGAGGTGGTAGTGCCCTAACGGGCTTGTGGGTTCGAGTCCCATCCTCGGTACCAATATTCCAGAAAAAAGACGTCGAAAGACGTCTTTTTTTTCGTTTGTACATTGTGTGGCAGGCGAAATGGCGGGTGGCGCTGCGCTTACCCGCCCTACAAACACCAAACAAAAAAGGCGCCTGATGGGCGCCTTTTGCATGACTTGCTGTCGATTACTTCTTATCGCTGTGCTCCAGGTTTTCTACCTGCGGCAGGCCGTTACCGGAACTGGCGGAGAGCAGGCCATTCTCAACATAGTTGAACAGCTTTTCACGGGTATCGGTGATGTCCAGGTTACGCATGGTCAGCTGACCAATACGATCGTCAGGTGAGAAGACCGATTCCCCTTTCTCCATGGTCAGACGCTCTGCTTTATAGGTCAGGTTGTCAGACACGGTATTCAGGATGGAGTAGTCGTTACCGCGACGCAGCTCCAGCGTCACTTCGCCGGTGATCGCGCTTGCCACCCAACGCTGCAGTGCATCACGCAGCATCAGCGCCTGCGGATCGAACCAGCGGCCCTGATACAGCAGTTTACCCAGCTGGCGGCCATGCGAGTGATACTGCTCGATGGTGTCTTCGTTATGGATACCGGTCAGCAGACGCTCGTAAGCGATGTGCAGCAGCGCCATCCCCGGTGCTTCATAGATACCGCGGCTTTTTGCTTCGATGATACGGTTTTCAATCTGATCGCTCATACCCAGACCGTGACGACCGCCGATGCGGTTCGCTTCCAGCATCAGCTCAACATCGTCAGAGAAGGTTTTGCCGTTCAGCGCAACCGGATGGCCGCGTTCGAAACGCACGGTCACCTCTTCTGCCGCGATCTTCACGTTCTCATCCCAGAACTTCACGCCCATGATCGGGTTAACGATCTTCACGCTGGAGTTCAGGAATTCCAGGTCTTTCGCTTCGTGCGTTGCACCCAGCATGTTGGAGTCGGTGGAGTACGCTTTCTCGACTGACATCTTATAGTCGAAACCACAGGCGATCATAAATTCTGACATCTCATGACGGCCACCCAGCTCGTCGATGAAGTCGGTATCCAGCCACGGCTTGTAGATCTGCAGTTCGGCGTTGGTCAGCAGGCCATAACGATAGAAACGTTCAATATCGTTTCCTTTATAGGTGCTGCCGTCACCCCAGATGTTAACGCCGTCTTCTTTCATGGCGGCAACCAGCATGGTGCCGGTAACGGCACGGCCCAGCGGGGTGGTGTTGAAATAGGTCAGGCCGCCGGTGGTGTTATGGAATGCACCACACTGAATAGCCGCGATACCCTCCGCAACCAGTTGCTTACGGCAGTCAATCAGGCGCGCGTTCTCTGCGCCATACTCTTTAGCGCGACGAGGAATGGCATCATAGTCGTCCTCATCCGGCTGACCCAGGTTCGCAGTATAGGCATACGGAACCGCTCCCTTCTGGCGCATCCACAGCAGTGCAGCGCTGGTATCCAGGCCGCCTGAGAAAGCGATGCCAATACGTTGTCCTACCGGAAGATGCTTGAGAATCGTCGTCATAGAATAAAACCCTGCTTGATTGACTGATTAGAGACCGCTTTCGCTCTCTTGTGCATTTTTATGCAAAATAAGTGAGTATTCATTTAATCATCTTTTGGCGAAGACAGGAAGAGAGTCGTGCGTTTTTTGTAAAAATTTTGGTCCGATCGCTCTGGCGGAAGTCGCCTTGACAGGTGGGGTCAACTATCAATATACTAAACGCCGATTTTACGTCCCGTCTTCGGTACCAAATCCCAGCATTATTTGCAAATTCTGTCCAAAACGCGTAGAATTTGCCACGTTTCAGGCGCGGGGTGGAGCAGCCTGGTAGCTCGTCGGGCTCATAACCCGAAGGTCGTCGGTTCAAATCCGGCCCCCGCAACCACTTTCCCATAAAGTTCTTTTTCAAATATACTGTGAAGACTTAGAGCCTTCGTAGCTGGATTTGAAAAAATTCTTTCGGAGAGTGCTCCAGGCCACAGTTGTGGCTATAGGGTTCAGTTATCTAAAGCCCCGATTTATCGGGGTTTTTTGTTATCTGACTACAGAATAACTGGGCTTTACGCCCTTTTTTTATGTCTTGGGGGTGGGCTTGTCCACATTAGAGCAAAAATTAACAGAGATGATTACTGCACCGGTCGAAGCACTGGGCTACGAACTGGTCGGCATCGAATTCGTTCGCGGCCGTACATCGACGCTGCGCATCTATATTGATAGTGAAGATGGCATCAATGTTGATGATTGTGCTGATGTCAGCCACCAGGTGAGTGCGGTTCTTGATGTTGAAGACCCGATTACCGTTGCGTACAACCTGGAAGTTTCCTCACCTGGCCTCGATCGCCCGATGTTCACGGCCGAGCACTACGTGCGCTTTACCGGTGAAGAAGTGGCTCTCGTTCTGCGTATGGCCGTACAGAACCGCCGTAAATGGCAGGGAATTATCAAAGCCGTTGATGGTGAAATGATCACGGTGACAGTCGAAGGCAAAGATGAAGTGTTCGCGCTGAGTAATATCCAGAAGGCGAACCTGGTTCCCCACTTTTAACAGTCTGGATTGAGGTGAAAAGCCCGCGATGAACAAAGAAATTTTGGCTGTTGTTGAAGCCGTCTCCAACGAGAAATCACTGCCGCGTGAGAAGATTTTCGAAGCGCTGGAAAGTGCACTGGCTACAGCAACCAAGAAAAAATACGAGCAAGAGATCGATGTTCGCGTAGAAATCGATCGTAAAAGCGGTGACTTCGATACCTTCCGTCGTTGGGTAATCGTTGAAGAAGTGACCCAGCCGACGAAAGAGATCACGCTGGAAGCTGCCCGTTTTGAAGACGAAAGTCTGAACGTGGGTGACTATGTTGAAGATCAGATTGAATCTGTTACCTTCGACCGTATCACAACTCAGACCGCTAAACAGGTTATCGTGCAGAAAGTGCGCGAAGCCGAGCGCGCGCTGGTTGTCGATCAGTTCCGCGATCAGGAAGGCGAGATCATCACCGGCGTGGTGAAGAAAGTGAACCGCGACAACATCTCTCTGGAGATCAAATCCGAAGGGTTGCCGGGTAACGCTGAAGCCGTGATCCTGCGTGAAGATATGCTGCCGCGTGAAAACTTCCGCCCAGGCGACCGTATTCGCGGCGTTCTGTACGCGGTACGCCCTGAAGCGCGTGGTGCACAGCTGTTCGTGACCCGTTCTAAACCAGAAATGCTGGTAGAACTGTTCCGTATCGAAGTACCGGAAATCGGTGAAGAAGTTATCGAGATTAAAGCGGCAGCTCGCGATCCGGGCTCCCGTGCGAAAATTGCGGTGAAAACCAACGACAAGCGTATCGACCCGGTCGGTGCTTGCGTCGGTATGCGCGGTGCGCGTGTCCAGGCAGTGTCTACTGAGCTGGGCGGCGAACGTATTGATATCGTTCTGTGGGATGACAACCCGGCGCAGTTCGTGATCAACGCAATGGCTCCAGCTGATGTGGCGTCTATCGTTGTTGACGAAGACAAACACACCATGGATATCGCTGTTGAAGCGGGCAACCTGGCGCAGGCGATCGGCCGTAACGGTCAGAACGTACGCCTGGCGTCACAGCTGAGCGGCTGGGAACTCAACGTGATGACCGTTGATGACCTGCAGGCTAAGCATCAGGCTGAAGCCCATGCGGCGATCGATACCTTCACTAAATACCTCGACATTGACGAAGACTTCGCCACTGTTCTGGTTGAAGAAGGTTTCTCTACGCTGGAAGAACTGGCCTATGTGCCAATGAAAGAGCTGCTGGAAATTGACGGTCTGGATGAACCAACCGTTGAAGCCCTGCGTGAACGCGCTAAAAACGCACTGACCACCCTGGCACTGGCTCAGGAAGAAAGCCTTGGCGATAAGAAGCCGGCTGATGACCTGCTGAATCTGGAAGGTCTTGATCGTGCGATTGCGTTCAAGCTGGCTGCCCGTGGTGTTTGTACGCTGGAAGATCTCGCTGAGCAAGGCGTTGATGACCTGGCTGATATCGAAGGTTTAACCGACGAGAAAGCCGGCGAGCTCATCATGGCCGCACGTAATATTTGCTGGTTCGGCGACGAAGCGTAATAAACTGTAGCAGGAAGGAACAGCATGACTGATGTAACTGTAAAATCGCTGGCTGCTGAGATTCAGACCTCCGTGGACCGCCTGGTACAGCAATTTGCTGATGCAGGGATCCCGAAGTCCGCTGATGACTCGGTGACCGCGCAAGAAAAACAAACCTTGTTAACGCACCTGAACCGTGAACACGGCTCTACGCCTGACAAGTTAACGCTGCAGCGCAAAACGCGCAGCACGTTAAATATCCCTGGTACCGGTGGCAAAAGCAAATCGGTACAAATTGAAGTCCGCAAGACGCGCACCTTTGTAAAACGTGATCCGCAAGAGGCAGAACGCCTTGCCGCGGAAGAGCAGGCACAGCGTGAAGCGGAAGAACAAGCTCAGCGTGAGGCGGAAGCAGCCGCCAAACGTGAAGCAGAATTAAAAGCTGAACGTGAGGCCGCAGAAAAAGCGAAACGCGACGCAAGTGATAAAGTGAAGCGTGACGCTGCGGAAAAAGACAAAGTGAGCAATCAACAGACAGACGAAATGACCAAAACCGCCCAGGCTGAAAAAGCCCGCCGTGAAAATGAAGCTGCCGAGCTGAAGCGTAAAGCGGAAGAAGAAGCCCGCCGTAAGCTGGAAGAAGAAGCTCGCCGCGTCGCCGAAGAAGCGCGCCGTATGGCTGAAGAAAACGAGAAGAATGGTGTGAATACCGTTGAGCCGACTGAAGACACCAGCGACTATCACGTGACCACTTCTCAGCATGCGCGTCAGGCTGAAGATGATAACGACCGTGAAGTTGAAGGCGGTCGTGGCCGTGGCCGTAATGCAAAAGCTGCGCGTCCGGCGAAAAAAGGCAACAAGCACGCTGAATCTAAAGCTGACCGTGAAGAAGCACGCGCGGCCGTTCGCGGTGGTAAAGGCGGCAAGCGCAAAGGTTCCGCGCTGCAGCAGGGCTTCCAGAAGCCAGCTCAGGCCGTTAACCGTGACGTCGTGATTGGCGAAACCATCACCGTTGGCGAACTGGCGAACAAGATGGCGGTTAAAGGCTCTCAGGTCATCAAAGCGATGATGAAGCTGGGCGCAATGGCGACCATCAACCAGGTCATCGACCAGGAAACCGCACAGCTGGTTGCCGAAGAGATGGGCCACAAAGTTATCCTGCGTCGTGAAAACGAGCTGGAAGAAGCGGTAATGAGCGACCGTGACACAGGTGCTGCGGCAGAACCGCGCGCACCGGTAGTGACCATCATGGGTCACGTTGACCACGGTAAAACCTCTCTGCTTGACTACATTCGCTCTACCAAGGTTGCCTCTGGCGAAGCGGGTGGTATTACGCAGCACATCGGTGCATACCACGTAGAAACTGACAACGGTATGATCACCTTCCTGGATACCCCAGGCCACGCCGCGTTTACCTCTATGCGTGCTCGTGGTGCTCAGGCGACGGATATCGTTGTACTGGTTGTTGCTGCAGACGACGGCGTGATGCCGCAGACCATCGAAGCTATCCAGCACGCGAAAGCGGCCGGTGTGCCGGTTGTGGTTGCCGTGAACAAGATCGATAAGCCAGAAGCGGATCCCGATCGCGTTAAAAACGAACTTTCCCAGTACGGCATCCTGCCGGAAGAGTGGGGCGGCGAAAGCCAGTTCGTACACGTGTCTGCGAAAGCGGGTACCGGTATCGACGAACTGCTGGACGCGATCCTGCTGCAGGCCGAAGTTCTGGAGCTGAAAGCCATCCGTAACGGTATGGCGAGCGGTGCGGTTATCGAATCCTTCCTGGATAAAGGACGTGGCCCGGTTGCTACCGTTCTGGTTCGTGAAGGTACGCTGCACAAAGGCGATATCGTTCTGTGCGGTTTCGAATACGGTCGTGTTCGTGCGATGCGTAACGAACTGGGTCAGGAAGTGCTGGAAGCGGGTCCGTCCATTCCAGTGGAAATCCTGGGTCTGTCCGGTGTTCCGGCTGCCGGTGACGAAGTGACCGTTGTACGTGACGAGAAGAAAGCGCGTGAAGTGGCACTGTATCGTCAGGGCAAATTCCGTGAAGTTAAGCTGGCTCGTCAGCAGAAATCTAAACTCGAGAACATGTTTGCCAACATGACCGAGGGCGAAGTTCACGAAGTGAACGTTGTTCTGAAAGCCGACGTTCAGGGTTCTGTGGAAGCGATCTCCGACTCCTTGCTGAAACTGTCTACCGACGAAGTGAAAGTGAAGATCATCGGTTCTGGCGTAGGTGGTATCACCGAAACCGACGCGACCCTGGCCGCTGCGTCCAACGCTATCCTGGTTGGCTTCAACGTTCGTGCGGATGCCTCTGCGCGTAAAGTGATTGAAGCTGAAAGCCTGGATCTGCGTTACTACTCCGTCATCTATAACCTGATCGACGAAGTGAAAGCAGCGATGAGCGGCATGCTGTCTCCTGAGCTGAAACAGCAGATCATCGGTCTGGCTGAAGTACGTGACGTGTTCAAATCACCGAAATTCGGTGCGATCGCGGGCTGTATGGTTACCGAAGGTAACATCAAGCGTCACAACCCAATCCGCGTACTGCGTGACAACGTGGTTATCTACGAAGGCGAGCTGGAATCCCTGCGCCGCTTCAAAGATGACGTCAACGAAGTCCGTAACGGCATGGAATGTGGTATCGGCGTGAAGAACTACAACGACGTTCGCGTTGGCGATATGATCGAAGTGTTCGAGATCATCGAAATTCAGCGTACCATCGCATAATCTTCGTCGACTGAAGATTGGCTGACGTAGGCCGGGTAAGCGAAGCGCCACCCGGCAATAATTTCAAAAAGGGGCTTTAGCCCCTTTTTTGTCTGGAGAATTTATTATGGCGAAAGAATTTGGTCGCCCTCAGCGCGTAGCGCAGGAAATGCAGAAAGAGATCGCACTCATTCTGCAACGTGAAATTAAAGACCCGCGCGTCGGCATGATGACCACCGTGTCCGGTGTCGAAATGTCCCGCGATCTGGCGTATGCAAAAGTGTTCGTCACCTTCCTGAACGATCAGGACGAAGCGGCCGTGAAAAACGGCATTAAAGCGCTGCAGGAAGCCTCCGGCTTCATCCGCTCTCTGCTCGGTAAAGCGATGCGCCTGCGTATCGTGCCTGAACTGACCTTCTTCTACGACAACTCGCTGGTCGAAGGTATGCGTATGTCCAACCTGGTGACCAGCGTGGTGAAACATGACGACGAGCGTCGTGTTAACCCGGCGGACGACAGCAAGGAGGACTGATGAGTCGTCCTCGTCGTCGCGGTCGCGACGTGCATGGTGTGCTGCTGCTGGATAAACCCCAGGGTGCATCCAGCAACGACGTGCTGCAAAAAGTGAAGCGTATTTATAACGCCAACCGGGCGGGCCACACCGGCGCGCTCGATCCGCTGGCAACCGGCATGCTGCCGGTATGCCTGGGTGAGGCGACAAAGTTTTCCCAGTACCTGCTCGACTCCGATAAGCGCTACCGCGTTATCGCTAAGCTGGGCCAGCGCACGGATACCTCCGACGCGGATGGCCAGGTCGTGGAAGAGCGTCCGCTGACCTTCAGCGCGGAGCAGCTTGACGCTGCGCTGGAGAGCTTCCGTGGGGACACGATGCAGGTGCCGTCGATGTATTCGGCGCTGAAATATCAGGGCAAGAAACTCTACGAATATGCACGTCAGGGCATTGACGTCCCGCGTGAAGCCCGTCCGATTACCGTGTATGAGCTGCTCTTTATTCGCCATCAAGGTGATGAGCTGGAGCTGGAAGTGCACTGTTCGAAAGGGACCTATATTCGCACCATCATTGATGACCTCGGCGAAAAGCTGGGCTGCGGCGCGCATGTGATTTACCTGCGCCGTCTGGCGGTGAGCAAATACCCGGTGGAGCGGATGGTAACCCTGGAACATCTTCGCGAGCTGGTTGAGCAGGCGGAAGCCCAGGGGATCGCGCCGGCAGATTTGCTGGATCCCCTGCTGATGCCGATGGACAGTCCGGCAGCGGACTTCCCGATTGTTAATCTTCCTTTAACATCGTCCGTTTACTTTAAGAACGGCAATCCGGTTCGCACGGCACAAGCGCCGCAGGAAGGACTGGTGCGCGTGACTGAAGGTGACGAAGGGAAATTCATCGGGATGGGCGAAATGGATGGCGAAGGGCGCGTTGCGCCGCGTCGTCTGGTCGTCGAATATCCGGTCGACGCATGACGGTGATAACGGCTCACCTTGCGATAAGCAGGGGAGACGAGTAGAATATCGCCGCTTAACGCCTGGTAAATTGTTTAACAATCTGCGGGGCGTACATGGGGTCGCTGAATTAGAGATCGGCACCCTTACATTCTTTATACTTTGGAGTTTGAAAATGTCTCTAAGCGTTGAAGCTAAAGCTAAAATCGTTTCTGAGTTTGGTCGTGGTACTAACGACAGCGGTTCTACCGAAGTTCAGGTTGCACTGCTGACTGCACAGATTAACCACCTGCAGGGTCACTTTGCAGAGCACAAAAAAGATCACCACAGCCGTCGTGGTCTGCTGCGCATGGTTTCTCAGCGTCGTAAACTGCTCGACTACCTGAAACGTAAAGATGTTGCACGCTACACCGCGCTGATCGAGCGTCTGGGTCTGCGTCGCTAAGTCTTGCGAGTTTCAGAAAAGGGGGCCTGATGGCCCCTTTTTTCAACCAGACGGCAGCAATTCACTGGAAACTATTGTATTGTTGCTATAAATGATCTTCATTGCAGAGGTTCGCGCGGCTAATGAGAGGCTTCACCCATGGGGGTGTTGGTTGTCATTAGTCGCGAGGATGCGAAGAAGGTCGGGTTAAATCGACAGCACGCCGGTGGTGTGCTGTCAAACATTTAAGAAAGGACAGAACTTTGCTGAATCCGATCGTTCGTAAATTCCAGTATGGTCAACATACCGTGACACTGGAAACCGGCATGATGGCTCGTCAGGCTACTGCTGCCGTTATGGTAAGCATGGATGACACCGCGGTATTCGTTACCGTTGTTGGCCAGAAAAAAGCTAAACCAGGTCAGGACTTTTTCCCGCTGACCGTTAACTACCAGGAGCGTACCTACGCTGCCGGTAAAATCCCGGGTGGTTTCTTCCGTCGTGAAGGCCGTCCAAGCGAAGGCGAAACCCTGATCGCGCGTCTGATTGACCGCCCGGTTCGTCCGCTGTTCCCGGAAGGCTTCGTTAACGAAGTACAGGTTATTGCGACCGTTGTTTCCGTTAACCCACAGGTTAACCCGGACATCGTTGCGATGATCGGCGCGTCCGCTGCCCTGTCACTGTCTGGTATTCCATTCAATGGCCCAATCGGTGCCGCACGCGTTGGCTACATCAACGACCAGTACGTGCTGAACCCGACTCAGGAAGAGCTGAAAGAAAGTAAGCTGGACCTGGTGGTTGCGGGTACTGAAGCCGCTGTGCTGATGGTTGAATCCGAAGCTGAACTGCTGAGCGAAGACCAGATGCTGGGCGCGGTGGTCTTTGGCCACGATCAGCAGCAGATCGTTATCCAGAACATCAACGACCTGGTGAAAGAAGCCGGTAAGCCACGTTGGGACTGGCAGCCAGAAGCGGCAAACGACGCGCTGAATGCACGCGTTGCGGCGCTGGCAGAATCTCGTCTGAGCGACGCGTACCGTATCACCGACAAACAGGAGCGCTATGCTCAGGTTGATGCGATCAAATCTGACGTGACCGCGATCCTGGTTGCCGAAGACGAAACGCTGGACGCTAACGAAATTGGCGAAATCCTGCACGCTATCGAGAAAAACGTTGTTCGTAGCCGCGTTCTGGCAGGCGAGCCGCGTATCGATGGCCGTGAAAAAGACATGATCCGTGGTCTGGATGTGCGTACTGGCGTGCTGCCACGTACTCACGGCTCCGCGCTGTTCACCCGTGGCGAAACGCAGGCGCTGGTTACCGCGACCCTGGGTACCGCTCGTGACGCACAGATCATCGACGAACTGATGGGCGAGCGCACCGACAGCTTCCTGTTCCACTACAACTTCCCTCCGTACTCCGTAGGCGAAACCGGTATGGTTGGCTCGCCGAAGCGTCGTGAAATTGGTCACGGTCGTCTGGCGAAGCGCGGCGTGCTGGCAGTGATGCCAGAAGCAGACAAATTCCCGTACACCGTACGCGTGGTGTCTGAAATCACCGAATCCAACGGTTCTTCTTCCATGGCTTCCGTGTGTGGTGCTTCTCTGGCGCTGATGGATGCAGGCGTGCCGATCAAAGCCGCCGTTGCGGGTATCGCAATGGGCCTGGTGAAAGAAGGCGACAACTTCGTTGTTCTGTCTGACATTCTGGGTGACGAAGACCACCTGGGCGATATGGACTTCAAAGTGGCGGGTTCCCGCGACGGTATCTCTGCGCTGCAGATGGATATCAAAATTGAAGGTATCACCAAAGAGATCATGCAGGTTGCGCTGAATCAGGCTAAGGGTGCGCGTCTGCACATCCTGGGCGTAATGGAACAGGCTATCAACGCGCCACGTGGTGATATCTCTGAATTCGCACCGCGCATTCATACCATCAAGATCAATCCAGACAAGATCAAAGATGTTATCGGTAAGGGCGGTTCCGTTATCCGTGCGCTGACCGAAGAGACCGGCACCACCATCGAAATCGAAGATGACGGTACTGTGAAGATCGCAGCAACCGACGGCGAGAAGGCGAAATTCGCTATCCGTCGCATCGAAGAGATCACTGCAGAGATCGAAGTGGGCCGCGTCTACGCAGGTAAAGTGACCCGTATCGTTGACTTTGGCGCGTTCGTTGCCATCGGTGGCGGTAAAGAAGGTCTGGTTCACATCTCTCAGATCGCTGACAAGCGCGTTGAGAAAGTGACCGATTACCTGCAGATGGGTCAGGAAGTACCGGTTAAAGTTCTGGAAGTTGATCGCCAGGGCCGTATCCGTCTGAGCATTAAAGAAGCAACCGAGCAGTCTCAGCCAGCTGCTGCGCCAGAAGCACAGGCAGCAGAACAGCAGGGCGAGTAAGTTGCCATTTGCCCTCCGCGTTGCGGAGGGCCTATTATCAGGCAGGACGCCTTGTTAAGCCGCCGGGGGACAGGACGTTCATCCAATAGTTGTCTTCGGGAGTGGGAAATGAAGCCTTTTTTGCGCTGGTGTTTCGTTGCGACAGCTTTAACGCTGGCAGGATGCAGCAACTCTGCCTGGCGTAAGAGCGAAGTCCTCGCAGTGCCATTGCAACCGACTTTGCAGCAAGAAGTGATTCTGGCACGCATGGAACAAATACTTGCCAGTCGGGCTTTAACCGATGACGAACGCGCACAGCTTTTATATGAGCGCGGAGTGTTGTATGATAGTCTCGGTCTGAGGGCATTGGCGCGAAATGATTTTTCACAAGCGCTGGCTATCCGACCTGATATGCCTGAAGTATTCAATTACTTAGGCATTTATTTAACGCAGGCAGGCAATTTTGATGCTGCCTATGAAGCGTTTGATTCTGTACTTGAGCTTGATCCAACTTACAACTACGCGCACTTGAATCGCGGTATCGCATTGTATTACGGCGGTCGTGATAAGTTAGCGCAAGATGATCTGCTGGCGTTTTATCAAGACGATCCTAATGATCCTTTCCGTAGCCTGTGGCTTTACATCGTTGAGCGGAAGCTCGATGAGAAGCAGGCAAAAGAGGCCCTGAAACAGCGCTTCGATAAATCGGACAAGGAACAGTGGGGATGGAACATTGTCGAGTTCTACCTGGGCAACATTAGCGAAGCAACGCTGATGGAACGCCTCAAGGCGGACGCAACGGATAACACCTCGCTCGCTGAGCATCTCAGTGAAACCAACTTCTATTTAGGTAAGTACTACCTAAGTCTGGGGGATATGGACAGCGCTACGGCACTGTTCAAATTAGCGGTTGCTAACAACGTACACAACTTCGTTGAGCACCGTTATGCATTGTTGGAATTATCGCTCTTGGGCCAGGAGCATGACGACCTGGCAGAATCGGACCAGCAATAGCTGACGACATAAACATCAGCCCGTAATCTTTTGATTGCCATCACCTTAACTGGTGAGGGCGTTGTTGTTCGTCAATACACCTACTTTGAGCCGGTTCACACTTTTCAATGAAAATTGCTAATCATTTTCACGATGAGCTAAGTAGACTGGCCGCCATTGACATTGAGGCACTCGTACTACATGGCTGAATTCGAAACCACTTTTGCAGATCTGGGCCTGAAGGCTCCTATCCTTGAAGCCCTTAACGATCTGGGTTACGAAAAACCATCTCCGATCCAGGCTGAGTGTATCCCACACCTGCTTTCTGGTCGTGACGTGCTGGGCATGGCCCAGACTGGTAGCGGTAAAACTGCAGCATTCTCGCTGCCGCTGCTGAACAACATCGATCCGGACCTGCGTGCACCGCAGATCCTCGTTCTGGCTCCAACCCGTGAACTGGCTGTTCAGGTTGCAGAAGCCATGACGGAATTCTCTAAACATATGCGCGGCGTAAACGTGGTAGCCCTGTACGGCGGCCAGCGTTATGACGTGCAGTTACGCGCCCTGCGCCAGGGCCCACAGATTGTTGTCGGTACGCCGGGCCGTCTGCTGGATCACCTGAAGCGCGGTACCCTGGATCTCTCTAAACTGAGCGGTCTGGTACTGGATGAAGCAGATGAAATGCTGCGTATGGGCTTCATCGAAGACGTTGAAACCATCATGGCGCAGATCCCAGACGGTCATCAGACCGCGCTGTTCTCTGCCACCATGCCGGAAGCGATCCGTCGTATCACCAAGCGCTTCATGAACGATCCTCAGGAAGTGCGCATTCAGTCCAGCGTCACCACTCGCCCGGACATCAGCCAGAGCTACTGGTCTGTGTACGGCATGCGCAAAAACGAAGCGCTGGTACGTTTCCTGGAAGCGGAAGATTTTGATGCGGCGATTATCTTCGTTCGTACCAAAAACGCGACCCTGGAAGTGGCTGAAGCCCTGGAGCGTAGCGGCTACAACAGCGCAGCGCTGAACGGCGACATGAACCAGGCCCTGCGTGAGCAGACTCTGGAGCGCCTGAAAGACGGTCGTCTGGATATCCTGATTGCAACCGACGTGGCAGCACGTGGTCTGGACGTTGAGCGTATCAGCCTGGTTGTGAACTACGACATCCCGATGGATTCCGAGTCTTACGTTCACCGTATCGGCCGTACCGGTCGTGCGGGTCGTGCTGGCCGCGCGCTGCTGTTCGTTGAGAACCGCGAGCGTCGCCTGCTGCGTAACATCGAACGCACCATGAAGCTGACCATTCCAGAAGCGGACCTGCCAAACGCAGAGCTGCTGGGCAAACGCCGTCTGGAAAAATTCGCCGCGAAAGTACAGCAGCAGCTGGAAAGCAGCGATCTGGATCAGTACCGCGCGCTGCTGTCGCAGATTCAGCCTGTTGCTGAAGGCGAAGAGCTGGATATGGAAACCCTGGCTGCAGCACTGCTGAAAATGGCTCAGGGCGAACGTAGCCTGATCGTGCCACCCGATGCGCCGATGCGTCCTAAACGTGAATTCCGTGACCGTGACGATCGCTTCGAACGTCGTGGCGACCGTAACGATCGTGGCCCACGCGGTGACCGTCCAGAGCGTGGTGGTGAAGACCGTCCACGTCGTGAACGTCGTGACGCGGGTGACATGGAACTGTACCGCATTGAAGTGGGTCGTGATGATGGCGTTGAAGTTCGTCACATTGTTGGCGCGATCGCTAACGAAGGCGACATCAGCAGCCGTTACATCGGTAACATCAAGCTGTTCGCATCCCACTCTACCATCGAGCTGCCAAAAGGCATGCCGGGTGAAGTACTGCAGCACTTTACGCGTACCCGTATCCTGAACAAGCCGATGAACATGCAGCTGCTGGGCGATGCACAGCCACGTCCTGACCGCGGCGGTGAACGTCGTGGCGGTGGTCGCGGCTTCGGCGGCGAGCGTCGTGAAGGCGGTCGCAGCGAAGGTCGCGGTGGTGAAGGTCGTCGTTTCTCCGGCGAGCGCCGCGAAAGCCGTGGTCCACGTCGTGAAGAAGGCACCAGCCGTCGTCGTTTTGGTGACGCGTAAGCCTTAAGCTTCTGACGTAAAGTAAAATATACAGCCCCGATACATGCTATCGGGGCTTTTTTTATTCCCTTTGTACTCTTGTACTGGTACAGTGCGTCACATTAACATGCTTCCCGCATAATTGACTGGAGAAAAGGCTGTATGGCGACACTAACCACCACCCAAACGTCACCTTCGCTGCTTGGCGGCGTGGTGATCATCGGCGGAACCATTATAGGTGCCGGGATGTTCTCCCTGCCCGTGGTCATGTCCGGTGCGTGGTTCTTCTGGTCGCTGGCCGCGCTGGTCTTTACCTGGTTCTGTATGCTCCATTCCGGGCTGATGATCCTCGAAGCCAACCTGAACTACCGCATTGGCGCGAGCTTCGACACCATCACCAAAGACCTGCTGGGCAAAGGCTGGAACCTGGTTAACGGTCTGTCCGTTGCCTTTGTGCTCTATATCCTGACCTACGCATATATTTCGGCGAGCGGTTCGATTCTGCATCACACCTTCTCTGAGATGTCGCTGAACGTTCCGGCGCGTCTGGCCGGGCTGTGCTTTGCGCTGGGCGTGGCGTTTATCGTCTGGATGAGTACAAAAGCGGTAAGCCGGATGACGGCAATCGTACTGGGCGCGAAGGTCATCACCTTCTTCCTGACCTTCGGCAGCCTGCTGGGGCACGTGACGCCCGCCACGCTGTTTAACGTTGCCGAAGTGAATACCTCCTACACGCCGTACCTGCTGATGACGCTGCCGTTCTGTCTGGCGTCGTTCGGCTACCACGGTAACGTGCCGAGCCTGATGAAGTACTACGGCAAAGATCCGCGCACCATCGTGAAGTGTCTGGTTTACGGCACGCTGCTGGCGCTGGGGCTGTATGTGATTTGGCTGCTGGGGACGATGGGCAACATCCCGCGTCCGGAGTTTATCGGCATTGCCCAGAAGGGCGGCAACATCGACGTGCTGGTGCAGGCCCTGAGCGGCGTGCTGAACAGCCGCAGCCTGGATCTGCTGCTGGTGATCTTCTCTAACTTTGCGGTGGCGAGCTCTTTCCTCGGCGTGACGCTGGGCCTGTTCGACTACCTGGCGGATCTGTTTGGCTTTGATGATTCCGCGCTGGGGCGCTTCAAAACCGCGCTGCTGACCTTCCTGCCGCCGATTGTGGGCGGCCTGCTGTGGCCGAACGGCTTCCTGTACGCCATCGGCTATGCAGGGCTGGCGGCAACCATCTGGGCGGCGATCGTGCCCGCGCTGCTGGCGCGTAAATCACGTAAACGCTTGGGTAGCCCGAAATTCCGCGTCTGGGGCGGCAAGCCGATGATTGCGCTAATCCTGGTGTTTGGGGTGGGCAACGCGCTGGTGCACGTGCTGTCGAGCTTTAACCTGTTGCCGGTATATCAGTAAAACGTGCGGCTTGCCCCCTCACTCCGCCCCTCTCCCAAAGGGAGAGGGAGCAAAGCAAAAAACTACCCCACCAACTCCTCTTTCACCTGCATCGCCAGATCGAACGAATGCAAACGCGCCTGGTGATCGAAAATCTGGCCGTTAACCATAATCTCATCCGCCTGCGTTTCGCGCAGCACCGCCTCCAGCCCGTGGCGCACTTTCGCCTTATCGCCGACCAGCGACATGCTCAGCGCCTGCTGTACGCCGTACTGTTCGGAGGCTGACCACAGCTGATGCATATTCTCTACCGGCGGCGGAAGCTGGCCCGTTTCGCCGCGACGCAGCTTCACAAACGCCTGCTGCATGGAGGTAAACAGGAATTCCGCGTCGCGATTGCTGTCGGCGGCAATGATGTTGATACACACCATCGCGTACGGCTTCTCCAGACGCTCGGACGGCTTGAAGTTCGTGCGGTAAAGATGCAGCGCCTGATGCAGCATATCCGGCGCGAAGTGCGAGGCAAACGCAAACGGCAGCCCCAGCTGGGCGGCGAGCTGCGCGCTGTAGAGGCTTGAGCCTAAGAGCCAGACCGGGATCTTCTCGCCGTAGCCCGGCACCGGCCGCACGTGCGGGTTCGGATCGCGGGCGTCGAACCAGTCCACCAGCTCGGCCACGTCGCGCGGGAAGTTGTCGATATCGCCGCTCATATGGCGGCGCAGGGCGCGCATGGTCGGCTGATCGCTGCCCGGCGCGCGGCCAAGCCCTAAATCGATACGTCCCGGATAGAGGGTATTCAGGGTGCCGAACTGCTCGGCGATCACCAGCGGGGCGTGGTTGGGCAGCATCACGCCGCCGGAGCCCAGGTGCAGGGTGGTGGTATTTGCCGCCAGATAGCCAATCAGTACCGAGGTGGCGGCGCTGGCAATGCCTACCATGTTGTGGTGCTCGGCCAGCCAGTAGCGCTGATAGCCACGCTTTTCAGCCAGCTGAGCCAGGTCGAGAGAGTGCGAAAAGGCCTCTCTTGCCGAGGCGCCTTGTGGGATCGGCGCCAGATCCAGCACCGAAAACGGAAGGGTTTTGTCAGTCATAACAGCTCACTTTGTCGACGGTCAATCTTTAATACTGCATTAAAAAATGATAACCGTTGTTAACAAAGTGAGCCTTTTTTACGCCTGCAGTTCCAGCCCGGCTAACCGTCTCCAGTAGCCGTTGCAGTCGCTGTTTGCGGTCAACGGCAGCGGAGCTGCGCCGTTTTCGTTCGCGCGGAAGGCGTCCAGCATCGCGAACACGCCGGTATCCAGCGGCGACAGGCGCACCATATCCACCAGCCCGGCCATCGACGCCAGCTCGTTGCCGAGGTTATAGACATAGCCGCTCATGGTTTGAATGCCGTTCAGGACAAAGACCTGCTGATTCTCCTGCGACAGCACGCTGCGCCCGTTTGGGTACTTAATACAGCAGGTTTCGCATTCGTCTTTCGGCCGGTCTTCCGAGCGCGCGGTAAAGCAGCGGGCGGAGTAGGCCAGCGGGAGATGGCCATAGCTCAGCACTTCCACTTCAAACTGGTTGCGAATGCCCAGCTCTTCGCACTGATTCAGCAGGTTTGCCAGCCAGTCGCGCGAGAGCTCTACCGGCATGCACCAGCGCGTCATCCCCTGCTTGAGCAGCAGGCGCAGGGTCACGGCGTTATAGCAGTTCAGTGCATGACCCGCAACAAACGGCAGCTTGCGTTCGGCGCACATGTTTACCACGCCGAGATCGCTCGCTTCCAGCAGGAACTCGCCGTTCTCTACGTAGCGTTTCAGCTCGCCCAGCTCGGACGAGGCCTGCACCAGCGCGAGCGTGGAGAGCACCACCTGCTTGCCGCTCCCGGCCAGGCTTTTCGCCATCTCCAGCCAGTCGCCAACTTTGGTGGCGCGGCGCTTGCTGCACACCGCTTCGCCCAGGTAAATCACATCGGCGCTGCTGGCGGCGGCCTGTTGGTAAAAATCTTCCAGCGTCTCTTTTGGCCAGTAGTAGAGCACTGGACCTAATGAATATTTCATGGTTATCTCACTGCCATTTACGGTGATAGGCGCCAAGCGTGGTTTGCGTGCCCTCGGACATGGCGCCCAGCGTCTCCATCCAGGCCTGCTGCGCAGCGTAGTTCTGCGGGTCCGCCATGCAGCGGTCGATGGCCTGACGCCACACTTTCGCCACCTGGCTTACGTAGGCCGGGCTGCGCTGACGACCTTCGATTTTCACCGAGGCTATATTGGCCGCCAGCAGTTCCGGCAGCAGCTCCAGCGTGTTGAGGCTGGTAGGTTCCTCTAGCGCGTGGTAGCGTTCGCCGTCGACCAGATAGCGCCCTTTACACAGGGTGGGATAACCGGCGTTTTCGCCGTCCTGATAGCGGTCGATCAGCACCTCGTTCAGGCGCGACTCCAGCCCCTGCGGGGTTTGCTGCCAGCGGACAAAGCGGGCAGGGGAGCAGGCCCCGACGGTATTCGGTGATTCACCGGTTAAGTAAGAAGAAAGATAGCAACGGCCTTCGGCCATAATGCACAGGCTGCCAAAGGCAAAAACCTCCAGCGGCACTGGCGTGACGCGCGCGAGTTGCTTAACCTGATGAATAGAGAGCACGCGCGGCAGCACCACGCGGGCCACGTCAAAGTGTCGATGATAAAAACGCACCGCCTCTTCGTTGGTGGCAGATGCCTGAACAGAGACGTGGCGCTCAATATGGGGATAGCGTTCTGCCGCATACTCAAGCATGGCGAGGTCGGCCAGGATCAGCGCGTCGGCCCCCAGCTGTGCCGCCATATCCACCGCACGCTGCCAGCGCGCGTAACCGTCAGGATGCGCAAAGGTATTAATGGCGATATGCAGTTTGCGGCGGTGCTGGTGAACGAAGTTAACGGCTTCCTGAAGCTTTTTCTCCGTGAAGTTGAGGCCGGCAAAATGGCGGGCGTTGGTATCATCCTTCAGCCCGATATAGACCGCATCGGCCCCATTTTCGATGGCCGCCTTAAGCGCCGGAAGGTTTCCGGCAGGGCAGAGCAGCTCCATAATTTATCCTGATGTAGTCGATCGCAAAATTGTTAACGAGCTGGGATTTTAATTAACCCATACGCGACAATTTTTGATTTAAGGCAGCTAATGGCGTATTGATGGCACCAATAATGAGGTACGGCGGACGACGGTTTGTTGATTTACGCCGCTATGTTACGCGTCGGATATGGCAAAATAGCCGGACTATAGATATCAGGGAGTAAAGCTCGTGCTGGATAAACTGCGTTCACGTCTCGTACAATTTGGTCCATCAATGCTGAGCGTGCCGGTCAAGCTGGCGCCGTTCGCGCTTAAACGCCAGGTGCTGGAGCAGGTCCTGAGCTGGCAGTTCCGCCAGGCGCTGCAGGATGGCGAGCTGGAATTCCTGGAGGGCCGCTGGTTGAGCATTGAAGTGCGCGACATCGGGCTGCGCTGGTTTACCTCCGTTGAGAATGACCAGCTGATCGTCCGCGAATCCGCCGACGCGGATGTGAGCTTTAGCGCCAACGCCAGCGATCTGCTGATGATCGCCGCGCGTAAGCAGGATCCGGATACGCTCTTCTTCCAGCGCCGTCTGGTGATTGAAGGCGACACGGAGCTGGGTCTGTACGTGAAGAATTTAATGGATGCCATTGAGCTGGAGCAGATGCCGAAAGCGCTGCGCGTGATGTTAATGCAAATGGCAGGTTTCGTTGAGGCCGGGCTGAAAACCCCGCCGGACGGTAAACACACTTCAGTAGGTGAGCCATGCTGATTCGAGTCGAAATTGGGATTGATGCGCCGGGGATCGATGCTCTGCTGCGACGCGCCTTTGAGAGCGATGCTGAAGCTCAACTGGTCCACGATCTTCGTGAAGACGGCCTGATTACGCTGGGGCTGGTTGCCACCGATGACGAAGGTCAGGTAGTGGGCTATGTAGCCTTCAGCCCGGTCATCGTTCAGGGCGAAGAGCTCCAGTGGGTTGGCATGGCGCCTCTGGCGGTGGATGAAAGCTATCGCGGGCAGGGGCTGGCGCGTCAGCTCGTCTATGAAGGGCTGGATTCGCTCAATGAGTTCGGTTACGCCGCCGTTGTCACGCTGGGCGATCCGGCTTTCTATGGCCGTTTAGGCTTTGAGCAGGCCGCGCATTACGATCTGCGCTGCCGCTGGCCGGGTACGGAATCCGCCTTCCAGGTGCACCGCCTGGCGGACGACGCGCTCAACGGCGTGCATGGCCTGGTTGAGTACCACGACCATTTCAATCGCTTTTAATCAGGCTCTCGCGTAGCGCCTCAAAGGAGCCGTCTCCGGCCACGAGGCGCTCTTTCTGGCGCTTCGTCAGCTGTTTAATCCGGTATTCCAGCCTGAGCGCCAGCGATCGGTCACCGACGTGGGCCGAAAAGGCGAGCCGTAATTCCCCTTTCCCCCGCAGCGCTTTTGCCCCTTTCCCCGTTTGATGTTGTAAAAAACGCCGGGCCACATCGGTGGTGATCCCGGTGTAGAGTGCGTTATCAGCGGTTCGGACAAGATAGAGAAACCAGCACACGGTAAACAGATTCAGTATGTTAAGGTGAACGCACCATAGCATGAGAGAGAGCGAAAATGGAAACACTGGCCGCCATTAGCCGCTGGCTGGCGAAGCAGCATGTTGTCACCTGGTGCGTCTGTAAAGACGAAGAGATGTGGTGCGCAAACGCGTTTTACTACTACGATCCGGAGCGCGTGGCGTTTTACGTCATGAGCGAAGACAAAACGCGTCATGCGCAAATGACCGGCCAGCAGGCGAAGGTCGCGGGCACGGTGAATGGCCAGCCTAAAACTGTCGCGCTGATCCGCGGCGTGCAGTTCAAAGGGGAAATTCGTCGTCTGGACGGAGAAGAGAGCGACGCGCGTCGTAAGCACTACACGCGCCGCTTTCCGGTTGCCGCTGCGCTAAAAGCCCCGGTATGGGAAATTCGCCTCGATGAGCTGAAATTTACCGACAACACCCTGGGCTTTGGCAAGAAGCTGCACTGGCTACGCGCCGAGCAGGCGTAGCGCTTCGCGGTTAAACGCCGGGAGATCGTCCGGAGTCCGGCTGGTGATCAGCTGGTCTTTGTCGTTGACCACCTCCTGATCGTAAAACTCGGCTCCCGCGTTTTTTAGATCGATAACGATCGGCTTCACGGCGGTAAGCTTACGCCCCCGAACCACTTCTGCGCTAATGAGCAGCTGCGGGCCGTGACAGATGGCAAAGACCGGTTTGCCGGTCGCGACGAAGTCCCGCGTAAAGGTCACGAAACGATCGTCTCCACGCAGGGAGTCCGGTGAATGGCCGCCGGGTAACAGCAGGGCGTCAAAATCGGAGGGGCTAACGTTATCGATGTTCTCGTCGATAGTCACGCTCGCCTCGCCCCTATGGCCTGTGACCGTTTTGCCCGCCTCTTTCTCAATGGTGATGACCTCATGTCCCGCCTTGCGGAACGCCTCTGCAGGAGAGGTGAATTCTGAATCTTCAAACTCGTCGGTAATCAAGACTGCGATTTTCTTACCCATGCTTCCTCCGTTGTTTTCGCTTCAGACTGATTTTTCTCCGCTTGTGGTAAATACTTACCTGTAACAGACTTCTAAGTGTGGTCGACGACGCTGAGTTCGCAAACGGACAATTCTGTAAAGGGGATACGATGAGTCAGGTATTGATTACCGGTGCTACCGGGCTGGTTGGCGATCATCTGCTGCGGCTGCTGCTTCAGGATCGCCGCGTGAACTACATTGCCGCCCCGACGCGTCGACCGCTGGCGGACATTTCCGGCGTTTTTAATCCGCACGATCCGCAGCTGACGGATGCGCTGGCGCAGGTCCGGGATCCGATTGATATTGCCTTTTGCTGTCTGGGCACCACGCGGCGGGAGGCGGGTAGCAAAGAGGCATTTATCCACGCCGACTATACGCTGGTGGTGGATACCGCGCTCGCGGCGAAAAAGCTGGGGGCCAGACATTTTCTGGTGGTCAGCGCGCTGGGCGCCAGCGCCGGATCGCCTTTCTTCTACAACAAGGTGAAGGGCAAGATGGAGGAGGCGCTGATCGCGCAGAAATGGGAGCAACTCACGATTGTGCGCCCTTCGATGCTCATCGGCCACCGGGACGAGCGCCGCTTTAACGAGTCGGTCCTGGCCCCGCTGTTTCGAATCCTTCCCGGCAACTGGAAAGCCATCGAGGCGCGGGACGTCGCGCGGGCGATGTTAAAAGAGGGACTCGCCCCGTCGAAAGCGGGCGTAAACATCATCCCTTCGGCAAAACTGCGTGAAATCGCGCAGGGCGAGGCGTAAACTCCCCCGGCTAATAACCTAATACTCTCCGGGGAATGCTATGACTGGTCAGTCTTCATCTCAGGCGGCAACACCTGTTCAATGGTGGAAGCCCGCACTCTTCTTTCTCGTGGTCATTGTTGGCCTCTGGTACGTGAAATGGCAGCCGTACTACGGTAAAGCTTTCACCGCCGCAGAAACGCACAGCATCGGTAAATCTATTCTCGCGCAGGCTGATGCCAGCCCGCTTCAGGCGGCGTGGGATTACGCCATGGTCTACTTCCTTGCCGTCTGGAAGGCCGCCGTACTCGGCGTGATCCTGGGCTCGCTGATTCAGGTGCTTATCCCGCGCAACTGGCTGGTGAAAACGCTTGGTCAGCCGCGTTTTCAGGGCACGCTGCTGGGGACGATTTTCTCCCTGCCGGGCATGATGTGTTCGTGCTGCGCCGCGCCCGTGGCGGCAGGAATGCGCCGTCAGCGCGTATCGATGGGCGGCGCGCTGGCGTTCTGGATGGGCAACCCGCTACTCAACCCGGCAACGCTGGTGTTTATGGGCTTTGTGCTGGGCTGGCATTTCGCGTTTATTCGTCTGGTGGCCGGGCTGCTGACCGTGCTGGTGGTGGCGACGCTGGTGCAGAATTTGGTGAAGGATAAGGCGCCAGCGTCCGCGTCTGTTGAGCTGGACGTCAGCGAGCCGCAGGGCGGGTTCTTTGCCCGCTGGGGCCGGGCGCTATGGCAGCTTTTCTGGAGCACCATTCCGGTCTATATCCTGGCGGTGCTGGTTCTCGGGGCGGCGCGCGTCTGGCTCTTCCCGCATGCGGATGGCGCTATCGACAACACGCTGATGTGGGTGATTGCGATGGCCGTTGCAGGCTGCCTGTTTGTGATCCCAACGGCTGCGGAGATCCCGATTGTTCAGACCATGATGCTGGCAGGTATGGGCACCGCACCGGCGCTGGCGCTGCTGATTACGCTGCCGGCGATCAGTCTCCCGTCGCTTATCATGCTGCGTAAGTCGTTCCCGGCGAAAGCGCTGTGGCTGACCGCTGGGCTGGTGGCGTTAAGTGGGGTGATGGTGGGAAGCATTGCGCTGATGTAAAAAAAAGCCCGGTGGCGCGCGCGCTTACCGGGCCTACAGTCAGGTGTGGATTACTTAATGTAAGTAAACGCGGTGGTGACGTGCTTCACGCCGCTCACCCGGCTGGCGATATCGGCCGCCGCTTTCCCTTCACGGTCCGTCACCAGACCCAGCAGGAACACTTCGCCGTTTTCAGTCGTCACCTTCACGTTGGATGATTTCACCTGGTCCGAGCCCAGCAGCTGGGAACGCACTTTAGTGGTGATCCAGGTATCGGAAGAGGCGTCACCCAGGCCAATTGGCTTGCCCTGACGCACTTCGTTAAACACCTCTGTGGTCCCTTCTACGCCCATCGCAATCTGTTTCGCACGCGAGGCGAGCTCCATATTCGGCGCCTGGCCTGCCAGCAGCACTTTGCCCTGATAGGCCGTCACGTTAATACGCGCCTCTTTCTTGATTTGTTCGTCTTTCGACAGCGCACTGTTGACGCGCAGCTCCAGCGTGCCGTCATCCACCTGCGTCCCGACAGAGCGTGGATCGGTCGCCGCTTTGGTGCCTACCGCGGCGGTACCCACAACGGCCGCAGCGATACATCCCTGAAGCAGTAGTGCAGACATAAGGACTGCGAGGGTCGATAAAGCCTTCATAAGAACTCCTTAATCATCCTGGTGAGGGAAAAGCGTGTTATCGATCAGGTCACATAAGCAGTTCACCGTGAGCATATGCATTTCCTGAATACGCGCGCTCCGGTGAGAAGGAATGCGGATTTCCACATCCTGCGGCCCAAGCAGACCCGCCAGCTCACCCCCGTCATAGCCGGTTAAGGCCACGATGGTCATATCGCGGGTGACGGCGGCTTCAACCGCTTTAACAATATCCCGGCTATTGCCGCGCGTGGAGATGGCCAGCAGCACATCTCCGGCATGACCCAGGGCCCGCACCTGCTTTGCGTAAATTTCGTCATGCAGACGATCGTTAGCAATCGCCGTTAAGACCACATTATCGGTATTAAGTGCAATGGCAGGTAAACTCGGGCGCTCTGTTTCAAAACGGTTGATCATGCTGGCAGCAAAATGCTGTGCGTTGGCGGCCGACGTGCCGTTGCCACAACAGAGGATTTTGTTGCCGTTAAGCAGGGACTGCACCAGCGTCATTGCGGCACGCGAAATAGCATCCGGAAGGGCTTCCGCCGCGGCAATCTGAGTCTGGATGCTTTCTGTGAAGCACACTTTAATTCTTTCGAGCACGTTATCCCTTTTAAATCTTAATTATGCGTCTTCGCCAAAAGCGTTTTTAAGCCATTCGATCTCATTTCCGGTGAAGGCTATCACATCGAACCGGCAATCCACAGTATCAAAACTCCCATTATGGCGGGCAAGCCACAAGTGGGCAGTCTGTAATAATTTATGTTGCTTGGCGAGCGTCACGCTGGCGGCAGCACCGCCAAAACGGGAGGACTGTCGAAAGCGTACTTCTACAAACACGATGACCTGACCGTCTTTCATGATCAGGTCGATTTCGCCGCCGCGCCCGCGGACGTTAGCGGCGATAAAGCGCAGTCCTTTGCCTTCAAGCCAGCGACGCGCCTTTAGCTCCCACGCATCGCCGGTCTGTTTGCGGCTTAACTGGCCGGGACGATCTGCCCCTGCTGGTATTTGAGCCATGATAACTTCCTGTTAATCACACAATCCTGAGTGGCGGTCAGATCGCCGGTGTTGCCGTTGAGCTCAAAGCCAGGGACCTGGCGCATCTGGGTAAAGTGGTTCGCCAGCGCCCACGCGTCAACACCCATGGCATACAGACGCGCCAGCGAGTAATCGTTACGTACGGTACTCAGCGCCTGCTGCATCAGCGCCGGGTTGCTGCCTGCCAGCATTGGGATTTCGCTGTACTGCAGACCGTCCATTTCCAGACGGAAGTCCGGGCCTGCGGTACCCTGCGCGCTGCGCGAGCTGGCGTAGAGCGTTGCGCCGCTCTGGCTGCCGTTACGCATCGCAATCATCGGTTTGATAAAGGCGATCTCCTGCGGCGTAGCAACGATATAGGCCGCATCCACTTTGCCGCCCCCGCTAATCTGCGCGTCGGTAGGTGGGGCTGGGATCGTCAGGCCACCAATCGTCACCCCCTGCTGCTGTGGCAGGCTCGCGGCGACAGGACTACCGTTGAGCGCGATACCCGCTCCACCGTTTACGCCCGCGCGCAGTTCAGAGACGGAACCGAATTTCTGCTGCAGCACTACGCCGCCGCCCAGCTTCTGCCACTCATCGGCAAAGGCAGTGGCCACGCGGTCGCCCAGCGCGCTGCGTGGGATGAGCAGCAGCGGAGCCTGCTTGCCCTGCTCGTGAATATGGCGCGCCGCGTCGCGGGCTTCATCTTCAGGGGAAAGCGCGAAGTAGCAGATATTCGCCCGGTTCTGAACCTGCTCAGGCTGGTTGAGCGCCAGCACGTTCAGCGTGGTATTGCTCTTCATCAGCTCATCCACGTTGTTTTTCAGCAGCGGACCGACAACGATGCTCGCCCCGTCCTGTTGCACCTGCGCCAGAACCTGGTCCAGCGGCTGCGAACTGGTGTCGTAGATTTTCAGTTCAGCGCCCGGGTTGGCGCTGGTGGCTGCCACGGCCTGCGGCTGCGCGGCAGGTTGAGCGGTAGGTTGTGCTGACTGCTGTTGAGGCTGTTCTGCCGTTGTGGCAGGTGCGGGAGTCGCCTGCGTTTCGACCGGAGCCTGAGCCGCAGGGGCGGCAGTCGCTGGTGCTGGGGTCGCTGGAGGCGTCGTCGGGGCCGTCACCGGGTTTTGCATGGTACCCTGCGCTGGCGCTTGCGCCGTGGTCAGGTCGCTGGTCTCGGCGGCGGACGGGCTGACAACATCGTTCACGTTGGCCGCCTGAGCCGCCTGGGCGGGAACGGCGCTGCCGGTCACCGGCGTCGTGCCGTTTTTCGCCGCTTCAAAGCCCTGCTGAATGGTGCGTCCAAACACCGCCGCCTGGCCGTTGAGCGGCAGAAGTAGGGCGATTTTGCTGGTCGACGCTGGCTTAAAGTTCTGCACGTTCACCAGCTGGGTTGGCAGCATTTTCGCACCCGGGTTTTGCGGGTAGCGCGTCTGCCAGTCCGTAATGCCGGCTTTCAGCATCTTTGGATCGCTGCGGTTGGTAAACCACATCTGCTGCAGATCCAGCCAGCCCTGCAGGACGTTTTCATCGGCGTTGATGACCAGCGCCTGCGCCTGTTCCTGCGTCATCGACGCCAGCGCCTGCCAGGTGGCATCAATATTTTTCTGCTTGTCGGCACCGCCGAGCAGCGGCTCTTGCGCGACGAGCGCGCGGAGCAGCGTCAGGGAAGGGCGTCCCTGCTCCGCGGTAATGCCCGCCTGCCAGAAGCGCGCCTGCTGATTTTTATCCAGCGCGCTCACGTCGATGTCCCCAAGGATCTTCTTCGCGGCGGCGTAATCTTTCAGCGCGACCTTCAGCTCGGCGGAGAGCAGGCTCTGCTCACGGCGCTGGGCGTCGTTAAGATCTTTTGGCAACTGGTTAAACAGTTCGGCAGCCTGCTGGGTTTTACCCTCTTTCAGCAGTGCACGAATGGCGAGTAATTGCCAGTTGGTCTTGGTATCATTTGAACTCTGCGACATTTGTTGCAGATAAAAGCCAGAATCAGCCTGAGCAGAACCCTGAAGATGGGCGGTGCTCTGGTCAGGTGCCTGGGTGCCACAGCCTGCAAAGATCAGGGCTGCCAGCAGAAGCGGCACGCTGCGCGCGGCTTTTTTTCGAAGAAACGTTAACGGTACCATACTGTATCCAGTGATTTTTTTTACGCAATGCTCAATATTAAATCGGCAATACGGACGAAACAATGAAACAACACGAAACGGCAGATAATTCTCAAGGCCAGCTTTATATTGTACCTACTCCTATCGGGAATTTGTCTGATATTACCCAACGTGCGCTCACCGTACTGCAAGCTGTTGATTTAATTGCTGCTGAAGATACCCGCCACACCGGCTTACTGCTGCAACATTTCGCGATTAACGCCCGTTTGTTTGCTTTGCACGATCACAATGAGCAACAAAAAGCCGAAACGCTGGTGGCGAAGCTGAAAGAGGGGCAGAACATTGCGCTGGTCTCCGATGCCGGTACGCCGCTGATCAACGATCCTGGCTATCACCTGGTGCGTACCTGTCGCGAAGCCGGTATACGCGTAGTGCCGCTGCCGGGGCCGTGCGCCGCGATTGCTGCGCTGAGCGCCGCAGGTCTGCCGTCCGATCGCTTTTGCTATGAAGGTTTCCTGCCTGCCAAATCCAAAGGCCGCCGCGACGTCTTAAAAGACCTGGAAGCGGAACCGCGCACCCTGATTTTCTACGAGTCCACCCACCGACTGCTGGAGAGCCTGGAAGATATGGTGATCGTCTGGGGGGAAGGGCGCTACGTGGTGCTGGCGCGCGAGCTGACCAAGACCTGGGAAACGATTCACGGTGCGCCGGTGGGCGAGCTGCTGGCGTGGGTGAAGGAAGATGAAAACCGCCGCAAGGGCGAAATGGTGCTGATTGTCGAAGGGCATAAGGCGGAAGATGACGCGCTGCCTGCCGACGCGCTGCGTACCCTGGCGCTGCTACAGGCGGAGCTGCCGCTGAAAAAGGCCGCTGCGCTGGCGGCGGAAATTCACGGCGTAAAGAAGAATGCCCTGTATAAGTACGCGCTGGAGCAGCAGGGGGAGTAAGCCAAATGAGCCGCTATCAGCCTCCATTCACCATCACGCCCTATATCCTTAATCAGGTGGATTGGTGAGCTATTAGGGCATGGGGCGGCTGTGGCAAACGTTGATCTTAAATCAGTGGCGTGCAGAACTGGCATGGCTGCCCGTGGAAACACTGATTCACTTCCAGCAAGCGCGCTATTACCAGATTTTAGGGCAATGCGATCGGGCCAGTGATTGCACGGTATTCGTGGAATTTATGCTGCAAAATATGGCGGAAGCCTTGCGGGAAGGCATCACCATGTCGTCCGTCATATCGGAAAAAATGTCGGAAAAATTGTCGGAAAAGGAAAAAGCTGTCCTTGAGCTTCTCACCGTTCAACCACAATTGACTGCGGTAATGTTGGCATCTGTCCTGGGCGTAACTTCCCGCACTGCGGAACGTTATCTCCAATCTTTGCAAGCAAAAGGTAAATTAAAACGCATTGGGGCAAGGAAAGGTGGAAGCTGGCAGGTCATGGCTTAACCTGCCAGTTGAACACGATTTAGTTTCCCGGTATCGCCTCAAACACCAGCGTTTCCAGCGGCTGCAGCGTAATCACCACCGCGTTTTTTATCCTTCACCAGATTCAGCTTCACCGTTACGTTAAGATCCTTATCAGTAATGCTTCAGCATGCGGTTGATGGACTGCTCCAGCCAGTCGCGCTGCGTGCCGAAGTTGATTCGCAGGTAGTTTTCGCCGTTTTGCACGTAGTGGCTGCCGTCCTCAATCACCACACCAGCCTGACGGGCGAAATGTTGGGTTAGCTGCGTCGCGCTGCGCTCGTCGGCGCTCACGTCTATCCAGGCCAGATATGACGATTCCGGGTTCATCATCTTCCACGCCGGGAAGTGGGTCTGAATAGCGTCCGCAAGATAGCGGGCATTGCCTTGCAGATACCCGTTCAGCGCGTCGAGCCAGGGCAAACCCTGCTGGTAGGCGAGGATAATCCCCCAGACGCCGAACATATTGGGCGAGGTAATCGAGTTCTTCTCAAGCTGCTGGCGGAAGCGCTGGCGCAGCGTATCGTCCGGGATCATCGAATATGAGGTTTTCAACCCGCCCAGGTTGAAGGCTTTATTGGGCGACGTCAGTACGATCAGGTTGTCCAGTGCGGCACTGCCCGGGGTCAGACAGCTGACGAATGTGCCGTCCAGAATGTGCTCGGCGTGAACCTCATCAACCACCAGAATCGTGCCGTAGCGTTTACAAAGATCGGACACCTGGCGTATCTCTTCCGCGCGCCAGATTCGGCCCGAGGGGTTATGCGGCGAGCAGAAGAACCACAGTTTTGGACGGTGGGTTTTAAGCTGATCTTCAATCAGATTAAAATCCAGATGATAGCGGTTTTCCACCACGCGAAGCGGGTTAGCGAGGACCCGCACGCCCTGACGCTGTGCCGCCATGGCAAACGGGTCGTAGACCGGTGTGTTCATCATCACGCAGTCGCCAGACGTGCAGAATGCCTGCACCGTATAGTGCAGCGTGGACACGGTGCCGTAGGTGAGGGTAATCCACGATTTCTCCACCTCGACCTGGTGGCGCGTTCGCTGGAAGCGAATCACCGCCTCGTAAAACTCGTCGAAGCACCACGTATAGCCAAAGGTGCCGTGCTCCACGATGCGCCGAAAGCCTTCAATCACGGCGGGCGGCGAGGTGAAATCCATATCTGCGATCCACAGCGGGATAAACCCTTCCGGAACATCACCAAAGCGCGAGCAGACAAACGCATGGTCCCATTTACGGCACCTGTCGCTTTTACGCTCGATGATTTTGTCGAAATCAAACACAACGACCCCCTGTTAAATTAAGGCTTCAATGCCGGTTTTGACGCTCTGCACCTGCGGGCCGATGATCACCTGTACGCTGTGGGCATCCAGCACCACGACCGACAGGGCGCCCGCCGCTTTCAGCGCCTGCTGATCGATAAGCCCCATATCCTTCACCACCAGACGCAGGCGGGTGATGCAGTTGTCGAGCGACTCAATGTTCTCTTTGCCTCCGAGCGCCTGCAGAATAAGCCCGTGATCGTATTTGGATTTTCCACGCGCGCGGGTATTGGCTTCGACGGCCTGCTGCGCGCCCTGCGCGTCCACCTCGCGTCCCGGCGTCTTGATATCGTGTTTCAGGATGTACCAGCGGAAGACGAAGAAGTAGATAGCAAACCAGGCAATACCGACCGGGAACAGCAGATACCATTTGGTCGACATCCCCTGCATCACGCCGAAGATCAGCAGATCCAAAATCCCGCCGTCGGTGTTGCCGATGGTGACGCCGAGCAGGGCCATCACCATCAGCGCCAGGCCCGACATCACGATATGGAAGGCGTAAAGCGCGGGGGCGATAAACAGGAACAGGAACTCAATCGGCTCTGAAATACCGGTGACGACGGACACCAGCACGCCCGAGAGCAGCAGGCCCTTAATCACCGGGCGGTTTTCCGGGCGGGCGGTGCGGTAGATGGCGTACGCTACGGCAGGTAAGCCGAAGATAAAGGTCGGCATAAACCCTTGTGACAGAAACGCGGTAACGTGCGGGCTAAACGGCAGACCGGCTTTCAGCTCGGCGTAGAAGATATTCAGCGCCCCGGCGACTTCGTGTCCGTTAACCATTTCAATGCCGCCCGCAGGGGTGAAGCGCACCATCGCCAGCAGAATGTGGTGCAGGCCGAAGGGTTTAAGCAGCAGCACGCCCACGCCGTAGAGGAACGGGCCAAAGACGCTGGTGCTCTGGATGATATGGCCAATACCGGCGATGCCCATCGCAACGTATTCCCACAGCAGCGGAATAAACAGACCGACCAGTGAAAGGGTAAGGGCGGTGATAATCGGTACAAAACGGATGCCGCTAAAGAAGGCGAAGGCGTCGTGCAACACCGTGTCCTGAAAACGCTCGTGCAGGAAGTAAGTGATTACTCCCACGACGATGCCGCCCAGCACGCCCATCTCCAGGGTCTGGATCCCCAGCACGATCGATTGCCCCACCTGTCTCATGGTGGCGGCATCGGCAAGCTGGTGGGTGGCGGTCAGGTAGTAGTTGATGCTCATGTTCATCAGCATGTAGCCGACGAAACCGGCAAACGCGCCCACGGCCTTATTGCGTTTGGCAAGGCCCATGGGGATCGCCATGGCGAACATCAGCGGCAGGTAGGTAAAGGCGAAGCCGCCCACCATGGCGATAAAGCCAAAGGTCAGCTGCGTGAGTTCGCCGCCGAGAAAAGGAAAACTTTTAATCGTGGAAGGGCTGGTCACCGAGCTGCCGATACCCAGCAGCAGGCCCATAAACGCCAGAAGGGAGACCGGAAACATAAAGGTCTTTCCCAGGCTCTGAAAAAACTCCCACGCTTTCGATTTGAATGACTTTTCCTGTGTCATGTAGGGTACTCCTCGGAATTTTTTATGGTAATGGAAGGCGCGGTCGTGAATCAGAACGCGCCTTCATATTTGCGAGGCTTATAGTTATTTTTTAGGTATTGATGTAATGCGCGATGGGGTCAGGCTTCGGCCGGAAGCAGAAGGCGGTTTGCGGAACCGCAAACGGCGATTTTGCTTCTGACCACCGATTTCATGGCGTCCATGCCAACCCGCATATAGAAGCGCGGATCGTTGCCCTGCGGATTTTCGGCAAACCAGGCTTTCACCGCGTCAGAGAAGGCGATTTTCAGCTCGGTTGCCACGTTGACTTTGCACACGCCCAGCTCGATGGTGCGGCGCACATCCTCATCCGGCACGTCGCTTGCGCCGTGCAATACCAGCGGCACGGTGACCACTTCGCGGATGTCCGCCAGCCGCTGGAAGTCGATTTTTGGGCGTTTGGTATAAAGGCCGTGGGCGGTGCCGATGGCGACGGCAAGGCTGTCGACGCCGGTCAGTTCAACGAAGCGTTTCGCCTCCTGCGGATCGGTGAGGAACGCGCTTTCGGCGTCCACGCTCATGTCATCTTCCACGCCGCCCAGGCGGCCCAGCTCGGCCTCGACGCTGCAGTCGTGTAGGTGGCAGAAATCGACCACCGACTTCACCAGCTTCACGTTTTGCTCGAACGGATAGTGGCTGCCGTCGATCATCGCGCTGCGCACGCCCGCGTTGACCTTGCGGCGAATATCGTCCAGCGACTCGTGGTGATCGAGGTGCAGCGCTAACGGCATGTCGTAAGTGTGGGAGTACGCGCTGCACAGAGCGTAGATCTCTTCCAGCGCAATATGCTTAAAGGTGCCCGGCGTGCCCGCCAGGATCACCGGCGATCGCATTTCGCTGCACGCTTCGAGAATCGCCTGGATCGTCTCCGCGTTGTGGATGTTAAACGCTGGAACGGCGTAACCTTTTGCCTGCGCGTCCTGCAGAAGATATTTCGTCGAAATAATAGTCATAATCGGATCCTCTTAAGCCTGCCACGGATGAATAACAACGCCCTGCACCACGCGATTGACCGTCCCGCTGGCGGATGGCGTATCGGGCGTATTGCCTACGCTGAGCGACTGGGTAAGAGCAAAGACCTGGGCATAGATCAGGAAGCAGAACGCCTGTTCCATGTCGCTAAACGGGCGGGAAGGTGGCAGCAGGATGTGCGGACCCGCTTCAATGGCCGGATCGTTTTCAGCGGCGATGGCGACGACGCGCAGGGCCTGACGATCGCGGCGCAGTTCGGCCAGCAAATCCAGATCGTACCGGCGCGTATACGGATGGCTGGAGATAAACACCACCACCAGCGTTTCGTTATCCACCAGCGACTTCGGCCCATGACGGAAACCGGTGGGGGAATCGTAGAAGGCCGCCAGCTTGCCCGCCGTAAGCTCCAGCACCTTCAGCGCCGATTCGCGCGCCGCGCCCTGCAGGCCGCCGCTTCCCAGATACACGATCCGTTTCCACGGTTCGCTGCCAAAGACGCCGTGGCTGAAATCGCCGAGCGAGGTGAGGATCGCCTGACAGCGATCGGCCACGTCGCGGAAGGTTTGACTGTTGATCGTCTCCGGGGCGAATACGGCAAGACAGCTCGCCATCATGGTGGTGATACTGCTGGTCATTGCGAACCCGCGATCGTGCGTTTCGGCTGGCATCAGCAGGGCATAAGCGTTATCGCTGTCGACGGCGGTCTGGTACAGGCTCCCCGCCTCGTTGCAGGTGATCGACAGGTGGTAGCACTCCGGTACGAACTGGTTGGCCAGCTTAACGGCCGCGACGCTTTCCGGACTGTTGCCAGAACGGGCAAACGAAACCAGCAGGAGCGGATGTGCAGGGCTGAAGTAATCCATCGGGTTAGTGACCAGATCAGTGGTCGGTACGGCGGAGATATTTTTCCCGGTGTGGCTCGCAAGCCATGGCGCAATGATATCGCCGATAAATGCGGACGTGCCCGCGCCGGTCATGACGATCCGCAGATCGGGCTTGTGCAGCAGCGGCGTCAGGAAGCTGTCAATCGACGCGCGCAGGCTATCGATGTTGTTGAGCGAGCGGATCCAGCTGGCAGGCTGCTGGCGGATCTCTTCCTCGGTCCAGGTGCCGGTTGCGGCGGCGGTGGGTATTTGTGGCATAACTCAGTCCTTAGTCGTGTGAATTCCACATCAGACGCTGGTAAACGTGTCGCTATCTTTCGTTTCGTTTCACTTGTTCACATAAGCAGTGAAATAAAATCTATAGAAAAGAAATCGAAACTTCAACGAAAGAAAAGAAATAAAACGAAAAGTGTGATCGTGAAAGGGAAGGGGGAATTTAAGGAAAGGAAAAGAAAGGCCTTACGATGTCACCCGATAAGGCCGAAAGAAAATAAGAGGTAGGGCTTAAAAAGTCAGATTTCGAAAGTTAGGGGGTTATATCCCTTCCTCTGCCGGTGCTTCCTCGCGACAGCGCCCCAGCTCGTCTACGAGGCTCGTCAGGCCGCGATGGCCGCACGCCAGCGCCTGCAGGCGAAACGCCTCGCTGCTTAATCCGTCGCGCTCCAGCACCATCTCCAGCAGCAGCTGCAGGTTGGTGCCGGTAATGACTTCGCGCCCCGGTTTTTGCATCGCGATCGTTGACGCCACGCGAAACGGCGTGCCGCCGAGCAGATCGGTAAGAAACACAATATCGTGCTCTGCATCGAGTTCGTTCACCGCCTGCTCAAGCTGCGCGGTCAGCCGCGCGGTGGTGGACGTTTCCGGAAAATCGATGGCGATAAACTGCGGCTGTGCGCCCAGGATCTGCTTCATCGCCTGCTCAAGCCCGCTGGCAAAACCGCCGTGACCCGTCAAAATAATGCCTAACATCGCAACCTCTTTGCTTTTACAGGAAGTGACAAAATTTACCGATAACGCCCAGCAGCACGGTGATGCCAATCAGGCGCAGCGGGCTCCAGCCGCGGCGTACCAGCCAGAACATGATCAGGGTGTAGATCAGCGGCAGGAAAGCGGGCATCAGCTTGTCGATCACGTCGGCCTGCAGTTTGACTACGGCATCGCCCGCCTTAATTTCGAGCGTGGTATTGAGGCGGACGTAGGTGGCCACCAGCGCGCCGATAACCGTCATTCCGACGATAGACGCCGCGTGGCCGACCTTTTTGGTGTTGGCTTTGATCAGCGGAATGGCCGCCACGCCCATTCGGTAAGCGTAGTGTGCCAGACCAAAACGCAGGCCGAGGTGCACCACGTTAAACAGCACGATAAAGACCACGGCACCAAGAATCGAACCCTGCAGCGCCAGGCTCGCGCCGATACCGCCGCAGATGGGCAGCAGCGTGAGCCAGAACATGGCATCGCCAATGCCGCCGAGCGGCGCGCCCACGGCAATTTTGGTGCTCTGGATGCTGTTTACATCCTGCTTGGAGCGCTCCATAGCCAGAATGATGCCGATAACAAAGGTCACCAGGAACGGATGGGTATTGAAGAAGCCCATATGTCCTTTCATGGCGCGCGCAAGGTCCCGCTTGTTGGTATGGATTTTTTTCAGCGCGGGCAGCAATCCGTAAAGCCAGCCGGAGGCCTGCATACGTTCGTAGTTAAACGAGGCCTGCAGCAGCATGGAGCGCCAGGCGACGCGGTTAATATCCTTTTTCGTCAGCTCGGCGCCGATGCTCTGATCTTCGTAGACGTTTTCATTCACGCCGGTCAGCAGCGTCTCTTCGCGTTCAGACACGCCCGGCAGAGTGGTTTGGTTAGATGCCATCTTCGAATTCCTCTTTCTGGGCCGCGGGAGCCGTCGGTTCAGGTGATTTACGCATCAGGTCGATCAGCGCCATCGCCAGCGCGGCGGCCGCAATCGCCAGCACCGGAAGCTTGAGCCAGGCGGCGGCGACAAAACCGATAATGAAGTAAGGGATGTAGACGTTTTTCATCATGATCTTCAGCAGCACGGCGAAGCCGATGGCGGGCATGATGCCGCCCGCGACGCCGAGACCGTCAATCAACCGTGCCGGCAGAACATCAATGGCGGTTTTCGCATGTTCCGCGCCGAAGTAGATCGGCAGAAACGCGCACAGGAAATAGAAGATGCCGAGCGCCAGCAGCGCCAGATAGTTCACCCGTTCAATGCCGCGGGTATCGGCATTGGCCGCCATGCGATCGCAGCGCGACATCACGCCGGACATCACGGAGAAAAGGAACGTGATCCCCATCTGTACCGCGACCGCAAACGGCACGGCGACGCCAACGGCAACGTCCGGCTTCACCCCGGTGCTAATGGCAAATGCGGTCCCCACGATGGTGCCGATAATCACGTTCGGCGGCTGGGCGCCTGCGAGCGGGGCCAGCCCCATCCAGACCAGCTCCAGCGTACCGCCGGTCAAAATACCGGTATGCAGGTCGCCCAGAATCAGACCGACCAGCGGCCCGAGCACCACCGGGCGGTGCATGTGCGTTAACCCGTTAAACATATCCAGACCGGCGATAAAGGCGAGTATGCCCAACCCCAGCGCCTGCAACAGACTGATTTCCATTGTGAATCCCTCAGAGCAGTTTAAAGAGATCCAAAGCAGTTTCTGTTGGAACGCCCTGAACGAAGCATTCCACCCCGGCCGCTTTCAGGCCATTGAACGCGGCGATATCGTTCGCGTCGACAGAGACCGTTTTGGCAATTTGTTGTTTGCCACTGGCGTAGTGCATGTTTCCTACGTTGATACGGGTGATGGGCACGCCGCCCTCAACCAGCTTCAGAAAATCGGCCGGTGATTTGCAGACCAGCAGGATTTTCTGGCGGTCAGCGGCGCGGTGAATGTTGTCGATCGTTTTTTGCAGCGGCCAGAAGCGCACGGCGATCCCTTCCGCGAGCACCATCTCCATCAGGTTCTGTTGAACCGGATCGTCAGCCACCTCATCGTTGGCGACGAGTACCAGGTTTGCCCCCGCAAACCCCACCCACTGCACGCCTACCTGACCGTGGATCAGGCGCTCATCAATGCGGCATAAGACAATGTTTGGCATAGCGCTTTCCTCTTTTTATTATGCGTTTTGCGTTGTTACGCCTTCGCAGGCGGCGTGGTACTGCTGGAGTATGTCCTGAATGTGGTCGATGATGAGTTCCCGTGGCGTTGACTTGAGAGCGCCCTCGCGAACTTTGCCGTACTGCAGCGGCAGGTACTGGCTGATCAGCGGCAGCGGAATGGGCTCGTCTGCCAGGTTGCGCACCAGCCGTTCAAAAGCGTCGTCAATCTGGCTGTCCGGCCAGTAATAGCGCACGCGGTCAGAGTAGCTGTAGCCGCGGGCCAGGCGACGCGCGTTGCCGTCACCGTGGTAATGGCTTTGCCAGTATTCCGGGCGATCGAGCATGACGTTTTCCAGCACGTGACGCAGGCCAGAAACGGCTTTCGCTGGCAGCAGTTCCTCTTCGATGGCGGCCAGCGCGAAGAGCGCTTCGCGCAGGGCGAAGGTCAGGGCAGGGCCAACCTTCAGAATCGCAAAGTGATCGTTGACCAGCTTTCGCAGCGCCTGCGGCGTCTGGTAGTCGGTGGAGTGGGCTTCAAACACCAGCGTGTCGTAGGCTTCAACCATTTTGCTCAGGGCGACGGCTTTCTGCGGCTGATAGTCGCAGACGTGCGCATGGTCGAACTCCACGCCGGGCTGGACGACCAGACCAATAATGCGCGGCCAGATGTCGGTTAAGCCTTCCTTTTCTAATGCATGACGGTGCGCTTCAAGCGTGGCGCGGGCTGCGTCCGGCGTGGTGACTTCAAGTTCGGTGAGCGTCTCGTGCGCGCCACCGGGAACCGGTACTTCCGTGCCGATAACGTAGACCAGATCGGCTACACCAAACTGCTCGCGACAGGTCGCTTCGGCAATCTTCGCCAGGCGTGCGGCGCGTCCGGCGACGATCGCATCGGTCAGGGGAACCGGATCGTCCTCACAGGACATGCTGCAGTCGAGGTGGATCTTTTTGAACCCGGCAGAAACATAGCTTTTGATCAGATCGTCTGCGTTGGCCATCGCCTGTTCCGCAGGGAGATTTTGCCAGCGGTTGGGGCCTAAATGATCGCCGCCGAGGATCAGCTGTGACGTCGGGAAACCGAGCGACTCGGCAAGCTTGCAGACAAACCCGTGAAAATCAGCGGGCGTCATGCCGGTATAGCCGCCAAATTGATCCACCTGGTTGGAGGTGGCCTCGATCAGCAACGGGGATCGATGCGAATGCGCATAACGAATGGCCGCTTCCAGTACCAGCGGATGCGCGGAGCAGACGGCGTAAATCCCGTTTGAATTCCCCCGTTTATGGTGTTCCACCATTTCTGTCAGATGTTTCACTTTCCTCTCCATTTCGGATGGCAATGATATTTATCTTTCGTTTTGTTTCATTTAATCCTGCATCATGGTGATATAAAAATAAAACGAAAGATAATAGTTTTCCGATCTGTTTCACAAAAGAAACATAATGAAAGGTTTCAGCGCGATGCCAGCTTGCGTATCGTCACCATGCAGGGCTTGCATTCCCTTAAAGGAAAGGCCTTAATAGGCAAAACGAAATGAAACGAAAGAATATTAATTAAGGAACTCGCATGAGCAGCACCGATTCATCCGCGGAAAAGCGCATCACCGGCACCAGTGAAAGGCGAGAGCAGATCATTCAGCGGTTGCGGGCGCAGGGAAGCGTGCAGGTTAACGATCTGTCTCATCTGTACGGCGTATCGACGGTGACGATCCGCAACGACCTCGCCTTTCTTGAGAAGCAGGGTATTGCCGTTCGCGCTTACGGCGGCGCACTGATTTGCGAAGCCAACGTGTCGGGCGTCGAACCTTCCGTGGAAGACAAAAGCTCGCTGAATACCGCGGTGAAGCGCAGCATCGCGCAGGCCGCTGCCGCCCTGGTTAAATCCGGCCACCGCATTATTCTGGATTCCGGTACCACGACGTTTGAAATCGCCCGCATGCTGCGCCAGCACACGGACGTCATTGCGATGACCAACGGCATGAACGTGGCCAATGCGCTGCTGGAAGCGGAAGGGGTGGAGTTGCTGATGACCGGCGGACATTTACGCCGTCAGTCGCAATCTTTTTACGGTGACCAGGCCGAGCAGTCGCTACAGAATTACCATTTTGACCTGCTGTTCCTTGGCGTCGATGCCATCGATCTCGACCGTGGCGTGAGCACGCATAACGAAGACGAAGCCCGTCTGAACCGCAAGATGTGCGAGGTGGCGGATCGCATTATCGTGGTGACTGACTCCAGCAAGTTTAACCGCTCAAGCCTGCACAAGATTATCGACACGCAACGGATTGATATGATTATCGTTGATGAAGGTATACCGGTTGAAAGCCTGGAAGGGCTGCGTAAGAGCGGAATTGAAGTGGTGCTGGTGTAAGTTTTTTTACCCTCTCCCCTATGAGGCTGAGAAATCCCCAGTAATTTTCAAACCTAAAGCAATGTATGTGCCATCAGGGTTATGAATGCCTTACAGCGATGCCCCGGTCCGGCTGTAAATCGCCGAAGCGTTTCCGGAAGGCCGGGGCGAGGCGCAGGGATGCGCCGAGAGGGCGTGGCCTGCAGGGATGCAGGCTCATGCCCGACCCGATAGCCTGAAGGAATAAGCTGAGGGCACCGCGAAGCGGCGATTTACCGCCGGGAGCCCGGGTCGCCAGGGTGGTGGCGATTGAGCCACCCTGGCACGTTCACCGGTCATTTTGTCACAAAGTAGCAAGGAACATGAAGTGAACGGAATGACCACTACAGCCGTATGTTCCCCCCCTCACCCCAACCCTCTCCCTCAATGGAGAGGGGGCCGACTGTGCTGGCATTATTTTGTGGGGATCCCTCAGCCCCTATCGGGAGAGGGCAGGATGAGGGGACATCACGTCACCGGTGCCGGGTTAAACACCGCCAGCTGGTTATGCAATCCCCACTGGTCGGAGAACGTTTTCTTCCGCCCGCTCGCCACGTCCAGAATGAAGTGGAACAGCTTCCAGCCCACGTCCTCAATGCTCTCTTCCCCGGTGGCGATGGTGCCCGCGTTGATGTCCATTAAGTCATACCAGCGGTTTGCCAGCTCGGTGCGGGTCGCCATTTTGATCACCGGCACCGCCATCAGGCCATACGGCGTGCCGCGTCCGGTGGTAAAGACCTGCACCGTAATGCCGGATGCCACCTGCTGCGTGCCGCATACAAAATCGCTGGCCGGCGTTGCTGCATAGATCAGGCCGCGCGTCGTCGGACGCTGGCCCGGAGAGAGCACTTCTGCAATGGCGCTCTGACCGGATTTGGCAATGGAGCCGAGGGCTTTTTCCACCACGTTTGCCAAGCCGCCTTTTTTGTTCCCGGGCGAGGGGTTGGCGCTGCGGTCGGTTTTGCCCATATCGAGATAGTTATCGTACCAGGCCATCTCCTCAAGCAGGCGTTTGCCGACTTCTTCATTGACGGCGCGCGGCGTCAGGAGATGGATGGCGTCACGCACTTCGGTTACCTCGGAGAACATCACCGTGGCGCCGCAGCGCACAAGCAGATCGGACGCATAGCCCACCGCCGGGTTGGCCGTCACGCCGGAGAAGGCATCGCTGCCGCCACACTGGGTGCCGACCACCAGCTCCGAGGCCGGGCACGTTTCACGCTGGCGGCGGTTAAGTTTTTCCAGATGACGCTCCGCCACCTGCAGGATATCGTCGACCATTGAGCGGAAGCCCACGTGGCGTTCATCCTGCAGGCGCACGATGCTGGCCTCGTCTGCCGGAATGGCTTTGACATCTTCCGTGCCCTGCAGCAGACGCTCAGGCTGCAGTTTTTCGCACCCCAGGCCGATGACCATCACCTCGCCGCCAAAGTTTGGGTTCAGGGCGATATTGTGAATGGTCCGGATCGGCACCACGGCAGCGGGGGCGTTAATCGCTACGCCGCAGCCGTAGAGATGGTTCAGGCCAACTACGCCGTCGACGTTGGGGTATTTCGGCAGCAGATCGCGCTCGATGATTTTCACCACGTAATCCACGACGCCCGCCACGCAGTGCACGCTGGTGGTCATGCCGAGCAGGTTTTTGGTGCCAACGCTGCCGTCCGCGTTGCGGTAGCCTTCGAAGGTATAGCCTTCCAGCGGAGGAAGCGGTTCCGGCACGCGGGTCGCCAGCGGAAGCGTGTTCAGCGGCGGCGCTTCCGGCAGCGCAACCAGCGATTCCTCAACCCAGCTCCCCTGCGGTATAGCGCGAACGGCGTAGCCGATGACTTCACCGTAACGTACGATTTCGCCGTTAGCAGGGATATCCACCAGGGCGGCTTTATGTCCCTGCGGAATATGCTCGATCAGTTCCAGCCCGTCCGGGAAGCGGGTGCCCGCTTTTAAGCCATTGTCGTTGACAATAATTGCCACGTTATCGGTATCGTGTACTTTTATATAAAACGCCGTCGGCGATGCCTGTCGAATTTCAATGTCGGCCATTGTTCAGTATTCTCCAGCAAAGTGTCTGATATTAAGGTCAGCCAATTTTCTAATGGTAGAAATAAATACGCGGCTTTCAGAAATAAAGCATGTCAGTACAGGCGATATGAAAATGTGATCGCGATCGCTCCGGAACCCGTAATCCTTGATTCTGTGCATTAGCGCCCAGCATCCAGGGCATATGCAAAAATTTTTATCCAAATGTACCGCAATCCTTGAGCATTCAAACAATGTGCGCGCGTGGTTTGCGTCTTATACTGAATGACGATTTTATTACGCCTAAATACGTCAGAAAAATAAATATCATGCTGGCGCGGTGTCTGAATAAATAAAATGATGCTGAAAAGGCTGCGGAATTAAAAAGGTAAATACGATGAGTAACGATATCTTTCCGAATAAATTTAAAGCGGCCCTCGCGGCGCACCAGATTCAGATTGGCTGCTGGTCCGCGCTGGCAAACCCCATCAGCACCGAAGTGCTGGGCCTGGCCGGTTTCGACTGGCTGGTGCTGGACGGCGAACATGCGCCGAACGATATCAGCACCTTTATTCCGCAGCTGATGGCGCTGAAAGGCAGTCCCAGCGCCCCGGTTGTGCGCGTGCCGACTAACGAGCCGGTGATTATTAAGCGCCTGCTGGATATCGGTTTCTACAACTTCCTGATCCCGTTTGTGGAGACGGAAGAAGAGGCGGCGCTGGCCGTGGCCTCAACGCGCTATCCGCCAGAAGGGATCCGCGGCGTCTCCGTTTCGCATCGCGCCAATATGTTTGGCACCGTGCCGGACTACTTCACCCAGTCTAATAGCAACATCACCATTCTGGTTCAGATCGAAAGCCAGCAGGGCGTGGATAACGTCGACGCGATTGCCGCCACAAACGGCGTGGACGGCATCTTTGTCGGACCAAGCGATCTGGCGGCCGCCTTTGGACACCTGGGTAACGCCAGCCACCCTGACGTGCAGCGCGCCATCCAGCACATCTTTGCCCGCGCCAAGGCACACGGTAAACCGTGCGGCATCCTGGCGCCGGTTGAGGCTGACGCCCGTCGCTATCTGGAGTGGGGAGCCACCTTTGTTGCCGTCGGCAGCGATCTTGGGGTGTTCCGCTCAGCGACGCAAAAATTAGCGGACGCTTTTAAAAAATAACCATCATTGAGGAAACAGTTATGACGCTGAAAGTGGGTTTTATTGGCCTGGGGATCATGGGTAAACCAATGAGTAAGAACCTCATCAAAGCGGGTTACTCTCTGGTGGTCTCCGATCACAATTCGCATGCGGTAGCGGAGGTTATGGCGGCGGGCGCAGAAACGGCCACCACCGCGAAAGCGATTGCCGAGCAGTGCGACGTCATCATTACCATGCTGCCAAACTCCCCGCACGTTAAAGAGGTTGCGTTGGGAGAAAACGGCATTATCGACGGCGCCAGGCCTGGCCTGGTGCTGATTGACATGAGCTCTATCGCGCCGCTCGCAAGCCGTGAAATCAGCGAGGCGCTAAAAGCGAAGGGCGTCAATATGCTGGACGCGCCGGTCAGCGGCGGCGAGCCGAAAGCGATCGACGGCACGCTGTCGGTGATGGTCGGCGGTGATAAAGCTATTTTCGATAAATACTATGACCTGATGAAAGCGATGGCAGGCTCCGTGGTGCATACGGGTGAAATTGGCGCGGGCAACGTGACCAAGCTGGCGAACCAGGTCATTGTGGCGCTGAACATCGCCGCGATGTCCGAAGCGCTGACCCTCGCAACCAAAGCGGGCGTCAATCCGGACCTGGTCTATCAGGCCATTCGCGGTGGCCTGGCGGGCAGTACCGTGCTGGATGCCAAAGCGCCGATGGTGATGGATCGTAATTTCAAACCCGGTTTCCGCATCGACCTGCATATTAAAGATCTGGCGAACGCGCTGGATACATCACACGGCGTGGGCGCGCAGCTGCCGCTGACCGCGGCGGTCATGGAGATGATGCAGGCGCTGCGTGCCGATGGCCTGGGCACGGCCGATCACAGCGCGATTGCGTGCTATTACGAAAAACTGGCAAAGGTAGAAGTGGCGCGTTAATCACGGCTTACCCCTACCTGAGGGTGACAGCGGCGCGCAAACCCTCTATACTGCGCGCCGAAGCTGACCAGACAGTCGCCGCTTCGTCGTCGTCCCTTTCGGGGGAGACGGGCGGAGGGGAGGAAAGTCCGGGCTCCATAGGGCAGGGTGCCAGGTAACGCCTGGGGGGGAAACCCACGACCAGTGCAACAGAGAGCAAACCGCCGATGGCCCGCGCAAGCGGGATCAGGTAAGGGTGAAAGGGTGCGGTAAGAGCGCACCGCGCGGCTGGTAACAGTCCGTGGCACGGTAAACTCCACCCGGAGCAAGGCCAAATAGGGGTTCACATGGTACGGCCCGTACTGAACCCGGGTAGGCTGCTTGAGCCAGTGAGCGATTGCTGGCCTAGATGAATGACTGTCCACGACAGAACCCGGCTTATCGGTCAGCTTCAACTTCTTCTAAAACAATACGTTGGTGTGTCTCAGGCCTTCATAGGTGAAAATGTGACACAGACTGTGATACAAACGAGACACACCAACGGCTGTTCCATCTCGAATGTCCTAAAGCGTGGCAACCGCTACAGCCTTCATTTCAGACTACCTTCGGGCGGTTTTTTTCGCATGTCTCTGGGCTGCGACTCAGCCAGTAGAGCAAGGTTTATATCTTCCCGTCTCACTATGCTCATTTCTCTTGTAAAATCGTCCAAGATGGAGCCAGCCCAACTATTGGACATAGTGCATAAAATGAAGAAATTAGAACAAAAAGACATTGATGATTATTTGCTCAGTATTCAGGTCGCTTTTTATTCCGCCGCAAAAAAAATTCCAACAACTGTACGTAAGAGACTACGAAGCTCGACTTCATTAACTTTGGACTGACCTCGGTCCGGTAGACGATCCTGCCCTATAGTTGGACTGACCTCGGTCCGGTAGACGATCCTGCCCTATAGTTTGAGGATAGGAGGAGCGTATGGGCACACCACGATTTACACCTGAATTTAAGGAAGAAGCCGTCCGTCAGATAACGGAGCGCGGTTATTCCGTTGCCGAAGTATCCGACCGTCTGGGCGTTTCTGCGCACAGCCTCTACAAGTGGCTACGGGCTATCAAGCCTGATAACAGCGAACAGCATGCCCGGGATTTACTGGAAGCCAAAAGCGAGATCCTGAAGCTCAGGGCACAGCTGAAGCGCACTGAGGAAGAACGGGACATTCTGAAAAAGGCCGCGCGGTACTTTGCAAGGGAGCCCGACTGAAGTACCGCTTTATCAATGAGCACCGCACTGTATGGGGTGTCATGACGATGTGTCGGGTGTTGTGCGTTGCCCGGGCCGGGTTTTATGCGTGGCTGCATAATCCGGTCTCTGCGCGGGATAAAGATAACCAGCGTCTGCTGACGCTCATCCGCGATTCATATTCCCTGAGCGGTGGCGTATATGGCTATCGTCGGGTTCATGGCGATCTGAATGAAATCGGTGAAACCTGCGGCAAAAACCGGGTGGGTCGTATTATGCAACTGAACCGAATTAAAGCCGTACGTGGCTATAAAGCACCGCGTCGTATCGCCGGCCGACCTTCAGTGGTTGCCCCTAATCGCGTGCAGCGGCAGTTTACTGTTGTCCGGGCCAATCAGGTCTGGGTCACCGATATTACTTATATCCGCACCTGGCAGGGCTGGCTGTATCTGGCGGTGGTTATCGATCTCTTCGCCCGTAATGTGGTCGGCTGGTCGATGAAACCTACGTTGTCGCGGGAGCTGGCGCTGGATGCGCTGATGATGGCAGTCTGGCGACGTAAACCCGACGGCGAGGTTATCGTACACTCAGACCAGGGCAGTCAGTACGGCAGCGACGACTGGCAACGGTTCTGTCGCGCCAATAATCTGGCACCCAGTATGAGCCGACGTGGCAACTGCTGGGATAATGCGGTGGCCGAATCGTTCTTCAGTTCACTGAAAAAAGAACGGATCAGAAAACGCATCTATAAAACCCGGGATCTGGCCCGGGCCGATATCTTCGATTACATTGAAGTCTTCTATAACCGGTCCCGGCGTCACAGTCATCTCGGCGGCGTCAGTCCGGAGGCCTTTGAACAGGCCTCGTCGTGAGGACAGAATTTGTCTATGGGCGTGGGGTCAGTCCAGTCGTGATTTCGCACGCGCTGGTCTTCAATGATTCGTCATCATCAATAGTTATGGTGGCAAAAGTGCAGCCTAATCCAATAGCAATGTATGCGAAAAACCACGCCCACCTTCTGCCCTTCTTCATTCCCGCCGCTTTAGCTCGCCCGTAAACGTAGATTGGCGGGAAAACGAGAATACCCAGCGCCGATCCAACAAACTGTGGTTTAGATTCGTCTCCAGACTTAACCATTTCTTTTTGGTCGAAGATCACGCAGACGATGGCGACCACGTAAAAGACTGCGAAAGCGGCCTTATCATTCATCGTGAAAAAGTAAGCCAGCGCTGGACGCATCACCCTGAACAACCCAGACGAGCAAGAACTCCCCGGAGGAAAGCGCCTGTGCATCTACACCAGTAGCGCCGCAGGTACATTCACTTACATCACGAAGTCGAAAAAATGTGCAGCGGTGAAAAGTTTCGATGTTTCACAAGCTGAATGAAAACACAATAAACATTCACCACGTAAATATTATGGAACGCAGTTTCATTTTGAGGAAAAACCACTTCCGGTACATGGATGTTATTCGTACAATGGATTACGTAAGAAGATAAATTCACAGCAAGCAGAGGGACTTATGCAGCAATATACAAACGAAATCACCCCATCACTCATCGCTTCACATAAAAATCCTTTCCCTGCCGAACGCTGGGCTAACGCTAATGAGACAGAACGCCAGATATTCGAATCTCACGTTGAAGAAATGAAAGAGCGATCTTTAGTAGCGATCTGGCGTTTTGCCACAACTGGGGCGCTCACTCGTGACGGAGGGAGAATTGAGCAAGCCAGCGCTAACGATACATTTACTCTTGAGGATGGAAGTGAAGTAAGCCGGGCAATGGTTGGTGACTACGTTGTTTATCCTGACGGAACACGCGCAAAAATCATCAACGGATCGGGATCAGTCAATACCAGCGGCAACGGCGTTTCTTTTGCTCTCGTAGGAAGCCAGCTTGATAACGGTGATGTGATTGTTAGCACCCCACAAGATTATGCTCTCCTCTGCCAGTTAGATAACAGCCCCGCAATGCCAGCCGATTTTCTCGCTCCAGCAGCACTCTAAAAATTAAGGAGTCCAGAAAATGTCTACAGGTTTTTGGGTAGTACAGGGCGATAAAACAACTTGCGGGGGATCAGTGCTGACCGGACACCCGAAAGGGAAGAAGATTGGCCCGAATCAAAACAGACAGGCAACAGTGGGCTGTCAGGTATCCTGTGGTAAACATCCTGGCACCTACAGCGTAGCAGGTGGATACCCCGGCGAGTCTATTCACGGGCAATTAGCCGCCAGTACGCTCTACAGTCGTTCTACATGTCCGTGTAAGTCATTTTTCATCGCCACCCATACTTTTATGCGGCACGGTCCTTACCAGGCACCAGTAAAAGCAGCAACGGCCCCAGTGGCAGAAAAAGCCGTAACTGAACCAGTACAAGAGCCGGAACAACACGCCCAGACCGCTAGAAAGCACGTAGAAGAACAACCCAAGCCACAGGATTCAAAGCGCGAACCTGTAGACGCTGGTTTCTGTGTTTTACCCTTTGGTGCCGAAACCGGAGCCTATGAGCCGTGGCTATTTACTGGCGAACCACCAGCAGGGACGCGCGAACTTTACCGCGCTCTGAACGGCGCAGGAAAGGAGTATAAAGCCGGTTCTATTCTGCTGGTGGTTGACCCTGATAAGCAGGACAGCGATCAGATTGCCCACATGCAGGCCGCGAAGGCGCGTATTGATACGGCGTTAGCGCCACTCTCGCACCAACAAGCTAACTTTCTGTATAAGCACAAAGATACCATTGAGATGTTCGCCGCCGCTGCCACGACTGCAAACGACGCAGCCGGAAATGCGGGAAGAGCGACAGAAGCGGCAAAGGGATATTTCGAAAGAGTCGAGAAAATCCTCGTCGAGATCGAAAAGACATACAAAAACCAGTACATCACCAGCGGCACACTGATTGGCGAACAGTTTTTCGTTGAGCGTCGGCGGTTGTTTGGTCAACTTGATAGCGTCCTCAAAATGTTCATGAAGCATCGATTTATGTTCAACGAGTACACCGATCTGAAAAGCGCCCTTGGCCTCTCCAGCCGTTCTATTACCCACCGCTGGAACGAGACAGGCGTTAGCGATATTGAGGGTTACGCTACCCATATTGAGAAGCTGGCAAAGTACGTGAAGCTGATGGAAACCGCAGGGAAAATCGGCCTCGGCCTGTCTGCCCTTGATACCGCAGCGAAGATCACCGAAGCCTGCACCGTAGGCAGGGATTGTGAGAAAACCGCTTTTACTTCCATTGGTGAGTTTTCCGGGAGTTTACTTGGTGGGAGGGTTGCCACAAAAATATTGGCTGGCAGTTTGACGGAAACAGTCTGTGTTGCAATTTTGGGCGCGGCAACTTTTGAAGCCGGTGGCGCTGGAGCATTACTTTGTACGATTGGTGTAGCTGGTGGAGTCTCTTACGGAAGTGATAAAGCAATTTCTTCTATCGGCGGTCTTTTGGGAGAAAAACTTTACGAGGCTACCAGCGATGATTAGCACAATGGATAAAGCGTTCATTGTCGCAGGTTGCTTAGGCTTTGGATTTGCTATTGCGAGCTTGGTAGCGTCAGCTTTAAACAAGAAACGGTACAAAGAGATCTGCGTATTGTACAAAGAGAAGTTTGGTGACTTGCCAGCAATGGTTCAAATTTTCGATGACGTAAACACCCTCTACGTAGACTTTGCTTACAGCGTAAAAATGCAGTTCATTTTTAAGCCACTACTTTGGAATAAAAGTTCCAACATGACCAAACACGATGATAAGGATTTCATTCGAGGCTTACCGAAGCGTCTGATTGGTCCATTTTACTTGGAGCTATACCTTGCCATCGCAAGCCTTGGATTTTTTATCATTGCTGGAATTTTAATGTTTGTGATGAAGCATGGTGGGGGATGAGGAAAGGTCTATGGCTGGGCTTTGTCCCGGCCTTTCTTTTGCCTGATAACCTGCTTTATCTGTAACACAAAGTGAGATACAGTCTGAGACACAAGACAACTCCAGCGCCGTAGATGCCTGACGTATGGATGAACGAAGCCGCCTTATCGGTCAGCTTCAACTTCTTAAAAAACCCCGCTTCGGCGGGGTTTTTGCTTTCTGGGGATTGCAGGCCGGGTAAGCGCAGCGCCACCCAGCAGCGGACAAACGACATTAATTCTCATATTTGCGACATTAAGCACATTCCACTGCTTTTATCCCTTCATCGTCGCTCCTGCATCTGTAGACGATCTCCATCACAAAATTTCACGCTAAAAAACAGATGATTTTTAGTATTGATAATTTGTTAATGTTGTTACTCTAATGATCGCGAAACTTTTCTCGTTTGATATACATATATTGAAATCAAATACATTCCCTCCGTGAATATGTGACCTAATCCACTCTTTTAAGGAAGTCTGAAAATCCACCTCGAAAAAAATTGATAATTTGAAAGAATGTTTCAAACAAATAACGGTTATTTATTGGCCTTTAATTGCCTGAAATATCGTCTTTATTGCTTTTTTAAGGGCGTGGAAATTTATCCGGGTTATCGCCATAAAATAAATTTATTACTGCTATTTTTGTTGATCAATATCAGCGTAACAGCGTATTTAAATGTGCATATCTTATTGATATATAGTGATTTTTATTGTTATTGATAGTGTGGTTTAAAAGAGCCGGAAGGCAAATTGTGAGTAACAGCACATACCCCTTTAAACATTATTGAGTAGAATCCACCCCGTCATAGGGAAATAAGTGCAGAATATTATGAACACTATTATTCTACCGAAAACACAGCACCTCGTGGTATTTCAGGAAGTCATTAAAAGTGGCTCCATAGGTTCTGCTGCAAGACAACTGGGCCTGACGCAGCCCGCCGTGAGCAAAATCATCAGCGATATTGAATCCTACTTCGGCGTAGAAGTGATGGTGCGGAAAAACACCGGCGTAAAACTCACTGCCGCAGGCCAGGTGCTGCTCTCCTACTCAGAGTCGATTACCCGCGAAATGAAAAACATGGTGAGCGAGATCAACAGCCTGAGTTTCAGCACCGTGATGGACGTCTCCTTTGGCTATCCGTCGCTGATCGGCTTTACCTTCCTGTCCGAAATGATCAAAAAATTCAAGGAAGTGTTCCCGAAAGCGCGCGTATCCATGTATGAAGCCCAGCTCTCCTCTTTCCTGCCGGCCATTCGCGACGGACGTCTGGATTTCGCCATCGGCACGCTGAGCGATGAAATGCTGCTGCAGGATCTGCACGTCGAGCCGCTGTTTGAGTCCGAGTTTGTGCTGGTCGCCAGCAAAACGCGAACGTGCACCGGCCCGACGACGCTGGCATCGCTCACGCACGAGCAGTGGGTGATGCCGCAAACCGATATGGGCTACTACAAAGAACTTCTGACCACTCTGCAAGACAGCCACATCAGCATCGAAAACATCGTCCAGACCGATTCCGTCGTCACCATTTATAACCTTGTGCTGAATGCCGATTATCTGACGGTCATTCCCCGCGACATGATTGCCCCGTTCGGTTCTGACCAGTTTATCGTGCTGCCCGTAGAAGACGAATTACCCGTGGCGCGCTATGCCGCCGTGTGGTCTAAAAATTACAGAATTAAAAAATCAGCGTCAGTATTAGTTGAGCTGGCAAAACAATATTCGTCGATGAATATCGAAAGACGACGATGAATTGATAGAACGCATTTTAAAAATACCCGGAGCTTAGTTTTCTAACGCTCTGATACCCTGACTTTGCCTGAAAAGAATGAATTATTATAACGAGGATATTATGCACATTACTTACGATCTCCCGGTAACCATTGAAGATATTCAGGACGCCAGAAAACGCCTGGCAGGCAAGATATATAAAACCGGCATGCCGCGTTCGAATTATCTCAGCGAGCGCTGTAAGGGCGAAATATTCCTGAAGTTTGAGAACATGCAGCGTACCGGTTCGTTCAAAATTCGCGGCGCGTTTAATAAATTAAGCTCGCTGACCGACGCTGAAAAACGCAAGGGCGTGGTCGCCTGCTCCGCGGGAAACCACGCGCAGGGGGTCTCGCTCTCCTGCGCCATGCTCGGCATCGACGGCAAAGTGGTGATGCCGATGGGCGCGCCAAAATCCAAGGTGGCCGCGACGCGCGACTACTCGGCGGAAGTGGTGCTGCACGGTGAGAACTTCAACGACACCATCGCCAAAGTGAGCGAAATCGTCGAGATGGAAGGGCGTATTTTTATTCCGCCTTACGACGATGCCAAAGTGATTGCCGGGCAGGGCACCATCGGCCTGGAAATTCTCGAAGATTTATACGACGTGGATAACGTCATTGTCCCTATCGGCGGCGGCGGATTAATTGCCGGGATTGCGACGGCGATTAAATCGATCAACCCGACCATCAATATTATCGGCGTACAGTCTGAAAACGTGCACGGAATGGCCGCTTCCTGGCAGGCCGGAGAAATAACTAACCATCGCATTACCGGCACGTTAGCCGACGGCTGCGACGTTTCTCGCCCGGGGAAATTAACCTTCGAAATCGTTCGTGAACTGGTCGATGACATTGTGCTGGTGAGCGAAGACGATATTCGCAACAGCATGATCGCGCTTATTCAGCGAAATAAAGTGGTGACGGAAGGCGCAGGCGCGCTGGCCTGTGCCGCGTTGTTAAGCGGCAAGCTCGATCACTATATTCAGGGCCGCAAGACCGTCTGCATTATTTCCGGCGGCAATATCGATCTCTCCCGTGTTTCCCAAATTACCGGCTTCGTTGACGCATAAAGGTGACCTATGAGCAACACAGAAAGCATTATCGTTGGCCAGACAAAAACGTCCTCCTGGCGCAAGTCTGATACCACCTGGACGCTTGGCCTGTTTGGTACCGCCATTGGCGCAGGCGTGCTGTTCTTCCCCATTCGCGCAGGCTTTGGCGGGCTGATTCCTATCCTGCTGATGCTGGTTCTCGCGTTCCCGATTGCGTTTTACTGCCACCGCGCGCTGGCGCGTCTGTGCCTGTCCGGCAGCAACGTCTCCGGCAACATCACCGAAACGGTGGAAGAGCACTTTGGTAAAACCGGCGGGGTGGTGATCACGTTCCTCTACTTCTTCGCCATTTGCCCGCTGCTGTGGATTTACGGCGTCACCATTACCAACACCTTTATGACCTTCTGGGAAAACCAGCTCCAGCTGCCCGCGCTGAACCGCGGCGTGGTGGCGCTGTTCCTGCTGCTGCTGATGGCCTTTGTTATCTGGTTCGGTAAAGACCTGATGGTGAAGGTGATGAGCTTCCTGGTGTTCCCGTTCATCGCCAGCCTGGTGCTGATTTCCCTGTCTCTGATCCCTTACTGGAACTCGGCGGTGATCGACCAGGTCAACCTGAGCGATATCGCCTTCACCGGCCATGACGGCATTCTGGTCACGGTGTGGCTGGGTATCTCCATCATGGTCTTCTCCTTCAACTTCTCGCCTATCGTCTCCTCGTTCGTGGTCTCCAAGCGCGAAGAGTACGAGCCAACGTTCGGTAAAGCGTTCACCGAGCAAAAATGTTCCAAAATTATCAGCCGCGCCAGCATGCTGATGGTGGCCGTGGTAATGTTCTTCGCCTTTAGCTGCCTGTTCACGCTCTCCCCGCAGAACATGGCTGAGGCCAAAGCGCAGAACATTCCGGTGCTTTCTTACCTGGCAAACCACTTTGCCTCCATGTCCGGCTCCAAATCGACGTTTGCGACGGTGCTGGAATACGGTGCCTCCATCATCGCGCTGGTCGCTATCTTCAAATCCTTCTTCGGCCACTATCTGGGCACGCTGGAAGGGCTGAACGGCCTGATCCTCAAGTTCGGCTATAAGGGCGATAAGAAGAAAGTCTCTGTCGGCAAGCTGAACACCATCAGCATGGTGTTCATCATGGGCTCCACCTGGATTGTGGCCTACGCTAACCCGAACATTCTCGACCTTATTGAAGCCATGGGTGCGCCAATCATCGCCTCTCTGCTGTGCCTGCTGCCGATGTACGCCATCCGCAAAGCGCCAGCCATGGCGAAATATAAGGGCAAACCCGAGAACATCTTCGTCACGGTTGTGGGCCTGCTGACCATTCTGAATATCGTTTACAAACTGTTCTAACCCATTGCTCAGGAAGAGCGGAGTTACATGATGATTGAGTTTCCGGTAGTACTGGTTATTAACTGCGGTTCGTCCTCTGTTAAGTTTTCGGTGCTCGACGCCAGCAGCTGCGAGGCCCTGATGACGGGCATTGCGGACGGTATCAACACTGAAAAGGCCTTTATCTCCGTGAACGGGGGTGAGCCGGTCAAGCTGGCTCACCGGGACTACGAAGGGGCGCTGGCTGCCATCGCCCTGGAGCTGGAGAAGCGTAACCTGATGAGCAGCGTGGCCTTAATTGGCCACCGCATTGCGCACGGCGGCGACCTCTTCAGCGAGTCGACCCTGATTACGGAAGCGGTGATCGCGCAGATCCGCCAGGTCTCCCCGCTGGCGCCGCTGCATAACTACGCCAACCTGAGCGGCGTGGAAGCCGCAGAGCGCCTGTTCCCGGGCGCGCAGCAGGTGGCGGTATTTGACACCAGCTTCCACCAGACGCTGCCGCCGCAGGCGTATCTGTACGGATTGCCGTACCGCTATTTTGAAGAGCTGGGCGTGCGTCGCTACGGCTTCCACGGCACCTCTCACCGCTACGTGGCCGCGCAGGCGCATACGCTTCTCGGGCTGTCCCCCGATGACAGCGGCCTGGTGATTGCCCATCTCGGCAACGGAGCGTCCATCTGCGCGGTGCGCAACGGCGAAAGCGTGGATACTTCCATGGGGATGACGCCGCTGGAAGGGCTGATGATGGGCACGCGCTGCGGCGACGTAGATTTTGGCGCGATGGCGTGGATTGCCCAGCAGACCGGCCAGTCGTTTGAGGATCTGGAGCGTGTGGTCAACAAAGAGTCCGGGCTGCTGGGGATCTCCGGCATCTCCTCCGATTTACGCGCGCTGGAGAAAGCGTGGCACGAAGGCAACGAGCGGGCTGTGCTTGCGATCCGCACCTTCGTTCACCGCATTGCGCGGCATATTGCGGGGCACGCGGCGTCGCTGCACCGTCTGGACGGCGTGATCTTTACCGGCGGCATTGGCGAAAACTCGAAGCTGATCCGCGCGCTGGTGGCGGAGCATCTGAACGTGTTCGGCATCCGCCTCGACGACGCCAAAAATGCCCTGCCGGGCAGCGCGGGCGAGCGCGTCATCTCGACCGGGTCGTCCCGCGTGGTCTGCGCGGTTGTCCCTACCAACGAAGAAAAAATGATCGCGCTGGACGCCCTCCGTCTTGGGAAGGTGACACCGGCTGCGGCTTACGCCTGATAAAGCGAGAATCCACATGAAAGTAACAATCGATACGGGCGTCGCGCCCTACAGCGACGCATGGGCCGGGTTTCGCGGTGAAGAATGGAAAAACGCCGTCAACGTGCGCGATTTTATTCAGCATAACTACACCCCTTATGACGGCGACGAAGCTTTCCTCGCGCAGGCGACGCCAGCAACGACGGCGCTGTGGCAGAAGGTGATGGTCGGCATTCGTCAGGAGAACGCCACCCACGCCCCGGTGGATTTTGATACCAACATTGCCACCACCATTACGGCCCACGGGCCGGGCTATATCGACCAGGATCTGGAGACGATCGTCGGGCTGCAAACCGATAAGCCGCTCAAGCGCGCGCTCCATCCGTACGGCGGGATCAACATGATCCGCAGCTCGTTCGAAGCCTACGGTCGCGAGATGGATCCGCAGTTCGAATACCTGTTTACCGACCTGCGTAAAACCCACAACCAGGGCGTGTTTGACGTCTACTCGCCGGAGATGATGCGCTGCCGTAAATCCGGCGTGCTGACCGGCTTGCCGGACGGCTACGGACGCGGGCGCATCATCGGTGACTATCGCCGCGTGGCGCTGTACGGCATCGCCTATCTGGTACGCGAGCGTGAGCTGCAGTTTGCGGATCTGCAGGGCAGGCTGGAGCGCGGCGAAGATCTCGAAGCGACGATCCGCCTGCGTGAAGAGCTGGCGGAGCACAAGCGCGCGCTGCTGCAGATCCAGCAGATGGCGGCGAGCTACGGCTTTGATATCTCGCGTCCGGCGATGAACGCGCAGGAAGCGGTGCAGTGGGTCTACTTTGCCTACCTGGCGGCGGTAAAATCCCAGAACGGCGGGGCGATGTCGCTGGGACGCACGGCCTCGTTCCTCGATATCTACATCGAACGCGACATGCAGGCGGGGCGGCTGAATGAAGTCCAGGCGCAGGAGCTGATCGACCACTTCATCATGAAGATCCGCATGGTGCGCTTCCTGCGCACGCCGGAGTTCGACACGCTCTTCTCCGGCGATCCCATCTGGGCGACGGAAGTGATCGGCGGCATGGGGCTGGACGGACGCACGCTGGTGACCAAAAACAGCTTCCGCTATCTGCATACCCTGCACACCATGGGGCCCGCGCCGGAGCCAAACCTGACGATCCTCTGGTCTGAACAGCTGCCGATCGCGTTCAAGAAATATGCCGCGCAGGTGTCGATCGTCACCTCTTCGCTGCAGTATGAGAACGACGATCTGATGCGTGCGGACTTCAACAGCGACGACTACGCCATTGCCTGCTGCGTCAGCCCGATGGTGATCGGCAAGCAGATGCAGTTCTTTGGCGCGCGCGCCAACCTCGCCAAAACGCTGCTGTACGCGATCAACGGCGGGGTGGACGAGAAGCTGAAGATTCAGGTCGGCCCGAAGACCGCGCCGCTGCTGGACGACGTGCTGGATTACGACACCGTGATGGCGAGCCTCGATCACTTTATGGACTGGCTGGCGGTGCAGTACATCAGCGCGCTGAATCTCATTCACTACATGCATGATAAGTACAGCTACGAAGCCTCGCTGATGGCGCTGCACGACCGGGACGTCTATCGCACCATGGCCTGCGGCATTGCCGGGCTGTCGGTAGCGGCGGATTCCCTGTCGGCCATTAAATATGCCACGGTGAAACCGGTGCGCGACCATACCGGTCTGGCGGTCGATTTCGTGATAGAAGGGGACTATCCGCAGTACGGCAACAACGACGATCGCGTGGACAGCATCGCCTGCGATCTGGTGGAACGCTTTATGAAGAAAATTCAGGCGCTGCCAACCTACCGCAACGCGGTACCGACCCAGTCGATCCTGACCATCACCTCCAACGTGGTTTATGGGCAGAAGACCGGCAACACGCCGGACGGACGACGCGGCGGCACGCCGTTTGCCCCGGGCGCGAACCCGATGCACGGCCGCGACAGAAAAGGGGCGGTGGCCTCGCTGACGTCGGTTGCCAAGCTGCCGTTCACCTATGCCAAAGACGGGATCTCCTACACCTTCTCCATCGTGCCGCAGGCGCTGGGCAAGGACGAGCTGGTGCGCAAAACCAACCTGGTGGGGCTGCTGGACGGGTACTTCCACCATGAAGCGTCTATTGAGGGCGGGCAGCACCTGAACGTTAACGTTATGAACCGGGAGATGCTGCTGGATGCCATTGCTCATCCCGAAAATTATCCGAACCTGACGATCCGCGTATCGGGCTATGCCGTACGCTTCAATGCGCTGACGCGCGAGCAGCAGCAGGATGTGATTTCGCGAACCTTTACCCAATCTATCTGATAAAAGTCAGTTCTCATGCCCCCTCAGCGCAGGGGGCATTTTTTTGTCCCGTCGAACATACAAAATTGTTTATATAATTACTCACACATATTCATCCGCTCTTGAAAAACAATATGTCTGCCCTTCCCTATCACAGCATGTAAGGATAATAAGATGATGAAAATGACCCGTATTGCGTTGGCCGCCGCGGCGCTGGCCCTGTGCAGTTTTACGGCGCAGGCCGCGAACGTTGAGGCAGCTCCTTCTCCATCGCAGGATCCGCTGGTTCAGCACCTGAAGCTCAGCAACGAGCAGGTTAAGAAGATTAACGATCTGCATAAGCAGCTGGAACAAAACGTCAGCAAGATCCCGATGACGGGCGTGAAGGACCGCGCGCTGATCGACATGTTCCAGGCGGGCAAATGGGACGAAAGCACGGTGAAGAGCCAGCTTAGCGCGTTTAGCAAAATTGAAGAGCAGGCCCGCTATTACCGCGTGAAATATTACTTCGACGTCAGTCAGGTGTTAACGCCGGAACAGCGTAAACAGATTCGAACCGATATGGCTAACGCGCTGGCTGAGTGATTTCCTGCCCGCGCATGGCGCGGGTTTATATTTCTTGAACGTCGTCACTTTTAGAAAAATCCCACATTTCAAACCTGAATAAAAGCAAATTTTCCTCCAGCCTCTGAAAATCCACACAAAGATTATGACTTTTTTCTCCGCCTCTGCGGATATGATCTTCCCACACCAATAACAAGCACCTGCTGCCCTCTGATTCGCAATCGCTGGCGATCGGAACCCTATAAAAACAACTGTTTACCCTACAAAATAAGCGAGTGCCCCATGGATACGGCAACAAACAGCAGTGTGATTGTGAATGATTCCCCCGCGGCAAGGCGGGCGGGAATGAGTGAAAGCGAGTGGCAAGAGGCCATTAAATTCGACAGCACCGACACGGGCTGGGTCATCATGAGTATCGGGATGGCTATTGGCGCGGGGATTGTTTTTCTCCCGGTACAGGTAGGATTAATGGGGCTGTGGGTATTTTTGCTCTCATCAATAATTGGCTATCCGGCCATGTACCTGTTCCAGCGCCTGTTTATTAATACGCTGGCGGAATCGCCGGAGTGCAAAGACTACCCGAGCGTAATTAGCGGCTATTTAGGTAAAAACTGGGGCATCTTGTTAGGCGCGCTCTATTTCGTGATGCTGGTGATCTGGATGTTTGTCTATTCCACGGCTATTACCAACGATAGCGCCTCGTATTTGCACACCTTCGGCGTGACCGACGGTTTACTCTCGGAGAACCCATTCTACGGTCTATGCCTGATCTGCATTCTGGTCGCGATTTCTTCACGCGGTGAAAAGCTGCTGTTCAAAGTCTCCAGCCTGATGGTACTTACCAAGCTGTTTGTCGTGGCGGCGCTGGGGCTGTCGATGATTGGACTCTGGCACCTGGCCAACGTGGGCATGCTCCCGCCAGCGGGGCTGCTGATCAAAAACGCCATCATTACGCTGCCTTTTACCTTAACCTCGATTCTCTTTATTCAGACCCTGAGCCCGATGGTTATCTCATACCGTTCACGGGAAAAATCCGTGGAGGTGGCGCGCCATAAAGCGCTGCGGGCGATGAATATTGCCTTCGGCATACTGTTTGTGACGGTCTTTTTCTACGCCGTCTCCTTCACGCTGGCGATGGGGCACGATGAGGCGGTTAAAGCGTACGAACAGAACATTTCGGCTCTGGCGATTGCGGCGCAGTTTATCAGCGGTGACGGCGCGGGCTGGGTCAAAATCGTCAGCGTGATCCTGAATATCTTCGCCGTGATGACCGCGTTCTTCGGCGTCTATCTCGGCTTTCGCGAGGCCACGCAGGGGATCGTCATGAACATCCTGCACCGCAAAATGCCGGCAGAGAAAATCAATGAGAACGCCGTCCAGCGCGGGATTATGCTGTTCGCCATTCTGCTGGCCTGGAGCGCGATTGTCCTGAACGCGCCGGTGCTGAGCTTCACCTCCATCTGTAGCCCTATCTTCGGCATGGTGGGTTGCCTGATCCCGGCATGGCTGGTCCACAAGGTACCGGCCCTGCATAAATATAAGGGCGTATCGCTGGTGATTATCATCATCACCGGACTGCTGCTTTGTGTTTCTCCTTTCCTCGCATTCTCCTGAGGGTAATTAAGGTCGTAACGATGTCTGAGCAAAATCATCCTTTATGGAATCAATTTATTCGCGCGGTGCAGGAAGAAGTTAAGCCTGCGCTGGGGTGTACCGAACCCGTTTCTCTGGCATTGGCCTGTGCGATTGCCGCAGACCTTCTGCCGGGGGAGGTCACGCAGATTGAGGCGTGGGTATCGCCAAATCTGATGAAAAACGGGCTGGGCGTGACGGTGCCCGGTACCGGTATGGTCGGGCTGCCCATTGCAGCGGCGCTGGGCGCCATCGGTGGCAATGCGCAGGCGGGGCTGGAGGTGCTGAAAGACGCCACCGCCGATGCGCTGGCGCGCGCCAGGTCGATGCTCAACGCCGGGCTGGTGCAGGTGAAATTGCAGGAGCCGTGCGATGAGATCCTTTATTCGCGTGCCTGCGTTTACGCCGGAGAGGCTTCGGCTATGGTGACCATTGCGGGGGGGCATACCCGCGTGGTGGAAGTGGTTTGTCAGGGCGAAACGCGCTTCAGGCTTGACGATCGGCAGGCCGAGGTAAGTAACGATCCGCTGGCGGTACTCTCAAACACCACGCTCTCGCAGATCCTTGAGTTTGTGGAACAGATACCGTTCGATGCGATCCGCTTTATTCTCGATGCGGGGCGTCTGAACGATGCGCTCTCCCGCGAAGGTTTAAGCGGTCACTGGGGGCTGCACATAGGCGCAACGCTCAGTAAACAGCGTTCTCGCGGATGGCTGGCGCAGGATCTGGGGTCAGACATTGTTATCCGCACCAGCGCCGCATCGGACGCCAGGATGGGCGGCGCGACGCTGCCGGCGATGAGCAATTCGGGCTCCGGTAATCAGGGGATCGCCGCCACCATGCCGGTTGTCGTGGTCGCTGAGCACCTTAAGGCTGATGACGAACGGCTGGCGCGGGCGCTGATGCTGTCGCATCTGTCGGCTATCTATATTCATTACCAGCTTCCGCGCCTCTCCGCGCTGTGTGCGGCGACAACGGCGGCAATGGGCGCTGCGGCGGGGATGGCGTGGCTGATGGGGGGCAGTTACCAGACCATTGCGACGGCGATCGGCAGTATGATTGGCGACGTCAGCGGCATGATCTGCGACGGGGCATCAAACAGCTGTGCCATGAAGGTCTCAACCAGCGTCAGTAGCGCCTGGAAAGCGGTGATGATGGCGCTGGATGACTCGGGCGTGACGGGTAACGAGGGGATTGTGGCGCACGATGTGTAGCAGTCGATCGCAAACCTGTGCGCGCTGGCGTGCCGCTCGATGCAGGCAACGGACCGGCAGATTATTGAGATTATGGCGAGTAAGGTGTAGCGCATCTCCCTCTCCCTGTGGGGTGAGGGATCCCCAGTAATGTTATACCTGAAGCGATGCATGTGACTTCGGGAAAATTAATGGCTTACAGCGATGCCCTGGTCCGGCTGTAAATCGCTGAGGCGTTTCCTGTAGGCCGGGGCGAGGCGCATGGAT